>CAVKRN010000001.1:0-18654 GCA_963658695.1 bacterium
GACGTGAGCCTTCCAAAGGAAGGCCACGGACGGACGAGTTTTGCGCGAATCGGGCGTTTGGTGAATCTGGGACATTCATAGAGAATCCCTGCGAGGAAAACATGAGCACCGCCCATTCCTGACGGAAGCCCCACGGCGTGGTTGCAGTTCACTTTCTCGTCAGTATTCACCGCTTGGCAGGCACGATGCAATCGGCCGACGACCTAGGAGAAAATGTCATTGAAGCAAAGCAGATATCGAGGCGTAGTAAATTCTAAGAAGCAAAGCAGAAAGAGGAGAACTCCGTTCCTTCTTCTGCTTTTTTGCGTGGTATTTCTGACTGGCTGTCAGACTTTGACGGGAAGTGCTTCTAAAAAGAGCGCCGGAGATACTGTTGGGAGCGCTGCCGGTGTTCTGGCCGAAGCCGAATCCGGAAATGCCGCAGAGAGTAGCTCGGCATCAAGAGGGTGGTCTTCCATTCCGGAAGGCGCTGAGGCACAATCGCTTACGCCGGCCGAGGAAGATACAAAAACGCAGGAAGAGCAGGAGGCGGAATCTACGGAAGAAGAGGAAAGTGATTCTGCCGATCCCCAGGAAGCGGAGGTTACAACCACACAGATGGAAGACCTTGGCAGTGCCATGACGGGAACCGAGGAGGCCAAGGAACTGGTGAAGGCCTTCATGCAGGAGCGGGGGCTTAACAGCAGCAACTTTGCGGTGGCCTATGAGAACCTTGTGACAGGTGAGGTGTTCTACTACAACGAACTCAAGCAGTGGGATGCCTGCAGTACCTACAAACTGCCTCTGAACCTTCTGTATTATGATATGGAGACAGCAGGGACCATAACAGGTGACACCATCGTGCCGGGAACCACGACGCCGCTTTCGGAATGCCATCACCAGAGCCTGGAGTTTTCCAACAACGAGCTTTCGGAAGCGATGATGGACAACCTGGGCAGCTACGACGTTGTGAAGCAGAACATGCGCAAGTATTTCACGCTTTCCGATGCAGAAATCGACAGCTCCTATTATCACCACAACTATTTCTGTGCACGGATGATGATGGACTGCGCAGCCTACCTTTACCAGCATCAGTCCGAGTATGCAGATGCGCTGGGCTACCTCAAGGCGGCACAGCCGGGAGAGTACTTTAAGGCATACATATCTGACGTTACTATTGCGCAAAAATACGGCCTTCGCGACGGCTATAACCACAACGCCGGGATCGTATTCGCCCAAACGCCGTTTGCGTTGTCTGTCTATTCCTATCAGGCAGGCGGCGGTGAAATGATCGGACGGGTGGCCGAGCTCTTTTACCGCTACAGCAATTCGTAAGGACCAGAACCCGTCGCTGGCTGGCTTCTGTATATCCTCTGGCCTTAAATTTGACCGAAAAGTTTGACACTCAGTCATTTTCATCGTAAAATGCCATTTGTCTTTTGCTCAAGGACAAATGTTTTTAATCGGTGCACATGCCATCCGGCAGGCGCACCGGGTGAGTTATGGATTTTTTACAAGAGAGGAAAAAGAATTGGCTAAGTATGTTGTGAAGCGAGTGCTTTTGGCAATCGTGACCATGTTCCTGATCTGCTTCATTACCTTTTTTACGATGAACGCTGTTCCGGGCGGACCGTTTAACGGTGAGAAGGCAAAGTCGGAAGCGGTTATGCAGGCACTCAATGCCCGCTACGGTTTGGATCAGCCTGTGGGTGTCCAGTTTGTTAATTACATGAAGAATCTGCTTCATGGAGATTTTGGCGTTTCTCTGAAGACGGGACGCAGCATTTCACAGACCATTTTTGAATCCTTTTCTGTTTCGGCAAAGCTTGGCCTTCTGGCTGTCGTGGTTGCACTGATCTGCGGTCTTGTACTGGGATGTATTGCAGCTCTGAATCGAAATAAATGGCCGGACCATGTGATTATTTTCTTTGTAACACTCTTTACGGCAATGCCCAGTTTCGTGGCGGCCTCCTTCCTTTTGCTGGTGTTCTGTATTCAGCTGGGATGGGTTCCGGTATGGAGCACAACCAATTCGAACTATGTTCTTCCGATCATTGCCCTTTCCCTTTCTCCGATGGCGTACATTACGCGTCTCACGAAGACCAGTATGTTGGATGTGTTGGGGCAGGATTACATCCGCACCGCAAGAGCAAAGGGTGTACGGCCGGGGAAGGTCGTTTTCGTGCATGCACTGCGCAATGCGCTGATTCCTGTCATTACCTATGTCGGTCCTTTGATTGCCGGCATTGTGACGGGCTCTCTTGTGGTAGAGAAAATTTTTACCATCGGCGGCCTTGGATCCAAGTTCGTGGATTCCATCACGAACCGTGACTATCCGATGATTATGGGAACCACCATTTTCCTTGCATTCATCATGATCCTGATGAACCTGGTCAGCGATCTTGTCTATAAGCTGGTGGATCCGCGAATTACATTGGATTAAAGAAGGATTGAGGAGAGATACAATAATGGCGCAGAATTACGATATTCCCACACCAAAGAAGCGGCTTTTGAGCCTGCAGATGGACCCTGCGAAATTTGAAAAGGCAACCGACGAAGAGAAGAAGCAGCAGGATGTAATGGCAGAATCCACCACATTCTTAAAGGATGGCTTCCGCCGGCTTCGCAAAAATCCGTTGGCGATGTTCGCGACGGTGGTTCTTGTTCTGGTTATTCTTACCATGATTTTTGCTCCGATGATTGTTCCCTACAGCTACGAGGAGATCATCACGGTGGAAGGTGTTCGTGACAAGAGAGCAGCGAACCTGGGACCGTTTGAGTACTCCGAGCTGGAGCAGGCATACATGGAGAAGTACAATGTAAAGATCTTCCCGCACATTCTGGGAACCGATGAGCTCTGTCGTGATTACTTCATCCGCGTGGTGTACGGTGCGAGAGTGTCCTTCCTGGTCGGTGTGTTTGCGGCTGTGATGGTGGCGATCATCGGTACGCTGTACGGCGCTATATCCGGATATGCCGGCGGGCGAGTGGATCTTATCATGATGCGAATCGTAGATATTATCTATTCCCTTCCGGATCTTTTGATCATCATTTTGCTGTCTGTGGTATTCAAGGAGCGGTTTGACTTTTCATCGGTACCGGTGATCGGCAAGCTCGGCAATAACATGGTTGCCATGTTCATTGTATTCGGACTTCTTTACTGGGTTGGAATGGCAAGACTTGTTCGCGGCCAGATCCTGACACTGAAGAAAAACGAGTATGTACTCGCAGCGAAGGTCATGGGCGCCAGCGGAAGCCGCATCATCCGGCGTCACATTCTCCCGAACTGTCTGTCGGTCATCATCATTATGACTGCGCAGGAGATCCCGGCAGCCATCTTTACCGAGTCCTATCTGTCCTTCCTGGGACTGGGCGTTTCGCTTCCGATGCCGTCTCTTGGCTCCCTTGCCAACGCGGCCCGCTCCGGTATGCAGTCCTATCCGCTCAAGCTCGTGTTCCCGGCGGTTGCCATCGTGCTGATTGTATTGTCCTTTAACCTTCTGGGTGATGCACTGCGGGATGCTTTTGATCCGAAGCTGAAGAACTAAGGGAGGATGCGGACATGTCTGATTTGAACAATAAAAATAATATGACTGCCGCCCAGAATGCGGCAAATGAGCCGGCAATGCTGGAGGTAAAGAACCTTCACACCTCCTTTTTCACGGATTCCGGCGAGGTACAGGCCGTAAACGGCGTGAATTTCCGGCTGGACAAGGGAAAGGTACTTGGCGTAGTTGGTGAGTCCGGCTCCGGAAAGTCGGTGACGGCATATTCCATCATGCAGATCCTGGCAGAGACCGGTAAGGTGACCGAAGGGGAGATTCTCTACAAGGGAGAAGATATCCTGAAATACAATAAGCGTCAGATGGACGGCTTCCGCGGGGAAAAATGCTCCATTATTTTCCAGGATCCCATGACATCGCTGAATCCGACCTTTACCATTGGCTGGCAGCTGCGGGAGGCACTTCGCCTTCACACACAGTACAAGACAAAAGAGGCTGCAACCAAGCGTGCCATTGAGCTTCTGGAGCTGGTTGGCGTGAATGAGCCGGAGAGCCGGCTCAAGCAGTATCCCTTCGAGCATTCCGGCGGCATGCGCCAGCGCGTGATGATCGCTATGGCACTTGCGTGCGAACCCGACATTCTGATTGCAGATGAGCCGACTACGGCTCTGGATGTGACCATTCAGGCACAGATTCTGGAGCTGATGAAGGACCTGCAGAAAAAACTGGGAATGGCCATTATTCTTGTTACACACGATCTGGGTGTCATTGCTTCCATGTGTGATGAGATCATTGTTATGTACGGTGGTCGTGTGTGCGAGAGAGGAACGGCGGATGATATTTTCTATCGCCCCTCCCATGAGTATACAAAGGGACTTCTTCGTTCCATTCCGAACGTTGACAACATGAAGGAGAAGCTCGTCCCCATTGGCGGTACGCCCATCAATATGCTGGCCATGCCTAAGGGCTGTGCATTCTGCCCCCGCTGTGAGAACGCGATGAAGGTATGTCTTGACCAGGTTCCGGAGGAGCTTCAGATGCCGGATGGTCATTACGCTTCCTGCTGGATGAATGTGAAAAAGGCGTATGAGGAAGAGAACGGCACGAAGGAGGCGAAGGCATAATGGCAGATCAGAACAAGAAAAGTGAATACCTCGTAGAGGTAAAGGATCTGAAGGAATATTTTCCGATCAAAAAAGGACTTTTCCAGACCATTCCGCTGAAGGCAGTCGATGGTGTATCATTCTCCATTAAGCCGGGTGAAACGTTGGGACTGGTCGGCGAGTCCGGCTGCGGCAAAACCACCGTTGGCCGCACGCTTCTGCATTTGTACAAGCCCACCGGCGGAGAGTTTTATTTTGACGGAGAACTGGTGACGGAGAAGAACATTCATCCCCTGCGCAAGCAGATGCAGATGGTGTTCCAGGATCCGTATTCGTCCTTGAATCCCCGTATGACCGTAGAGGATATCATCGGTGAGCCGCTGGATATCCATAAGCTGTATTCGTCCAAGGGCGAGCGCCATGATAAGATTATGCATCTGATGGAGCTGGTGGGACTCAACGCTGAGCATGCTACGCGCTATGCGCATGAGTTTTCCGGCGGACAGCGGCAGCGCATCGGTATTGCAAGAGCACTGGCTGTGGATCCCAAGTTCATTGTTTGCGATGAGCCGGTTTCTGCACTGGACGTTTCCATCCAGGCGCAGGTCATCAATATGTTCGAAGAGCTCCAGGAAAAGCTGGGTGTGACTTATCTGTTCATTGCCCATGACCTTCTGGTAGTTCATCACATTTCTCAGAGAATTGCTGTTATGTATCTGGGGAAGATCGTGGAGATCGCCGATGCCGATGAGCTGAACGAACATCCGATTCATCCGTATACGCTGTCTCTTTTGTCCGCGGTTCCGGTTCCGGATCCGAAGACGGCAAGAGCCTCCAACCGCATCGTGCTGGAGGGAGATATTCCTTCACCGCTCCACATGCCCAGCGGTTGCCCGTTCCGGACACGCTGCAAGTATGCAACCGATCGCTGCAAGGAAGAGTGTCCGACACTGACCGATCGCGGAAACGGACATCAGGTTGCGTGCTGGGTGAAGTGATACACGTTGATTCCAGGCAATAGGCCTGTTTCAAGCTCCTGGCGGCGTCACCAGGGAAACTGTTCATACTTTTTCAGAGGAGGAATGTTATGAAAAAGAGAGTTATTGCTACATTGCTTGCAGGTGTTATGTCTGCAAGCCTGTTGGCTGGCTGCTCGGATGCTTCTTCTGCTCCTGCGACTGCAACTTCGGATGCAGCAGCAGAGACCAGCGAGGCTTCTGAAACGGCTGACACAGCAGAAGAGTCTGCAGACGAGGCGACAGAGGATACTGTATTCATGGACTTTGAGGGCGCTGACAACTACAGCTACGCTCCGAAGTGGGATGACTTCAACAACCTGATCGCAGACATCCGCGTTACCACTGATCTGGAGGAGCGCGAAGCTAAGCTCCATGAGGCAGAGGATATGCTCATGGCTACCGGCGCAGTTCTCCCGATCTACTACTACAATGATCTGTATCTGGAGAAGACCGAGTGGTCCGGCGATTTCGCGACCGTATTCGGCACCAAGTACTTCATGTATGCTAAGAAGAACGGCGAGAACGCAGACGTTATGAAGATTAACCTGGCTTCTGAGCCGGATCATCTGGATCCTGCACTCAACAGCACGGTTGACGGCGCTGCACTGGCTGCAAACTCCTTCGTAGGTCTTTACACCTATGATCAGGACGGCACCACCATGGTTCCCGCTCTTGCTGACGGTGACCCGGAAATCTCTGAGGACGGTCTTACCTACACCATCCACATGAAGAAGGATCTGAAGTGGTCCGATGGTTCTGAGCTGAATGCAAATGATATCATCTACTCCTGGAACAGAGCAGTAGATCCGAACACAGCTTCGGACTATTCCTATCTGTTCTCTGTAATCAAGGGCTATGGCGACGGATCCGCTCCGGAACTGGCTATTGAGGCTCCGGATGATTACACCGTTGTATTCACGCTGGAGGCACAGTGCCCTTACATCATGAGCCTTCTTGCCTTCCCGGTATTCATGCCGGTACAGCAGGCTGCTGTTGAGAGCGCTTCGGATTGGGAGACCAACCCTGGTTCCTGGGCTTCTGAGGCAGGCTTTGTTTCCAACGGTGCTTTCGTTCTGAAGGAGTGGAAGCACAACGAGTCCATGGTTTATGTCAAGAACCCTTACTACTATGATGCAGAGAATGTATCCGTAGATGAGCTTGACTTCATGCTGTCCGCAGATGATACTGCAATCCTTGCAGCATACCAGGCTGGCGACATTGACTATGCAGATACCGTTCCTACCAACGAGATCCAGAATCTCAAGAGCGGCGAGGACTTCCATGTTATTCCGAACATGGGAACCTACTATGTATGCTTCAATGTGAACTCCAGCATGTTCGAGGGCATGACTGCAACCGATGCTGCACTGGAGCGCCGCGCACTTGCTAAGCTCATCGATCGTCAGTACATCATTGACACCATCGGACAGACCGAGCAGGAGGCAGCTACGTCCTTCGTTCCTACCGGCATGAGCGATGGCCACGGCGGTGTGTTCAAGGCCAACGACGATGCATACACCTTCCCTTATGAGGATGAGCTCGGATACTACAGCGCAGAGGTTGATGTTGATGGTGCCATTGCTCTTCTGAAGGAAGCAGGCTTCAAGTTCAACGATGACAACACGCTGTCCGATGAGACTCCGATTCACATCAACTACCTCACCAACGAGGGAACAGGCCACGAGGGTATTGCTCAGGCCATCCAGCAGGATCTGGCTGTAATCGGTGTTACCATGGAGATCACTGTTGAGGACTGGCAGACCTTCCTTAACGACCGCAAGCAGGGCAACTTCGACGTAGCTCGTGAGGGCTGGCTTGCTGACTATGATGATCCGATCAACATGCTGGAGCTCTTCACCTCTGACTCCGGCAACAACGATGCACAGCTCGGCAAGTAATTTGCGGCTGCTCGCTGTTTGATCGAATAGCAGGTTTGTAATTGGATCCCTGCCCGGTTTATCCGGGCAGGGATCTTTTTTGTAGCCAGTGACGGGTCCTGGCGGCACAATCGCTGCAGTTGACTCTGCCTGCGTCCTGCCGTATGATCAAATACCGTGTGGAACGGATATATGTAAAGGAGTTGATCGAATGAATCGGAAGAAGGAAGGGGCAACGAACGGAAGCCTTGCGGAGCTGCGCATGCTGCTTTCTTATTTCAAGCCGCACATGGGCCTTTTTTATCTGGACATGGTGAGTGCATTGGCCATTGCTGCCATTGATCTGGCTTTTCCAGCGGTTTCACGGTGGGTGATGTATACGCTCCTTCCGGATCATGCCTGGAAGACCTTCTGGATTGTGATGCTGGTGGTGACGGTGGCGTATGTGCTTCGCTCTGCCTTTTATTATGTCATCTGCTATTGGGGGCACAATTTCGGCGCGAGAGTGGAAGCAGACATTCGCGGGGATCTATTTGCGCATATTCAGAAGCTTAGCTACAGCTTTTTTGATCATAACCGCGTGGGACAGCTGATGAGCCGTCTGACGACGGATCTGTTTGATGTGACAGAGATGTCCCACCACGGACCGGAGGATATTTTTATTTCCAGCGTCACCATTGTCGGTGCCCTGATCATTATGTACACCATCCAGTGGAAGCTGGCGTTGGTGTTGACGGTAATGATACCGATCTTTTTTGCGGTTATTTTCCGCTGCAGACGCCATATGCGGGATTCGTCCCGACAGGTAAAGAGCACGATTTCTTCCATCAATGCGGATTTTGAATCGGAGCTTTCCGGTATGCGCACGGCAAAGGCGTTTGCCAATGAGACAGAAGAGCTTCGGCGCTTTCAGGAAGCCAACGCCAGCTATCGCTGTGCGAAATTCGGTTTCCACCGGGCGATGGCGGAGTTCAATGCGGCGATGGAATTCTTCCTGTGTATGCTGTCCGTGGCGGTGATTTCCGTCGGCGGTGCGCTGATCATGCAGGGACAGCTTAATGTAATTGACCTTATTACCTTCAGCTTGTATGTTGCTGCCTTTGTCAGCCCCATTCGAAAGCTGTCCGGCACCACAGAGATGATTGCAAACGGAATGGCGGGCTTTCATCATTTTGCAGAGCTGATGCATATGCAGCCGGAAATTCAGGACGCAGAATACGCTGGTGAGCTGGAAAATGTGCGCGGCGATATTCGTGTGGATCACATTTCATTTGCATATCAGGAGAATCCGGAGGTCCTGCACGATATTTCGTTATCAGTCCATGCCGGAGAGACACTGGCGCTTGTCGGCTCCTCGGGCGGCGGCAAAACAACACTGAGCCAGCTGATTCCAAGATTTTACGATGTGTCGGAGGGTGCCATCTATGTGGATGACCAGGATGTGCGGCAGGTGACACAGGAATCCCTCCATCGGAGTATCGGCGTGGTCTCGCAGGATGTATTTCTTTTTGCAGGGAGCATTGCGGACAATATCCGCTACGGAAAGCTGGATGCGACGATGGAAGAGGTTCGCACGGCGGCCCGTCTTGCGGAAATTGCAGAAGACATCGAAGCAATGCCGGATGGATATGACACGAACGTGGGAGAGCGGGGCGTTCTTTTGTCCGGCGGACAGAAGCAGCGCATTTCGATTGCCCGGATTTTCCTGAAAAACCCGCCGATTCTGATTCTGGATGAGGCCACTTCGGCGCTGGACAGCGTCACGGAGGCACGGATTCAGAAGACCTTTGAAAAGCTCTCCCGGGGAAGGACGAGCATAATCATTGCGCATCGCCTTTCTACGGTACGACATGCCGATCGCATTGCTGTCATTGAGGGTGGTCGTATCGCGGAGCTGGGAACACACCGTCAGCTGATGGAGCTGGATGGGGAATATGCACAGCTCGTTCGAACACAGGAGCTTGCGTAGATATTCGGAGTCAAGCATCTTTTTTGCAAAGTGGGCTGAATAGTTACGCCCTTGCGTAAGTTTAAGGGATTATAAAATGCAGACAAAGGAAAAACAAAAGCGAACCGGCCAGATGGACATGATTCACGGGCCGCTTACGCGCAATATTATTGCGTTCTCGCTTCCGCTTGCCGCCACCAGCATTCTGCAGCAGCTGTTCAATTCGGCGGATACAGCGGTGGTTGGCCGCTTTGACAACGCAAGAGCGCTGGCTGCGGTGGGAACCAACGGCGAGATCATCAGCTTGTTCGTGAGTCTGTTCACCGGGCTTTCCATCGGTGCCAATGTGCTGATTGCCAGCTATATAGGCATGGGGAAAAACAAAAAGATCAACGAAGCGGTGCATACGATTCTTAGCATTGCGTTGCTTTCCGGATTTGTTATGCTGCTGGCCGGGCAGTTTATTGCAGAGCCTCTGCTGCGCATGATTGACACACCGGAGGATGTGATGGACCTTGCGGTGGAATATTTAAAGCTCTATTTTCTGGGGAGTCCGTTTCTGATGCTGTACAATTTCGGCGCGGCGATCCTTCGGGCAAAGGGAGACACCAAGCGCCCGCTTTATGCGCTGCTGCTGTCCGGTGTCGTGAATGTGTTCCTGAACCTGTTCTTTGTCATTGGATGTCATATGAGTGTGGCGGGAGTGGCTTTGGCTACGGACATCTCTACCGCCATCAGCGCAGTGATTGTTCTTTGGTGTCTGCAGACGGAAGAGGAGACGTTTCGTTTTCAGTGGCGAAAGCTATCACTCCAACGGGAATACTGCGGAAAGGTATTTTCCATCGGACTGCCGGCCGGAATTCAGGGTGCTGTTTTTTGTTTCTCCAATGTATTTATTCAGGCGGCCATCAACAGTTTTGGCTCCAATGCCGTAGCAGGAGCAGCCGCGGCACTGAACTTTGAGTATTTCTCGTATTATATGGTGCAGGCCTTTGCACAGGCGGCGACCACCTTTACCAGTCAGAACTGGGCAGCCAGAGAGTGGAAGCGGTGCCGCCGGATTTTCTCCTGCAGCATGCTGTGGGGGGCTGTCTTTGCGGCGGCGATCAGTATTCCGCTGGTCCTTTTCCGTGCAGAGGCTATCCGGCTGTATTCCACAGAGACCGCCGTACAGGAGTTTGCCTACGTCCGCATTATGACCGTGCTGATTCTGGAGCCGCTCTGTGTCATTTATGAGATCCCGGCGGCAGCACTCCGCGGCATGGGACATTCCACCATTCCGGCCGTGGAGACCATTTTAGGAACAGTGGTATTCCGGCTGCTGTGGCTTTCAACAGTCTTTGTCCACTGGAGGACCTTCCGCATGATTTTCTGGGTGTATCCGATTTCCTGGGTATTCACGGGGGTTCTCTTACTTGTCAGCTACGGCCTTGCTCTTCACTTCTGGAATCAGAAGCACGCAGCAGCAAGCAAGTAGAAGGCGGCTTGGCACCGACGCCTATTCGATCTTTCCATGATTCACGAGAAGTAAAAATCCCCGAAGGACGCTGGATCCTTTGGGGATTTTTACTAACATCCATTGGTCACCTATTTGTCCTGTGAATCCGTCTATTTGACGTGTTGTGATTCTTTTTGACAGATTAATTGATATATTTGTACAAGGGCGGAGGCTGGTTATGAGGATTGCAATTTGCGATGATGAACAGAGAATATGTGACCGCATAAAGAACGAGATAGAAAGCTATTATTCCTCCCGGGAGATGGATTTTGATATTCAGACATTTTATAGCGGGGAAGAAGTGCTTAAGCAGGATTTTGCCTCCATAGATGTGCTTTTTCTGGATGTGGATATGCCGGGAAAAAATGGAATGGAAGTGGCAAGGCTCATTCGAGAACAGAATAAAGAAATGCTGATCGTATTTATGACGGCTTACAGCGAATTTGTTTTTGAGAGCTTCAAGGTGGATGCCTTCCGGTATTTGGTAAAGCCGGTGGATTGTCAGGCGTTTAAGGAAACCTTAGATGCCATCGGCCATAAATTTGAGAAAAAACAAGATGTGCTGACCTTCCAGTTTCAGAATGAAATCTTTCATATCAGATACGCGGACATTGTTTATATTGAGGGAATGCGGGATAAAATCTGGATTTATAGTAAGGACCAGACCTATCGGTGGAGAGGCACCATGAAGCATTTGACAGATCTGCTGGAGAATAAGCATTTCTTTCAGGTACACAGAAGCTACATCATTAACATGGAAAAGATTAAAAAATACAATTCCAAGAGCATTACGCTTGAAGGGGGCTACGAAGTGCCCCTTAGTAAATACCGGCTAAATGAATTTAAAGAAGCATATATCGGATTCTGGAGCAAGATTTTATGAGTGTCACGAATCTTTGTGTTGCTTTTTTTGCATTTGCTTTGGATATGCTGGGGATGTTCCTGATCGTTCATGGGCGAGAAGATGCGCAGGAGCTTGTAGATACCTGGGATAGAAAAAGAACCATCTGCGTGATGGCCATAAGCCTGGGGGTCACCTTATGCGTGGCCTATCTTAGAATCTATTTGATCGTTTGTCTTGTGACAGAGTTTTTTTGTATTTTATGGTGGTATGGCAGGCACGGGAAAGATCATCTGAGGAATTTTATTTACGGGACGTTTAGTCTGGCGATCCTGGGTGTTTCAGAGCTTGCGGTTATATTTTTGTACTACATAAACGATCTGTCGGATCTCAAACTCCGGGGTAGTGTTGGTTTTGAGGTCCAACTTGCCTGTTCTCTGGCCATGGCACTTATGCAGCAGATGATCCTGTTCTTTCAATATACGGATAAATCCTTCGAGGCTTTTCGAAGAATTCTGATGTACCTGCTGGTATGTAAGGAATTCGGCGATATGGCATGGTTTTATATCGGTGTTAAGGAGGGCCTTTTTGATCAGTATCTCTTTGGGAAGATACTCTTGGTGTCGGGACTTATCATCAATTATGGCGTTTTCTATGTAATTGTCTTTCGTATCAAAGAGCGGACAGAGAAAAGCAGACGTGCCGAAATAAATATGAATGCCTACGAATATTATCTGAACATGGAAGAAGAACACCTGCAGATCCGAAGGATGTACCATGACATGAAAAATAAGCTCATGATTATGGAAACTAAAAATGAAGAGAAGCCGGAGCATGCAGGAAACGCATGGAATTCCATGAAAGAGAAGCTTGATCAGGCAAAACAGTTTTATCACACAGGCTGCATCGCTTTGGATATGCTTTTGTTTGATGGTCAGATGAAGGCAAAGGCGAGAAATATCACCTTTGATGCAGTGATTTCAGAGGGGTGTCTTAATTTTATGAATACAGAAGACATTACCGTGATTTTTGGTAATGCGATTATGAATGCCATTGAGGCCTGTGAAAAAATAGAAGACGGACCTCGCCGCATCAATATTAAAGCCGGAAAAAATCTCAATGATGTTCTGATCTATGTTAAAAATACCGTGAACATTGGTGGTCAGAAAGAATCCTTAAAATCTGTAAAGAAAAATCCGATAGAGCATGGCATCGGAATGACAAGCATACAGGAAAGTGCAGAAAAATACGGTGGTTATGTATCTGTGATCCGGGAGGAAGGAAGCTTTCAACTGGCAATATTGTTTGGAAGAGAATAGGAAGTATTTAGGAAAGAAGCATGAAACGACACGTAAAAGGAATGATATTCATATTGTTTTTTATTCTCTGTTTGCGTGGAGTAAAGGTATATGCCGATGAGAGCATAACGGAAGAATACGAGCGGGATTATCTTTCCAAAATATACGATTCCGAGAATGGATTGGATGGAACTACAGCCAATTGCGTTTATTCCGATACCGAGGGCTTTCTCTGGTTTGGCAGCTATACGGGGCTGTATCGATACGATGGCACGGATTTTAAAAAATATTTGGTGGACGGAAGATCGGTTCCGGTGAATGACATCATTCAGGATTCCGAAGGTGACTTCTGGATCGGAACCAATGGAGACGGTCTTTACCGATTTGACGGTACTGACTTTGAAGAAATAACACTCGAAAGAGAAGACGAGGGAATATCCGTGATCAACAGTCTGTATCTGGATCGCAGGGATGTTCTATGGGTGGGAACAAAGTCCGGGATGTTCTCCATTGATACAACGAATAATGATCGGGTGAAAAAATATGATGACTGCGCCAATCTGGCTGTGCGGGATATAGGAGCGATTTCAGAAGATAGTATTCTTGCCATCATGAAGACCGGGGAGATGTTCCTGATACAAGGCGACCAGACCAGACAACTGCGGCTGGTGTCAGAGGTTGCCGTTACCCCGCGATGCTTTCTGGCCATCAATGAGAATGAATTCTACATTGGAACCTCGGAAGAGTATCTGTTAAAGGTTTCGGCTCAGGGGGAAGTATTAAAGACAATCAGCGGAAATGGACTGGCTTCCTTCAATGATATTTATGCGCTTGGCAATGGAAGCTATTGGGTATGCAGCGACAGCGGGATCGGGATTCTAAAGGAGGATCAGGTTACAAAAATTGATTCCTCATTCCAAAGCTCTGTGGAGGAAGGATGTGTGGATTACCAGGGAAGCTTCTGGTTTGTATCCTCCAGACAGGGAATCCTGCATTTGTATCAAAATTATTTTTCTGATATGGGGGCCTATTGGGGGATCTGTCAGACGGTGAACGCCATTCAACCCCTGGGGAATAAGGTCTATGTCGGATGCGAGGATGGCCTTTACTGCTTTAAAGGAAAGAGCAGGGTGGAAGATGCTCTCACCAAAGCCTGTGAGGGACTGAGGATCCGGCAGCTCTTTCTGGATGACCAGGGAACTTTGTGGGTGGTTAGCTATGATAACGGCTTAATACTGATGGATACAGAAGGGACCATTACAAGTATTAATACAGACAACAGTGATCTTGGAACCAACAAAACCCGTTGTATCTGGAAAAGAAAAAATGGAGAGGTCCTCATTGGTACAGAAGAGGGTATTTATTTAAGAGATTCCCGGGGGAAGGCTAGCAGGTATACCGATAACAGTGTATTAAATAAGACCCGAATCCTGGATATCGGAGAGGGACAGGATGGAAAAATCTATGTGTCCACGGATGGATACGGTGCTTATGAAGTTACAGACGGCGTGGTAACGAACGTCTATACCAAAGAAAAAGGCCTTTTGTCAGACGTGGTATTGAAGGTGGTGCCTTCAGAAAATCTGAATGGCGTTTGGATCGTGACCGGAGAAGGTCTATGTTTTGTAAAAGAGAACGGAGAGATTCTATGCGCGATGGGAATTCCGGTTTCCAACAGCCTTGACATGATCCTGACAGAGAATGGCAATGCTGTGGTTTTGGCGGGAAATGGCTTCTTTGAAATCAAAGAAGAAGATCTTCTGAAAGAAAATGCCCGGTATTTTTATCTGAGTAAAAGGAATGGACTGCCCATTGATTTTACGGCCAATGCCAGAAACAGTCTGCAGAATAATATTCTCTATATGTGCGGGACCACAGGGGCGGCCGCAATCCATGTGGACAGCGAAATCATAGAAACGCCGATTCGTCTGTATATCAATGCCCTGGAAGAAGATGGGGAAGCTGTCGCCATAGATCAAACGCCGGTTACCATATCCGCAGAGGCCAAAAAGGTAAGTATTGATGTGCGCGTTATCAATTATATCGACAGGAATTTTTACGCAGTCTACTGTCTGGAGGGTGTCGATGATGAGGAGGTTCTTGCAGACGACCTGAAGGTAGCGAAGGTCAGCTATACCAATTTAAAGGGCGGAACCTACACGTATACCTATAAGATTTATGATGAAAATGCAAAAGATGCATTGGAAGAGCTAAGATTATGTTTTCATAAGAATTATAAATTCATAGAGCAGGTAGAAGTGCGGATTCTGCTAACGCTCCTGGGTTTTGGCACTTTTGTATTAATTACGATTTACCTCGTTTACATAAGAGATAAGAATTTAAAGAAACAATATCATCTGGAGTATCTGCGGAAAAAAGAACAGGAAATAACCGCGTTAACCTATAAGGATCTGGTGACCGGTGTATTTAACAGGAATCTTTTTGAAAACGAAAAGAACAAGATCGATATGAAAAAGCTCTATGCCTTGGTATCGGTCAGCGTTGATCATGCGGAATATTTTAAGAGAAAATATGGCGTTTTTTTTACGGATGAAATATACCGCAAGGGCGTCATGATCATTCGTAAACATACCAAGGAGAGGGTGGATATTTACCGTGTGTCAGAGAATAGCTTTTATTTTTGGTTTATGGAACCCGTTCAATTGGAAGATTATATTTATGATTTAAAAAATGCTTTCCAAGAGGAGGGGGTGAAGGTAAATCTTCCGTTGTCCTTCTCTGTCGGCGGTATTTACAACAATGCAATGGGCAAAGAAAACATTAACGAACTCATTGAACGCTGTGACAGGATGCGATGCCTGGACGAAAAACATGCAGAGGCAAAATTCATTGAGAGCAAGGTTAAGATGCTGTAACCGGTAGGAGATTGTGCCATGAAACTGGATGCAACGAAATTACAATCCGTATTAAATGCAATCGACGAGAATATCTTTTTCAAAGATACGGAAGGAAGATATGTTATGGCCACCCATACCTGTCAAATGTTGTCGGACGGGAAGCCTGATTTTACGATTTACGGAAAAACAGACCGAGAGGTTCAACCGGATAAGAAGCTGGGGGAAAAATTCTACCGGGAGGATATGGAGATCGTCCGGACAGGGGAGCCTGTAAACTATGTTCAGGAGATGACATTTCCGCAGGGGACCTTCTTCTATGAGATCAAGAAAAATCCGGTGGTGGATAAGAACGGAGAGATCATCGGCATTTCAGGGATCATAAAGGATGTGACGGAGTCCATGCGCTCCTATAAGAAGATGGAAAAATACAGTTTTACGGACGAAATGACACAGGCCTACAACCGATCCTACTATGAGACCGGAAAATACAGGGAGAACCTGAAGTATCCGGTAGCGGTCGTTATGATCGATATTAACCATCTGAAGTATTATAACGACAATTTCGGCCATAAAGAGGGGGACATCCTTATTAAGACGATCGTTAACAATATTCGATCCCATCTAAGGGACGATGATCGCCTGATCCGCTTTGGAGGCGATGAATTTTTGCTTTTGCTGCAGGCGTGTGACAATGAGCAGGGAGAAAAGATCGTGCATCGGATCCGACAGGTAGAAGATAAGATCCAACTGCGGAATATTCCCGTGGGAGCAGCCTATGGCATGGCAGAGGCAAAGACCCCGGAGGAGCTGGAAACGGCAATCTCACAAGCGGATCAGGCTATGTATGCGGATAAACGAAAAGCGAAAGGCTAGTACATCAATTTTTAAATAAAAGCCTCCTGTGATGTATGCGGACTCACAGGAGGCTTTTATTGTACAGTTGCCGGCCGGTGACGGGCCTTGGCAGAGCGGTCCGATCAGGGGAGATTACGCATCAAAGCGTTTGCCGAAGTCCTGCCAGATCGCGGAAGAATTCCGGGTAGCTGATGTCAACGCAGGCCGCATCGTCAAGCGTGGTCTCACCCTCTGCAATGAGGGAGGCGACCGCAAAGGACATGGCGATGCGGTGATCCTTAAAGGTACGGATGTTGGCTCCGTGCAGCGGCTTTCCGCCGTGAATGATCATCCCGTCCTCGGTTGGTGTAATATCACAGCCCATGGAAGAGAGTCCCTCTGTCATTGCAGCGATCCGGTCGGATTCCTTGACCTTGAGCTCAGCAGCATCGCGGATGATCGTTGTTCCGTCTGCTGCGGCAGCCATAACCGCAATCACCGGCAGCTCATCAATGAGTGTCGGAATCAGGTTCTTTTCGATAACCGTGGCATGAAGAGAGCTGGAACGCACCAGAAGATCTGCAGAAGGCTCCGCAGCATGATCTTCATTCAACACCGTGATATCTGCCCCCATTGCCTTTGCAACGCGAAGAATACCATCTCTTGTTTCATTCATTCCAACGTTTTGAATCAGTACCTCCGAATGCGGCACCAGGCAGGCGGCCGCAATGAAGAAGGCTGCCGAGGAGATGTCACCGGGAACGCGAATGCTGCCGGGAGAGAGCAGTTCATCGGCAGGTGTCAGAATAACCTGATGGCCGCCGGCGATGGCAGCGCCTGTGACAGAATCGGTACCGACTGGAATCTCTTTTGTCTGGACCGGATGACCGAAGGCTGCCAGCATTTTCTCGGTATGGTCTCGGGAAATGGCAGGTTCAGTTACGGTGGTGTCTCCCTCTGCATACAGACCGGCACATAAAATGGCAGATTTGACCTGTGCGGAGGCAACCTTTGTACGGTAGGAAATGCCGGAAAGAGGCTTGCCGGTGATCTTCAGCGGGGCACAGCCATTGTCATTCATGCTGACAATATCAGCACCCATGAGAGAAAGCGGCTCCATGACCCGCTTCATCGGACGGCGGTTGACGGAATCATCGCCGGTGATGTAGCTGGTGAAATGCTGCGGCGCAAGAATGCCGCTCATGATGCGTGTTGTCGTACCGCTGTTCTGCGAATACAGAGCGACAGGAGAGTGGGACGGATACAGTCCGTGAAGCCCCGTACCGTGCACGATCAAACGGCCGGGCTCTTGGAAATCCCGTTCGATATAAATGCCCAGACGAGAAAAGCAGTCCATTGTCGCCAGACAGTCTGCACTTTCCAGAAAATGGGTGACGAGGGTGTCGCCCTTGGCAAGGGATCCGAACATAATGGCCCGGTGGGAGATGGACTTATCTCCCGGAATGGTGATTTCTCCCTTTAGAGAAGAAGCGGGGGACAATGTCAGAGGTGATGGAGCGTTCTTTGAGGTGCAGGAAGCAGTGCCTGTCGCATCGCCTCCATTCGGGATTACCTTTGCTGCGGTGTCTATGTTGTCCTTAATCAAAATGTGTCGGTGCAATGTCATTCTCCTTTGATGAATGCGATCGGTTCTGCGAATCGATAACAGCTTTAGTGCAACGTGTAGTTTCTTGTAGTCAGGATATCCCGCGCTTCCGCAAGATCAGCTTCCGAATAGAACTCCACGCGAAGTGTACCCTCCTGGTATTCCCGGTTGTGGGTGATGCCGATATTTTTGATATTGATGGCGTTTACGGCAAGGAGCGTCACCACCTCTGCCAGCATGCCGGGGTGATCCTCGATATCAACATGCAGAACATGGAGAAGATTCTGTGC
>CAVKRN010000001.1:18664-117375 GCA_963658695.1 bacterium
CTGTCAAAGCTGTCACGGTAACTCTTGGCATTATCAAAGAACTGATAGATTTCGTCCTGCTTGTGCTCTGCGATGCTTTGCCGAATCCCCTGCAGCCCGGCGATGTAGTCGTCGAGGAGTCTGGTTATATTGTCAGCGTTTGTCATGCAGATCTGCTGCCACATAACCGGCGAAGAAGAGGATATGCGTGTAATATCCTTAAAGCCGCCTGCCGCGATGGCATGCATGACCGCATCGTCGGAATCGGATGCCTGCACGAGATTGACGAGCTCTGCAGAGACAACGTGGGGCAGATGGGAGATGCCTGCAACGGCATAATCATGGAACGGACAGGAGATCACGAGGGGAATGGCCTTGATCCGGCAGACAAACTCCTGCATCATCAGCGTTTTCTCCTTCGGCGTTTCATCCGTGGGGGCCACAATATAGTAAGCATTTTCCAGAAGACCAGCCCGGGAGTTGTGGTAACGCGTTCGCTCGGAGCCGGTCATAGGATGTCCTCCCACAAAGTAGGGGGAAAAGCCGGCCGCCTCCACGTGCTCCTGAATATCACGCTTGGTGGAGCCAATGTCGGTCAGAATGGCAGATGTTTTAAGATGTCCCTGCAGTGCATGAAGATTCTCGGCATTTTTCTGAACGGGTGCGCACAGGAAAACAATGTCACAGGCCTCGAACATTGATCCTTGAAGCGGTCCGTCGCTGCTGCAGGCACCTCGATTGACAACGCCGTCCTTCATAGCCTCCAGGAGTGTATCGCGGGAAGGGTTGTAAGCCACTATATCCGCATCCGGCCAGTACTGGCGAATTGCCTTTGCGATAGAACCGCCGATCAGCCCTAGTCCGATAAAACCAAAGCGCATGGAATTAAAATCTGTCATTTTCGCTTGTCTCCGATGTCTCTTGTGCGACAATTCAAACGCAAGCAGATTTACTATGCGCTAAGCTCCGAACAGTCACACTTCTATATGTAGGAACAGTTAACTTCAAAAGTTTACCGCAGGAGAACCAATTTATCCACATGGGATTGAATATGTTTTCGGGGAATGCACAGCAGGGGATGCCGCAGACATGGATGGTGCTCATGTTTTCCTCGCAGGGATTCTCTATGAATGTCCCAGATTCACCAGACGCCCGATCCGCGCGAAACTCGTCCGTCCACGGGTCTTCCTTTGGAAGTCTCGTGTCTTGGACTCGAACAGGTCGCGCTCTCGTCGGGCTGGTGAATCTGCTTCCTTCATGAGAATCCAACTGCTCGTCACAAAATCGCACCATTCCATTGTCTGCGGCATCCCCTGCGTCAGGGTTACGGTAACGTCGGGCATACACACGCCCACCTGTCGGATTCCTCAGAGTTGACACCCGCATACGGCAGGCATAAAATCTACGACGTATGTATCCTTGGGATATATGCGCACGACTGCTGTACAATGCAGGAATCACAAGACAGGAAAGAGGTAACCGCATGAAATACAATTTCAAGAAAATCGAGCCCAAGTGGCAGGCAGCCTGGAAAGAGGCCGATGCCTTTAAGGCCATCGATTTTGACAAAAAACCGAAGTGGTACGGACTGGTAGAATTTCCCTATCCCTCCGGCGCCGGCATGCACGTCGGACATATCAAGGCGTATTCTTCGATCGAGGTGCTGGCAAGAAAGCGCCGCATGCAGGGCTATAACGTTCTCTTCCCCATCGGCTTTGATTCCTTCGGCCTTCCGGCAGAAAACTATGCCATCAAGACCAATACGCATCCGCATGTAATTACGGAGAAGAATATCGCCCATTTCTCCGAACAGCTCCAGAAGGTAGGATTTTCCTTTGACTGGTCCAGAGAATTTGCAACCTCTCGTTCGGACTACTACAAATGGACCCAGTGGATCTTCTTAAAGCTCTTCGAGCACGGCCTGGTATTCCGCTCGAAGACGCTGGTTAATTACTGCCCGCACTGCAAGGTGGTTCTGTCCAACGAGGATTCTCAGGGTGGTAAGTGTGATATCTGCCACAGCGATGTGGTACAGTTGGCCAAGGATGTGTGGTTCCTTCGCATCACGGAGTATGCGGACAAGCTTCTGGATGGTCTTCAGGACGTGGACTATCCGGATTCGGTCAAGCAGCAGGAGGTTGCCTGGATCGGACGATCAGAGGGTACCTTTGCTGATTTCCAGGTTTCCAACGGAAAAGGCGAGGCAATTCCCGGAGAGAAGCTGGAGATTTATACCACACGCTGCGATACGCTCTACGGCGTAACCTTCATGGTTGTGGCTCCGGAGCATCCGATTCTGGATAAATATAAGGATCAGATCGCCAACTGGGATAAGGTTGAGGAATACCGCAGAGATTCTGCCAAGAAGACAGAGTTCGAGCGCACCCAGCTGGTCAAGGATAAGACCGGCGTTCAGATTGACGGTCTTGCAGCCATTAACCCGATTACCGGCAAGGAGATCCCGGTATTCATTTCCGATTATGTCATGATGGGATATGGTACCGGCGCGATCATGGCGGTACCGGCACATGATCAGAGAGATTATGATTTTGCCAAGAAGTTCGGCGTTCCGATTGTGGAAGTCATCAAGGGCGGCGACATCGAGAAGGAAGCCTATACCGGAGACGGCGAAATGGTGAATTCCGGCTTCTTAAACGGCATGACCAACAAAAAGGACTCCATTGCGAAGATGCGCGAGTATCTTCAGGAGAAGGGGCTTGGTCACAAGGGCGTGCAGTACAAGATGAAGGACTGGGCTTTCAACCGTCAGCGCTATTGGGGTGAGCCCATTCCGCTGATTCACTGTGAGAAGTGCGGCACCGTCGGAGTTCCGGAAAGCGACCTTCCGCTGACACTGCCGGAGGTGGAGAATTTTGAGCCCGGACAGGACGGCAAGAGCCCGCTGGCACGCATTGATTCCTTTGTCAACTGCACCTGCCCCAAGTGCGGAGGTTCGGCCAAGAGAGAGACCGATACCATGCCGCAGTGGGCCGGATCTTCCTGGTATTTCCTTCGCTTCTGCGATGCCCACAACGACAAGGCCTTCGCAGACCGGAAAAAGCTGGAATACTGGATGCCGGTAGACCATTACAACGGCGGCATGGAGCATGTTACAAGACACCTTCTGTATTCCAGATTCTGGCATCATTTCCTCTATGACATCGGGGAGGTCAATACGCCGGAGCCGTATGCAAAGCGCACCTACCAGGGCATGATTCTGGGCGCGGATGGCCAGAAGATGTCCAAGTCCAGAGGAAATGTCATCGACCCGGTGGATATTGTCGAGCAGTATGGAGCAGATACACTTCGTACCTATGTCATGTTCATGGGCGATTACGGCAGCGCTGCGCCGTGGAGCGATGAATCCTTAAAGGGCTGCAAGCGCTTCTTGGAGCGCGTGGCCGGCTTTACGGAGATGATTGAGGATAAGGAAGAGAATCCGGAGTTGGAGGCCAAGCTCCATAAGACCATCAAAAAGGTGTCGGAAGACATCGACAACATGAAGTTCAACACGGCAATTGCAGCGCTCATGGCGCTGACCAATGACTTCTACAAGGAAGGCCGGTTAACCAAAGAGGATGTCACTACCTTTGTGCAGCTTCTGTCTCCCTTTGCACCGCACCTCACCGAGGAAATGTGGGAGCAGCTGGGCATGAATCCGGACGGCAAGACATTCTGCACGCTTTCGGCATGGCCGGTGTATGACGAGAAGAAGACCGTTGACAGCACGCTGAAAATGGGCGTTCAGGTCAACGGCAAGCTCCGCGGTACCATTGAGATTCCGGCAGATGCCGATAAGGATCTGGTGCTGGAGACCGCCAAGAAGGATGAAAATGTTGCCAAGTATCTGGCAATGGGAACGCTGGTGAAGGAGATCTACGTACCCGGCAAGATTTTGAATTTTGTAGTAAAGAGCTGATCGTTTTTATGAGGAGTGCCTCTGCGCCGCAGTTAGCGCAGGGGCACTTCTTTGTGGGTACTGATCCTACGCCCGCCAGCGACATTCACATAGTTACCAACAAAAGCGAAAGAATCCTGTAAAATTTCTATAAAATGTACGATTGAGCGCAGAAATTGAAAAAGGTACTATATCTAGTAATCTGATAGTCATTTCGGCCGTCCTTTCTCGGAGACCGGAGTGTTCAAAATGGATACGGCGGGAAAGGTCTGCTGTATCCGGTAGAGGCGTGTTCGCGCTGCATCATGCCCTGCCGTATCGCAAGCAGCGCAGAGAGAGGAGTATTATGAAAAAGAAGCTCGTTAGTGTACTGGCTGCGATGTCTCTTGGCGCAGCAGCTCTGGCTGGCTGCGGCTCCAGTTCTTCCGCAGACACATCCGCTGCAGCAGATTCTACAGCTACTGCAGAAGCTGCTTCCACCGAAGAGGCCGCTGCAGAGGAAGCCTCCACAGAAGAGACCGCCTCGGCTGCAGCCGGCATGAAGGTTGGTTTTATTTTCCTTCACGATGAGAATTCCACGTATGACCTGAACTTCATGAATGCAGCCAAGGAAGCTTGCGACAAGCTTGGCGTGGAGATGATCAGCAAGACCAATATTCCGGAAGGCCAGGAGGCCTATGATGCAGCATGTGAGCTTGCAGACGCAGGCTGCAGCTTCATCTTTGCAGACAGCTTTGGTCATGAGGACTACATCATTGAGGCTGCCAAGGAGTTCCCGGAGGTGCAGTTCAGCCACGCAACCGGAACGAAGGCACACACCGAGAATCTTGACAACTTCCACAACGCGTTCGCATCCATTTATGATGGCCGTTACCTTGCCGGCGTTGCTGCAGGCATGAAGCTCAACGAGATGATCGACAACGGCGAGATCACCGCTGACGAAGCTAAGATGGGCTACGTTGGTGCGTATACCTACGCAGAGGTTATCTCCGGATACACTTCTTACTTCCTTGGCGCTCGTTCGGTATGCCCGACCGCAACCATGGAGGTTACTTTCACCGGTTCCTGGTATGATGAGACAGCAGAGAAGGAAGGCGCTAACAAGCTGATCGAGGATGGCTGCGTTCTTCTGAGCCAGCATGCCGATTCCATGGGCGCTCCGACTGCCTGTGAGACCGCCGGTGTTCCGGACGTTTCCTACAACGGCAGCACGGTTTCTGCTTGCCCGAACACCTTTATTGTTTCCTCCCGCATCAACTGGGAGCCTTACTTTGAGTATGCAATCAACTGCGTAGCAAACGGCGAGGCAATTGACACCGATTGGACCGGCACCCTTGCAACCGGCTCGGTTGAGCTGACAGAGCTTGGCAGTGCAGCAGCAGAGGGAACGCAGGAGAAGATCGACGAGGTGAAGGCTGAGCTGGAGGCTGGTACGCTCCATGTATTTGATACCTCTACCTTTACTGTAGAAGGTAAGACTCTGGACAGCTACATGGCGGATGTTGATACCGATGCAGATTACACCGGTGATCATGAGGTCGTTTCTGACGGCTACTTCCATGAGTCTGGTGAGGGCTTCCGTTCTGCTCCGTATTTCAACGTTCAGATCGATGGCATCACACTGCTGGATACAGCATTCTAAAAAAGATCCGGTACAGTGAAAAGGGAGGGCGGCGCTGCTGCAGGCCGCGCCGCCCTTTTTGTGTTATAAGCAAAACCAAAGAGGATGACAACGGTATGGAGAACGAGACGAGGACAGCGGCAGTTTCCCTTCGGGGCATTTCCAAAACCTTTGGACTGATTACTGCCAATAAGGATGTGGATCTTGATATCTATCGCGGTGAAATTCTCGCCCTTCTTGGAGAAAACGGAAGCGGCAAGACCACATTAATGAACATGATTGCCGGTATTTATTATCCGGACGAGGGACACATTTATATTGACGGCAAGGAAGTCTTTATCCAGTCACCCAAGGATGCGCTGCGTCTTGGTATCGGCATGGTACACCAGCATTTTAAGCTGATTGACGTGCTCTCGGCCGCCGAGAATATTGTTCTTGGTCTGGAGGGGAAGCTGAATCTGAAGGAGGCTACGGCGAAGATTCGCGCCATCTGCGATAAATACGGATTTGATGTGGATCCGGAGCAGAAGATCTACGATATGTCGGTGTCACAGAAGCAGACCGTTGAAATCGTAAAGGTTTTGTACCGCGGCGCGGACATTCTGATTCTGGATGAACCGACGGCTGTTCTGACGCCCCAGGAGGTGGAAAAGCTGTTCCGCGTCCTTCGCAAGATGCGGGAGGACAACAAGACCATCGTGATCATCACGCATAAGATGCGCGAGGTGGAGGAACTCTCGGACCGCGTGGCGGTTCTGCGCAAGGGCCAGTACATCGGCAGTATGATGACCAAGGATACCAACACCGAAGAGATGACCAACATGATGGTTGGCCACAAGGTCACGCTGAATATTGAGCGTCCGCTCCCGGAGAATCCCCGTCCCCGTCTGGAAGTGAAGGATCTTACGGTTCGCGGCGCAGACGGTGTCGTAAAGCTCCAGAACATTTCCTTTACCGTGAATACCGGAGAAATTCTCGGCATTGCCGGCGTTTCCGGAAGCGGCCAAAAGGAGCTTCTGGAAGCCATTGCCGGTCTTCAGAATACCGAACAGGGGACAATTCGCTATATAGAGGATGACGGTGCCAAGGAGGATCTGATTGGAAAGGATCCGCTGAAGATTGCACAGATGGGTGTCTCTTTATCCTTTGTTCCGGAGGATCGACTGGGCATGGGCCTGGTCGGCAGTATGGACCTTAGCGACAACATGATGCTGCGCTCCTTCCGCGACGGCCACTCGATTTTTACCAATCGCAAAAAGCCCCAGGCTCTTGCCAGGGAGGTGGTGGACAATCTGCAGGTTGCTACGCCCAGCATTGAAACGCCGGTGCGCCGCCTTTCCGGCGGTAATGTGCAGAAGGTTCTCGTCGGCCGCGAAATTGCTTCGGCACCGACCGTCCTTCTGACTGCCTATGCGGTTCGCGGGCTGGACATTAACGCTTCCTATATCATCTATGACCTGGTCAATGAGCAGAAGAAAAAGGGCGTTGCCATTGTCTTTGTCGGAGAGGATCTGGATGTTCTTCTGCAGCTTTCGGATCGTATTCTGGTGCTGTGTGACGGACAGCTTTCCGGCATTGTGGATGCAAGGACCACAGATAAAAATGAAGTGGGCAGACTGATGAGCTGTGTGGGAGGAGCAAATGAAGCAGAATAAAAAGGAAGCGCTTTTTCACGTTGTAAAGCGAAGAGATCTCTCCTTGTCAAAGGCGATTGGCATTCGCGTTGTGGCTATTTTGCTGGCCCTTGTACTGTGCGGCATCATCACCACCATAGCAACCGGTATCAATCCGATTGCAGTCTATGAGTCCATGATTTTAGGGGCGTTCGGTTCGACCCGCAAAACCTGGATCACCTTCCAGAATCTGGCTATCCTGCAGCTGATTGCGGTTGCACTGACACCGGCCTTTAAAATGAAATTCTGGAACGTAGGAGGAGAGGGACAGGTACTGATCGGCGGCCTTGCCGCTGCTGCCTGCATGATCTGTCTGGGCGATTCACTTCCCTCCGGGGTTCTCGTTCTGTGCATGATTGTTGCCAGTATCCTTGCCGGCGGACTTTGGGGCTGGATTCCTGCTTTTTTTAAATCCAAATGGAACACCAATGAAACGCTTTCCACGTTGATGATGAACTACATTGCCACACAGCTGGTAGCCTTCTATACCGTTGTCTGGGAGGTGCCCAAGGGCTCCGGCAAAATCGGAATCATCAACCAGGATTCCAATGCCGGATGGCTCCCGCAGCTGTTTGGCTCCAAGTATCTGCTGCCCATTGTGGTATCCGCGATCTTCACTGTAATTATGTATGTCTATCTAAAATACAGTAAGGGCGGCTATGAAATTGCTGTTGTTGGTGAGAGCCCTAACACGGCCAAGTACGTCGGAATCCGCGTGCCCCGCATTATCCGGCGCACCATGTTCCTTTCCGGCGCCATTTGCGGCGTAGTAGGCCTTCTTCTGGTCGGCGGGATCAACCACACGATTACCACGACGGTGGTCGGCGGACAGGGCTTTACGGCTGTCATGGTATCCTGGATGTCCAAGTTCAATCCCTTCACCATGATTTTGTCCAGCTTCCTGATTGTATTTCTGGAAAGAGGGGCCGGAGAGATTTCTACCAGCTGCGGACTCAATCAGTCCTTTTCGGATATTCTGACGGGCGTTATCCTGTTCTTTATCATCGGCTGCGAGTTCTTTATCACGTACCGGCTGCAGTTTCGTAAAAAGGCAGAAGAGGAGGAAGCATAATTATGTGGAACTTTTTACTTGCTTTTATTCCAAGAGCGGTGGTGCAGGGGATTCCCCTTCTGTACGGCTGTACCGGTGAAATTGTCACGGAGAAATCCGGCAACTTAAATCTGGGAATCCCGGGCGTTATGTATGTCGGCGGCATCAGCGGTGTTATCGGTGCATTTCTTTATGAGCATGCAACCGGCGGTGCCGGCAACATGAATCCGGTGCTGGCAATTCTGATTCCCCTTTTGTGCTGCCTGTTGGGATCCTTCCTCATGGGAATGTTGTACTGTTTCCTTACGGTAAGCCTTCGCGCCAATCAGAATGTAACCGGTCTTGCCATGACAACCTTTGGTGTTGGCTTCGGAAACTTCTTTGGCGGATCCTTGATCAAGCTGGTGGGAAGTGATGTACCCTCCATTGCGCTTTCTGCTACCAGCGGCTATTTTCGGACATCCCTGCCGTTTGCGAGTGCATGCGGCGCCTTCGGGAAGCTCTTTCTTTCCTATGGATTCCTGGCCTATCTGGCGGTTGTTATTGCGCTGGCGGCAGCTTACGTATTGAATCGCACCCGAGTCGGACTTCATCTTCGTGCCGTGGGCGAAGGCCCCAGCACCGCAGATGCTGCCGGAATTGATGTTTCCCGCTATAAGTATGCAGCCACCTGCATCGGCTGCATGATCGCCGGTCTTGGCGGTCTGTACTATGTTATGGACTATGCCTGCGGCGTATGGTCCAACGACGCCTTCGGCGACAGAGGCTGGCTGGCAATTGCGCTGGTTATTTTTACGATGTGGCGTCCGAAGCTGGCGATCCTGGATTCCTTCCTGTTCGGCGGCCTGTATATTCTCTACCTTTACCTTCCGACCGGAATGGATCACATGGAATACCAGGAGATTTATAAGATGATTCCGTACCTGGTAACCCTCGCCGTACTGGTGGTTTCCAGTATGCGCAACAAACGAGAGAATCAGCCGCCGGAAAGCCTTGGAACGGCCTATTTCCGTGAGAATCGATAAGAGGCGCTTTGCCTGCATGCAGTCATTTTACATTGAAGTGTGGTAGGTGGATCGCACGGATTTGCAAAGAAATTTGCTGCTTCGCAGCGCAAATCCGGCGGGGAAACCGCTTTCATCAGTGTTTCCCTAAGCAGATACCAAACAGTAACTATATGAACACAAAACGATACAACCGTAGAAAAAAGAAACACGCAGGAGTGCGGCAGCTGGCAGTTATACTGGCAGCTGCTGCGTTTTTTTGCTGTATTTATCTGTTACCGGCAAAGACCGGGCAACAAGGCAGCATAACGGCATCCGGAGACAGCAAGACCGGGCAAACGTCTTCGGCACAGACAAGCAAGAACTCCGCAAGAAGCAGCACAGACGCAGCGTCCGGAGAAGGACTGACGGTGACCTTTCTGGATGTCGGACAAGGTGACAGTGCGCTGGTGGTGTGCGACGGGGAGGCGATGCTGGTGGACGGCGGTGAAGCCTCCGAATCTTCCAAGATCTACTCCGTTCTTAAAAGCCAAGGCATTACCGGGCTAAAATACATGGTTGCCACCCATCCGCATGCAGACCATGTAGGAGGACTTTCCGGGGCGCTTGGAACCTCTTCCTGCGAAAAAGTCCTATCACCGGTCAGTGACAGCGATAATTCGTCTTTTCAGAAGCTGGAGAAGACATGCAGTCAAAAAAACATCCCCATCGAAGTTCCAAAAGAAGGCGATACCTATATGCTCGGCGACGCCACCATTACGATTCTGGGTCCGACGGATGAACTGCCGGATGATCCGAACAATAATTCCCTGTTTTTCCGATTGGAGTATGGCACGGTTTCCTTCCTGTTCACCGGAGATGCCGAGCAGATGGAGCAGCAGCTTGTGATGCACAATGAATACGATTTGCTCCGGGCGGATGTTCTGAAGATGCCGCACCATGGCAGCAGCAACGGCGCATCAGAGGCATTCATGAATGCCGTGGATCCGGACTATGCCATTATTTCCTGCGGATTGGGCAACAGCTACGGACACCCGCATGAAGAAATTATATCCCTCCTGCAAAAACATAAGACAACACTGTACCGCACCGATCTGCAGGGAGATATCGTATGCACCAGTGACGGAAAGAGCCTGACCTTTACCACTGAAAAGACACCTTCTAAAGACTTGTATGCATCCGGAAATGAGCTGTCTTCCTCTGAAGAGGGGAATTCCGCTGAGCAGTCTGCTGCAACGGAAAATACCGAGCAGACGACCGGCACAGCCGTGACAGGTGAAGCGGAATCTGACACACAGCGCTCCACGGGATCCCAGCAACATACCTACATCGCAAACAAAAACACCGGAAAATTTCATGATCCGTCCTGCTCCAGTGTCGAGAAGATGAAGGAAAGCAATAAGCTGACGATTACGGCAACCAGAGAGCAGATGCTCGCAGATGGATATTCGCCCTGCGGCAACTGCAATCCGTAGTAACGGTACAGTTTACTCGCCAACCAAGCGCCAGGACCCGTCGCTGGCTGGCGTCTGTACAGTAACAGTGTGATTTGTAGAAATTCCACAATTTAGCTTGTGATATCTCCAACGGTTTGTTAAAATGTTCCTTGAGTTTACGAGATTGCAGCAAATCAGCCTGCAATACTCGACAACATACTGGAGGTTAAGCACATGAAAGTCTATACTACTGACAAAATCCGTAACGTTGTGATCCTGGGACATGGCAGCTGCGGCAAGACGACTCTTGTAGAGGCGATGGCATATCTTGGTGGTCTGACGTCCAGACTGGGCAAGGTGGAGGATGGAACGACCATCAGCGACTTTACCAAGGAGGAGCAGAAGCGTGAAATTTCCATTCATACTTCGCTGATCCCGATTGAGTGGAATGACTATAAGCTGAATGTGCTGGATACTCCCGGATATTTTGATTTTGTCGGCGAGGTGGAAGAGGCTATTTCGGTGGCGGACGGTGCCATCATTGTGGTGAGTGCCAAGTCCGGCATTGAGGCAGGTACGGAGAAGGCATGGGACATCTGCGAGAAGTATCATCTGCCCCGCATGTTCTTCGTCACCGACATGGACATTGATGAAGTATCCTATCGCAAGGTAATCGAGGATCTCACCGCACTGTACGGCAAGAAGATCGCACCGTTTAATATGCCGATTCGTGAGGAAGGCAAGCTGACCGGTTATGTCAACGTCATCCAGAAAAAAGCTTTTCACTGGGTGAATAAGGAGGCGGTTCCTGCAGACATTCCGGATTATTCCGAGGAATATCTGGAGCAGTATCACAATACACTGATGGAAGCCGTTGCCGAGACGTCTGAGGAATTTATGGACCGGTATTTCTCCGGAGAGGAATTCTCAGAAGCGGAGATTCGTGCAGCAGCCCGTCTGTCCATTCAGGACGGAACCATTGTCCCGGTGGAAATGGGCTCCGGCCTCTATGCACTGGGCGTATATGCAATGATGGATGACATTGTGAAGTACATGCCGGCGGCAGAGTCCCGCAAGGTCAGTGGTATCAATGTCAAGACCAACGAGATCTTTGAGGCTAATTTCGATGTGCTAAAGTCCAAGAGTGCCTTTGTCTTTAAGACCATCGTAGATCCTTTCATCGGCCGGTATAGCCTGATCAAGGTCCGCTCCGGTGTCTTCAAGACCGATGATCTTTGCTACAACACTCGTTCGGAAACCGAATTCAAGATTGGTAAGCTTTACATTCTGCAGGGCAACAAGGCTTCGGAAATTTCTGAGCTTCATGCGGGTGATCTCGGTGCCCTGGCTAAGCAGCAGGGCGTCAATACCGGCGATACGATTTCCACGAAGGCAACGCCCATCCAGTATACGAAGATGGACATCTCCACTCCCTATACGTATCTTCGATATAAGGCAGTCAACAAGCAGGATATCGATAAGATTGCTCAGGCAATGAATAAGCTTGCAGCAGAGGATCCGACCTTTAAGCCGGTGAATGACTCGGCCAACGGTCAGTCTCTGATCTACGGCATGGGTGATCTGCATCTGCAGGTGATTCAGTCGGAGCTGAAGGACCAGTACAAGTGTGAGATTACCGTTGAAAAGCCCAAGGTTGCGTTCCGCGAGACCATCAAGAAGAATTCGGATGTAGAGTACAAGTATAAAAAGCAGACCGGCGGTCACGGACAGTACGGCCACGTAAAGATCCGTTTCTCCCCGTCAGCGGATCCGTCCGCTCCGTATACCTTTGACGAGGCCGTTGTGGGAGGCGCTGTGCCGAAGAACTATTTCCCGGCCGTTGAGAAGGGCATTGCCGAATCTGTGCAGTCCGGGCCTCTTGCCGCTTATCCGGTTGTCGGCGTTCATGCAACGCTGTACGATGGCTCCTACCACCCGGTGGATTCGTCGGAGATGGCATTTAAGACCGCAGCCAAGCAGGCCTTCAAGAAGGGATTCATGGAGGCTGGCCCGGTTCTTCTCGAGCCCATTGTCAGTTTGAAGGTCGTGGTTCCGGATACATATACCGGTGATATTATGGGCGATCTCAACAAGAGACGTGCTTCCATCCTCGGCATGACACCGGCTCCCGGCTCCAAGCAGATCATCGAAGCGGACGTTCCGCAGATGGAGCTGTTTGATTATTCCACGACACTTCGTTCAATGACTGGCGGAAGAGGCGATTACAGCTACGAGTTTGCACGCTATCAGCAGGCTCCGGCAGATATCCAGAGCAAAGAGGTTGCCGCAAGAGCAGAGAAGGCAGCAGCCGGCTTCTCGGAAGAGAATTGATACATCTTTTATGATTGTATACGCAGACAGCAGCAGGGAATTCACCTGCTGCTGTTTTAATGTATACATGGTTCATAAGAGTTCCCTCACCGGACATTCATCCGCTGCTCTGTTGCTTGGCTTATAGACGCTACAGGAACATCGCATCTTCTCCTTGACGAAGACATAGGTGCTGTATACAATTATACAGACAAAATACAAATCCAATGGAGGATGCTGAAATGGTTACAGAGCCTTTTGAAAATCGACCGGTTTCTATGAACAAAGAGAATCATCTGCTGCAGATCGAAGAGCATATGTACATTCTGGACGACGTTCAGAAACCAAACGTTTTCCGGCAGATGTATCCCTATTCGGAGATCCCCAAGATTCCCTTCAACGACCGTACCGTTCCCAAGCATGTTCCGGAGAACATCTGGATCACGGATACGACCTTTCGCGACGGGCAGCAGTCCAGAGCCCCCTATACCACCGACCAGATTGTACATATCTACGATGAATTTCACCGACTCGGCGGCCCCAACGGAATGATCAAGGCCTGCGAGTTTTTCCTTTATAGCAAGCAGGACAGGGATGCTGTCTACAAGTGTATGGAGCGCGGCTATGAATTCCCGCAGATCACCAGCTGGATTCGTGCAAGTCATGATGATTTCCGTCTGGTAAAAGATATGGGAATGAAGGAAACCGGTATTCTGGTCTCATGTTCGGACTATCACATCTTCCTGAAGCTGAAGATGACCCGGCGTCAGGCGATGGAGCATTATCTTTCGGTCATTCGTGACTGTCTGGAACAAGGGGTCAGCCCCCGCTGCCATTTGGAGGACATTACCCGTGCCGACATCTACGGGTATGTCGTTCCTTTCTGTCTGGAGCTGATGAAGCTGCAGGAGGAGTATGGCATCCCGATTAAGATTCGCTGCTGCGATACCATGGGATATGGCGTCAACTACACCGGTGCCGTTATCCCGCGTTCGGTTCCCGGCATCATGTACGCCATCCACGTTCATGCCGGTGTTCCCAGCGAGCAGCTGGAATGGCATGGGCACAATGATTTTTACAAGGCGGTGGTCAACGCGACGACGGCTTGGCTGTATGGCTGCAGCGGCGTAAACTGCTCACTGTTCGGCATCGGAGAGCGTACCGGTAATACCCCGACGGAGGCCATGGTCTTTGAGTATGCGCAGCTGCGCGGCGATCTGAACGGAATGGACACCACGGTGATTACCGATCTTGCTGATTACTATGAGAAGGAAATCGGATATCACATTCCGGAACGGACACCGTTTGTGGGCCGGAATTTCAATGTGACAAGAGCCGGTATTCATGCAGACGGATTGCTGAAAAATGAGGAAATTTACAACATTTTTGACACCGGTAAATTCCTGAATCGCCCGCCGATTTCCTCCGTGACCAACACCTCGGGACTGGCCGGCATCGCTCTTTGGATCAACAATTTTTATCGTCTTTCAGAGGAGAAGCGAGTGGACAAGAAGTCCCGTCTGGTGGAAGGCGTAAAAGCCTGGGTGGATGATCAGTATGCGGCGGGACGCGTGACGGTCATCACGGATGCGGAGCTGGAGGCAGTCATCGACGATGTTTGCCGGAACGAGGGAATCGCTTCTCCCGGAGAAAATGAATGACAAGGATCGGCGCGTAGCCGTTCCTGCATGAAGGAGGTCCTGTAAAAAAAACAGGCATAGTGTGAATGAGTAAGTTTGATGTAAAGCGTGATACCAGCGACCAGTATTCTCTGCGCGGCAGAGTGTTCCATAAAATACGCGGAGATATCCTGAACGGTAAGTATAAGGAAAACGAAGAGCTGAAGGAGGTTGCCATCGGCCAGGAGCTGGGAGTATCCCGTACACCGGTCCGGGAAGCGCTTCGGCAGCTGGAGCTGGAGGGACTTGTACAGATTATTCCGAATCGCGGTGCATTTGTGACGGGCATTCAGGCAAACGATGTGCGGGATATTTATCTGATCCGGGCAAGACTGGAGGGACTTTGTGCCAGATGGGCCTGTGAACACATCACCAAGGAACAGATGGATGCGATGGAGGAGAATGTGTATCTGGCGGAGTTTCATGCCAGAAAAGGAAACATGGAGCAGATGACGGAACTGGACAACCAGTTTCACCGGATTTTGTACGAATCAGGCAATTCCAAAATGTTAGAGCATTTGCTGGTGGATTATCACCAGTACGTGATGCGCATCCGCCGGAAAACGCTTTCCACGCCGGAAAGAGCCATTGCTTCCAATAAGGAGCACCATGGTATCATGGAGGCCATTAAGGACAACAATCCGGACCTGGCAGAGCGTCTGGCCCATGAGCATATGATCAATGCCTACGACAACATGGTGAAGAATGGCCTGTTCAACCTGTACAAAACCGACGGCGAAGAAGCAGCCAACCAAGAATAGAATGTTCTGCTGTAGCAGCAGACAGAAAGAGAGAGCAGCATGAAGAAAATTGCGATGACAACGCCGATTGTTGAGATGGACGGCGATGAAATGACACGCATTGTCTGGCGCATGATCAAGGAGGACCTGCTTCTTCCGTACATAGATCTGAAGACAGAGTACTATGATCTTGGGCTCAAGCACCGTGATGAGACCGATGATCAGGTGACGAAGGATGCGGCAGAGGCGACAAAGGAATACGGCGTTGCCGTCAAGTGTGCGACCATAACGCCCAACCGTGCGCGGCAGGAAGAATACAATCTCAAGAAACTCTACAAAAGTCCCAATGCTACCATCCGTTCCATGTTGGACGGCACTGTATTTCGCGGTCCGATTCTGGTAAAGGGTATTGACCCCTATGTGCGGACCTGGAAAGCTCCCATTATGCTGGCGCGTCATGCCTACGGTGATATTTATAAGAATACCGAGATGAATGTCGGCGGACCTGGAACGGCGGAGCTTGTATTTACCGAGAAGGGAACCGGAACGGAGCACCGCAGACTGATCCATGAATTCGACGGTCCCGGTATCATTCAGGGCATTCACAATACCGACCGGTCCATTGAGTCCTTTGCAAGAACCTGCTTTAATTATGCTTATGACAAGAAGATGGATCTTTGGTTCTCCACCAAGGACACCATTTCCAAGACCTATGACGGTAACTTTAAAGAGATCTTTCAGTCGGTATACGACAATGCGTATAAGGCCAAATTTGAAGCGGCAGGCATCAAGTATTTTTACACACTGATTGATGATGCAGTGGCAAGAGTAATCCGCTCTGAAGGCGGTTTTGTCTGGGCGCTTAAGAATTACGACGGCGATGTCATGTCGGATATGATGGCGACGGCCTTTGGGTCTCTTGCCATGATGACGTCCACACTGGTGTCCCCTTCCGGCGTATATGAATACGAGGCGGCTCACGGTACGGTACAGCAGCATTATTACAAGTATCTGAAGGGAGAAAAGGAGTCCACCAATTCCGTAGCAACGATTTTTGCATGGACCGGTGCCTTGAAGAAGAGAGGGCAGCTGGACCAGCTCCCGGAACTTGTAAAGTTTGCGGATACACTGGAGCAGGCGACGCTAAAGACCATCGAGGATGGAAAGATGACGGGGGATCTTGCAGCCATTACAACACTGTCTCATGTAGAGAAACTGGATACAGAGGAATTCATCCTCGCCATTCGAGATACACTGGAAGCGCTGCTGGATCAGTAATGGAAACGTCGGTTAAATCAGCATTCCTTAGCATATAGCACAAAAGTAAGGGCCATGGAAACACGTTCCATGGCCCTCTTGCTGCATTTTTCCTGCCAGACAAGCAGGCAGGAAGGGCGGGCACTCCGCCAAAAACCGTCGCTTGGCTTGCAAGTATATTTGTTGCGGATCATTACGTTGAGGCGGACAAAGACAGCTCCTCCCACCGGGAGTACAGCTCCTCAAGCCGGGCCTCGCCGGCACTTTTTTCTTTCTGCAGCTCAGAGAGCTTTCCTAAGTTGGTGCAGTTCTCGGGGCGTGCCATTTCTTCATCAATGGCAGTGCTGCGCTCCTCAATCTGCGCAATTTCCGCCTCGCATTTTTTGAGATCATTTTGGAGCTTGCGAAGCCTAGCCTGCTCCTCCTTCTGCCGTTTGTAATCGGTGCTCCCTCCGGGAGTCTGTTTATCGGATGACGGCACGCTGGCAGTGCCCTGTACGCTTGACATAGCGTCACCGGTGATGCCGTTTCCCTCTTCCTGAATCCGCCGCAGCTCATCGGCCTTGAGAACCGATTCCACCTGAGCAGACTTTTCCAGATAATAATCGTAATTGCCGATGTAGCACGCGGGCGGCTCCGCGTCCGGTTGTCCTCCGGGGTAATTGAGCATCAGCCGATCGGTCAAAGAGAGGATCCGACTGGCAGTGCGGTTCATAAAATACCGGTCATGGGAGACGTACAGTACCGTTCCTTCGTAACTGTTCAATGCATTCTCCAGAACCTCCTTGGATACCATATCCAAATGGTTAGTGGGCTCGTCCAGAATCAAAAAGTTGGCCTCGGAGAGCATCAGTTTAGCCAGAGAAACGCGCCCCTTCTCACCGCCGGAGAGATCCGAGATTCTCTTGAAAACGTCCTCCCCTGTAAAAAGGAAGGAGGCGAGAAGATTGCGGATTTCTGTGTTGGTCATATCCGGGTGTGCATCGGATATTTCCTCAAAGACGGTATTGGAATCCGTCAGCACATGGTGCTCTTGGTCATAGTATCCGATGTGGACATTAGTGCCAAAGCGTACGGTACCGGAAAGAGGCGCAAGCTGCCCGATGATCAGCTTCAAAAGCGTGGACTTGCCGGTTCCGTTGTTGCCGATGATGGCAACGTGCTCGCCGCGCTGAACATCGAAGGTAATATCATCAAAAAGGTGCTTGTCTTCAAATCCCATGGACAGGTGCCGCACCTGCATGACATCTCTTCCGGAACGAATGCAGGGTTTTAATGTCAGCCGCATATCATCCCGAAGCTCAAAAGGCTTTTCCAGAACCTCTTTTTTGGCCAGCTGCTTTTCACGGCTTTCGGCGCGCTTGATGGACTTTTCGCGGTTGAACTGCCGGAGCTTGGCAATGACCTCCTCCTGATGCTTGATTTCCGCCTGGTTATTCAGATACTGGTGCCACTTCTGGTCGCGCAGCTTCTTTTTTTCCTCGGCATAAAAGGAATAATTGCCGTGGAAGACAAGGGCGCGGGTGTTCTCGATTTCAATGATGTGATTGACGGTTTTATCCAGAAAATAGCGGTCATGGGAAACGATCAGGACCGTTCCCTTGTAATTGGCCAGATACGTCTCCAGCCAGCGTATGGCAGCAATGTCCAGGTGGTTGGTGGGCTCGTCCAAAAGAATAATATCCGGTTTTTCCAGAAGGAGCTTTGCCAGAGCGACTCTGGTTTTCTGACCGCCGGAAAGTGTACGGATGGGCTGGTTAAACTCTTCATCCTTAAAGCCAAGCCCACGCAAAATGCCGGTAATTTCACCTTTATAGGAGAATCCGCTGCTGTTTTGAAAGCGAGTCAGAAGATCATTGTATTCTTCAATGACGCTGTCTAGCTCTGCACCGGTCAGCTGGGTCATCAGCTGTTCATCTCTGGCGATTTTCTCTTCCAGTTCCACAAGGTCCTTTTTGACATCCAGGAGCTCTTCGTAGATGTTGCCGTCCACCCCAAGGCCTTGATTCTGTGCAAGGTAGCCAACGGATGTATCCCGAGAAAAGGCCACGCTTCCCGCATCGGCAGACATCTCGCCCATCATGATCTTTAACAGTGTCGATTTGCCGGCGCCGTTGACGCCGACAATGGCTGCCCGGTCCCCTTTTTCCAGGTGAAAGGAGATATCGGTGAGTACCGGCACCTCCAGAAATGCTTTGCTGATGTGTTGTACGGATAAAATCATAGTGTGTTTGTTCCTTTGTTAAAACGCTTTAGTGCATCAATCAGATCTGTTGCCATAATAGATCCTGCGGTCTGTGTTTGCAAAAGTAAATCTGCAAGCCGACCATGCAGGCAGGCCGCCCGGCAGGCAACATCAAAACCGTCAGGGGCATCCATGTCATTCTCTCCGTCATTGTCTTGTGCAAGAAGAGCGGCTGTAATTCCGGTCAGTACGTCACCGGAGCCGGCGGTAGCCAGCCCGTCATTGCCGGAGGTATTCAGATAAAGCGCAGGTGCCTTCCAACCGGCCACCAGTGTTCGTGCATCCTTTCCAAGGAGCGTGCAGTGATGCGCTGCGGCAAATTCCGGAAGAAGGCAAAAGCGCTCTTGCTGCAGGGTGCGCAGATCCGTGCGCAGGAGCGCGGCACATTCCGCAGCATGCGGCGTCAGAATCACCGGCATATTCTTTCCTGCTTCGGAGAGCAGCGCATATAAATCTGTGGCCGTGTTATCTGCAGCCGGTTCCAAGGCGGAAGAGGGTTGCGAATGCGCGACAGCTTGTGAGGTGAGAGAATTCGAGGCCGCGCTTTCTGCGATCAGGCGTATGGCGTCTGCATCAATCACAAGGCCACGAAGGCGTCTTTTCTTATCCTTTGTTTCCTTTGTTACGCCGGCAGCATACTGCAGCACAGTGGTTAACAGCTGCAGACTCTGACCCGTTTTTCCGATTCCCGGGCCGATGGCTACCACATCCGCCCAGGAAAGATCCTGGGCAAGCGTTTGCAGATCGCTTTCGGAAAGTGCATCCTCATAGGTGCTGCACATGGCTTCCGGCAGCATGTTCTGCAGGATTTCACGGTTAGACGCCTGGGTATAAATTCGTACCATGCCGGCACCGGTCCGAAGGGCGGCTTTGGCACACAGGTAGCTTGCGCCGCAGACGCCGCGGGATCCTGCGATCACGAGCACCTTCCCAAAGGTTCCTTTGTTGCCGGAAGGCGTGCGCTGCGGCAAGAGCTGCGCATTGGCGGTATCCTCAAGAAAGGTAAAACATTTAGGGTGGGAGAGTGCACGTGCTGTGATGCCGATGTCCCGGCGGAGTATCTGTCCGCAGTAAAGGGTGCCGGGGTATAGAAACTGCCCTCGCTTATAAAAAGCAAAGGTAACCGTAACATCGGCTTCTACGGCAGCCCCCATGACAGCGCCTGTTGAGGCATCAATGCCGGAGGGAATATCCAGCGCATAGACTTTTGTACCATATCTGCGGCGCTGCAGGTTGATGACCCGAATGAGGGCGGCAATGTCCTCGGATACGTCTCTGGAAAGGCCGGTGCCAAAGAGCCCGTCCAGTATAACGTCAGTATACCGTAGAGGAGCGATCAGCTCTTGCAGAGGATGCAGTGAAACGCCGTAGGAAGCCAAAATGGAAAGCTGCGTCTCCATATTATCCGGATTGCCGGAAGGCGTGCTGCAATGCGGTGCGCCGTAAGAGGATCTTTCGGCGTAAAATTCCACCTCGTAACCGGCATCCAACAGAATTCGTCCTGCCGCAAGGGCATCTGCACCGTTGTTGCCCTTCCCGGCCACCACAGCGATGCGAATCGGACGTTTCTCCAAACAGGGAGAGGGATAATCCGCTCGCACCGCATCGGCCACTGCCAGTGCCGCCCGCTCCATAAGAACGATGGAGGGGATGCCCAGCTCTTTACTGGTATAGCGGTCGGCAGCGCTCATTTCTTTTGCAGTCAGCAGATACTCCATAACATCCTCCTGATAAAAAACCTCCCGCGGTCTGTCAATGGAACAGGACCGGCGGAAGGCCTTGATGAACACACGGTAACGATTCGGCACCCTTCGGGAAATCAGCTGTCTTCCTCGAAACGTTTGATGTTGTAGGACAGACGCATCAAAGAGTCGGAGAGATGGACATTTTCCACCTGAATCGAGGACGGAACGTGAAGGTCTGTGTGCGCAAAATTCCAGATGGCTTTGATAGGGCTGTTTACCAGCTTTTCCGCAACCTTTACCGCCTCCTGCTTGGGAATGGTCAGGACCACAATATCAATCTTATTGTCACGGATGAAGGATGTAAGCTCCTCCATGGGATGGACCGTAATGGTGCCGATGCTGCGCCCGATCAGTGCATCGTTGCGGTCAAAGGCAGCCTTAAAGATGAAGCCGCGGTTGCGGTAATTCATATAGTTGACAAGGGCTGACCCTAAATTTCCGGCTCCGATCAGTATCATATTGTGGGTCTGGTTCAGACCGAGAATCTTAGCAATTTCATCGTAGAGATACTGCGTGTTGTAGCCATACCCTTGCTGTCCAAAGCCTCCGAAATGATTGAAATCCTGACGAATTTGTGATGCAGTGACATGCATCAGGGAGGAGAGCTCCTGAGAAGAGATCCGCTCCACTCCCTGCTCCTTTAAATCCCCAAGATACCGATAATATCGCGGAAGACGGCCGATAACCGCCTGAGAAATTTCCCTTGTTTCCAATTGAGGTTACTCCTTAACCGCCAGCCACATCGAGGATTTGCGACAGCAAATTCGAAATGGGTGCTGAATCAGATTTGGTAATGCAGGCATTGTTCGCGATTTTACGCAAATAACGCCTGACTCTGAATAGGTATGTCCATTATAGTTGCTTGTTAAATTTTAGTCAAACAAACCCATGCTATAATTATTTTCATTTTCATGGTATCATTTGTGCTTAATGGGAACATGTGGGTTTTCTTGTCTCCCGAACATGTATGGAGGTGATGATTCCTTATGGATGATATATCGGCACCCGGTCTGTTTTTGTTTCTGGCTGTTCTGCTGATTTTGGATGCAATTGTATATGGTTTTGGCTCGGCCCTTCGTGCCTCGAAGCCTCTGGATGAGGAAGAGGAGGAAATAGAAGGGGACAGCCAGATGAGCGAGACCGCCATTGAGCGCGAAAAACGGCGCCGCCGCCGGCGCAAAAGGGTACTGAATCTGGTACTGAAGGATCAGTCCGACTATGCGGATACGGTGCAGCTGGTGACGGCCTGCGTCAATATGATCGTCGGCGCCGTGTATGGCATTGCACTGACACGTCTTTTGATGGAGCGGTTCACAAGGGGCGTCGCAAACGGACCGGCTGTGGTTGTCATGCAGATTCTGGCAGCGGTGCTGGCATGGCTCCTTGTTCTGTTTCTTTTGCTGGTGTTTGGCGTGCAGATCCCAAAGCGGCTGGGAAGTGCGGATCCGGAGACATGGGTGATTCGTGCGGGCAATATTTTTCATGTTCTCATGATTTTGACACTGCCGCTGACAAGGCTGGTGAATCTAAGCGCGAAGGGGATTCTGTTCCTCTTTGGGGTTCGCGGAACACCGCTCTCCGGCGATGTGACGGAGGAAGAGATTCGCTCCATGCTGAATGAGGGTCATGAACAGGGCGTGATTGACCAGTCCGAAGCGGAGATGATCACGAATATTTTCGAGTTTTCGGACAAGGAAGCGGCGGACATCATGACGCACCGCAAGGATATGATTGCCATCGATGCACAAAAGTCGCTTGAGGAAGCACTGGAGTTCATGCTGGGCCAGCATAATTCACGTTTTCCGGTTTATCGGGAGAACATCGATGATATCATCGGTATTCTGCATTTCCGCGATGCGGTCCGTTGGATACAAGAGCATCCGAAAACGGTCTCTGCCTCCATCCGGAATCTGGATGGCCTGCTTCGACAGGCGGAATTTGTCCCTGAGACCAAGAACATCGATGACCTTTTCCGGCAGATGCAGACCGGAAAGACACAGATGGTTATTGTCATTGATGAGTACGGCCAGACATCCGGGCTGATTGCGATGGAAGATATCCTCGAAGAAATCGTCGGCAACATCATGGATGAGTATGATGTGGATGAGACGCATATTACACCGACTGCCAACAAGAATGAATTCATTCTGGACGGAAGAACGCCGCTGGAGGATCTGACGTCGCGCTTTGGCATCCGGTTTGACGATGACCGTTTTGAAACCCTGAACGGGTTTCTTATGGCACAGATGGATAAGGTGCCGGATGGCAGTGAGCATTTCACAACGGACTATGGAGGGTTTCGCTTCCATGTGTTGTCCGTTGCAGAGCGGCAGGTGCAGCGGGTGATGCTGACAAGAATCCCGGCTAAAACGACGCAGCGCGCGTGATGTTTTTTATAGGTACTGTACAGACGCCGGTCAAGCGACAGGGGGCGGACACCTCCGCCGAGACCCGTCACCCCGACTGGAATAAGATTAAAAGGAGAATAAATATGTCAGGACATTCTAAATTTGCAAATATCAAGCACAAAAAGGAAGCAAACGATGCGGCAAAGGGCAAGGTATTCACCATCATCGGCCGTGAGATTGCAGTCGCTGTAAAAGAGGGCGGTCCGGATCCGGCCAACAATTTCAAGCTGGCACAGGTTGTTGCCAAGGCAAAGGCAGCCAACATGCCTAACGACACCATTGAGCGCGGCATCAAGAAGGCAGCCGGTGATGTTGACAATGTGAATTACCAGCAGAACACCTATGAAGGCTATGGCCCGGGCGGCGTTGCCATTATCGTGGAGACGCTGACAGACAATGTGAATCGTACGGCATCGGATGTGCGCGCGGCCTTCTCCAAGGGCAATGGCTCTATGGGCACCAAGGGAAGCGTTTCCTTCATGTTCGATCAGAAGGGACAGATCGTCATTGACAAGGAGGAGTTTGACGGCACAGCCGATGACCTGATGATGGTAGCCCTGGATGCAGGAGCTGAGGATATTCAGGAGGAAGAGGATTCCTTTGTGGTTCTGACTGCACCCGAGGATTTTGACGCGGTATCCAAGGCTGTTACAGAGGCCGGCATCGCTACTGCAAGCGCAGAGGTTACCATGATTCCGCAGAACTATGTAACGGTGACTGATGCGGATGCGCTGAAGGGACTGAATATTATCCTCAGCAAACTGGATGAGAGCGATGATGTCCAGAATGTATATCACAACTGGGAGAACTGTGAAAACGATGACTGATGGTAAAAAGCTGGACAACCCGCTTCCGGAACCGGTAAAAGGCCGGCAAAAGGCCCCGGAATTTGCCGTTGACTGCGGTGAAACGGAAACAGGTGGAGCTTTTGATTGCTTGGATCGTAAAACGGCGCCGGCAGGAGCTCCTGCCGCGTCTCCCCAAAACAGTGCGGAGGATGATTTTGATTTTCCGGTGGCCGATGACGATGATTTCGACCTGAAGTGATGACAATTGAGAATCCTCGGAACAGATATTTAAGGAAACGCTGATTAAATCAGTGTTTCTTTTAGTAAAGATCGACCACTATGGCAGGAACAACAGGAAGGAAAAGTTCATCAACAAGAAGCAGGCAGACCGCAAGGGGTGGTGCTGCCAAAAAAGGCGCAGCCTCCAGAAGCAGCACTTCTCGCAGTAGAAGCGCCTCATCCAGAGGCTCTGCTGCGGCCAAAAAAGGCCGTGCGGCAGGGAAGTCGGCCGGGAGCCGCTCGCGTTCAAAAGCAGCCGGCCGGCAGCAGCCTTCTGTCATGCAGCGCGATGTGACACTGATTGCGCTTTTTGCAGCTATGGTCTTTTTGTTTCTTTGCAATTTTATGAGCCTTGGCATCGTAGGAGAGTTTTTTTCTCATATGATGTTCGGGCTTTTTGGTGTACTTGCGTATTTGCTGCCGGTTATTGTTTTTTCGTTGTATCTCTACTATATCCTCATGGTAGAAAAGGACGATGGCATCACCACCAAGATTCTGGCAATTCTGGGGCTGGTTCTGATTATCTGCATTTTCACGGAGCTGATCGGAGCGGATATGGCGTCTCAAACCGGATACGATCCGGCGGCCATCTATACAAGAAGTGCAGAAAATCGTTCCGGCGGCGGCATTTTGGGCGGCACCATTGCGTTTGTGCTCTACCAGCTGCTGAAGGGCTTCGGAACTATTCTTGTTTTGCTGGTGGGCGCGGCGGCGTGCGCGTACGCACTGGTTCAGAAATCCATTCTGGAGATGGCGCGGGACACCGCAATGGATGCAAGGCTTCACCATTTGGAACGCTTAGAGGAGCAGGAACGCTATCAGGAGGAGCATCCCGAGGAATTTGAGGAGGACTATGAGGACTCCGAAGGGGATTATGAAAATCCGCAGGGGACTTCCCATTATGAAGAAAGCCGGCAACGCTACCAGCAGCTGCAACGGGAACGACGGACCAGACTCCGTCAGGTGCAGGAGCAGCAAAAAGCGGCACGGTACCGGGAAGAAAATCTGGATGCCGGTAGTATGTGGAATACGGACCTTTCTGCCGACGCCGCTTTTTTGGACGCTTCGGCACCGGTCAATGCCCCGTCAGAAAATCCAGTAGAACCTTCCGCAGAAGCTCCTGCAGAAAATTCTACTGTAGCAACCGCAAAGGCTTCTGCCGAAGCAGGCTTCGACACGGTTGACTCGGAATCTTTTAAGGCTGACATGCCGCCGGCACCGGCAGATCCTGTTACTGCGCCTGCAAAGACGGATGTACCGGAAGAGCAGGCCCCTCCTGTTATCATTGATCCCCAGGCATCCATTCTGGAGTACAAAAAGGCACAGGAGGAGCAAAAGCGGCAAGAAGAGCTGCAGCGCCTGCAGGAGGCGGAAGAGGCGAAACGGCAGGAACGAAAGGCCCGTGAACTTCGGCGGAATCAGGAAAGCCTCCATGAGCTATACCCAGAGGATTATCTGGATGAGGAAGAAAATGAACTGCCGGAATCCTCAGATAAGGAAGAGAGGACCCTCTGGCAGGAGGAGACTCCGATGGACGGTGCCGGAGTGGCCGGCATTGTAACCGCAGCAGTTTCCTCCGCACATCCTTCCCTGCAGTCTCACGCAGCGACGCAGGCGGGGCTCCATGCCGGCGGAATGCTTGCAGAGAATATTTTGATGGATCCTTCGGAGATGGCATATTCTGACATTGGATCGCCAGTTTCTTCCGCGAAAGCAAGTGATGACATACCGGACGTTTTCGAAGAAGTTCCCGGAATTCGTGTCATCAAGAAGGAGTCGGCCGATGCCGGTGCGGGAATACCTGCGGCTTCAGCGCCTGAGACGGATGATCCTGTAATGACTGCAGTACCGAAGGTGACAGCGCAATTGCCTGATGCTGTCTTCACCTCGGACGCGCAGCCAAAGGACCATGCGGAGAGCATCGATGTTCCGGAGAGATCATTGATGGATTCGGTGCCTTCAGCGGAAACGCCACGGGAGGATAGGCTCCCCAATATTCCGGTGCATACGGAACGAGAGGTGATTTCGGCGGCACCGGATACCACGCCGGAAATGCCGGACGATTTCAAAGATGTGGATGCATCCCGGGAAGACACCGGCAGAGCGGAGAGTATGTCGCAGCAACCGGCCATGCCGCAAGAAGAGAAGAAAGCGGCGCCGGTGCGGCGCGAATATGTCTTCCCGCCCATTTCCCTTCTGCATAGGGGAGAGAGTTCTACGGCAGATTCCGATGATGAGCTTCGCGAGACCGCCCAGCTTCTTCAGACCACTCTGCGTAATTTCGGGGTGAAGATAACCATTACAGACATTTCTCAGGGCCCGTCGGTTACGCGATACGAGATGCTGCCGGAAATGGGTGTTAAGGTCAGTAAGATTGTCTCTCTTGCGGACGACATTAAACTTGCGCTTGCCGCAACGGACATTCGCATTGAGGCGCCGATTCCCGGGAAATCTGCCATTGGCATCGAGGTGCCCAACAAGGAGGCTGCGCCGGTTGCGCTGCGTGACATCGTCGATACGGAGGAGTTCCGCGGGCAGAAATCCAAGCTTGCGTTTGCGGTCGGAAAAGACATCGGCGGCAAGCCGGTGTTCGGCGATATTGCAAAAATGCCCCATGTGCTGATCGCCGGTGCGACGGGTTCGGGTAAATCGGTTTGCATCAATACCATCATTATGAGTCTTTTGTTCCATGCAAAGCCCGAAGAGGTCAAGCTCATCATGATCGATCCGAAGGTGGTGGAGCTGTCGGTATACAACGGGATTCCCCATCTGATGATTCCGGTGGTAACCAATCCGCAGAAGGCGGCGGCCGCTCTGAACTGGGGCGTCGCCGAGATGGAGGCAAGGTACCGTGCCTTTGCCGATGCAAGAGTTCGTGACATCAAGGGCTACAATGCATTGGTGCGTCAGCATCAGCAAATGCAGGGAGGCACCGGCAACGAAGCCGTCATGCATTTCATGCCTCAGCTGGTGATCATTGTGGATGAGCTGGCAGACCTTATGATGGTTGCCAAAAATGACGTAGAGACCGCCATCTGCCGCCTGGCGCAGCTGGCAAGAGCAGCCGGTATTCATCTGATCATCGCCACGCAGCGGCCTTCCGTGGATGTCATCACGGGTCTGATTAAGGCGAACATGCCCAGCCGCATCGCCTTCCGTGTTTCCTCCGGTGTGGATTCCAGAACCATTCTGGATATGAACGGAGCAGAAAAACTGTTGGGAAAGGGCGATATGCTGTTCTTCCCCCAGGGACTTCCGAAGCCCAATCGCGTGCAGGGCTGCTTTGTCTCGGACGATGAGGTTACCGATGTGGTGAATTTCCTTGTCGCCAACAATCCGGTATCGGAGGAAGAATCAAAGCGCCATCAGCAGGAAATCGACGCCATTGAGGCCGGAACCAGCGCGCCGGCTACTGCCGGTACCGGAACAGAAAGTGCTCAGGAATCGGATGTAGACGAGCTGTTTGCCAGCGCGGGCCGCTTTATCATTGAGCGCGGCAATGCTTCCATTGGACTGTTGCAGCGCAAATACCGCATCGGCTTCAACCGGGCAGCCAGGATTATGGATCAGCTCTGTGAGAAAGGCGTGGTCGGTGAGGCAGTCGGGACGAAGGCTCGGGCGATTTTGATGACACCGGAGCAGTTCGACAGCTATTGTCGTGACAATGGATATGAAAGCATAGATTAAGTTACTGTATTGACATCCGCCCCTGTCGCCGGCGGGAAAGGAAACTGCAGCCGGAAAACTGCAGCTAAGAAAGGAACCTATGGCAGCAACAATCATTAACGGAAAGGAAATTTCCACGCAGCTAAAAGCCGAGCTTCGGGAAAAGGTTCAAGGCATTCAGGAAAAGGGCGGGAAGGTTACGCTTGCCGTTATTTTAGTCGGCGAGAATCCCGCCAGTAAGGTGTATGTTCGGAATAAAATCCGTTCCTGTGAAGAATGCGGCATCGTAAACCGCGAGATTCTACTGCCGGAAACCATTTCCGAGGAGGAGCTTCTGGTCCGCGTGGATGAGCTCAACCAGGATCCGGAGGTGAACGGCATTTTAGTCCAGCTCCCTCTTCCGAAGGGAATAGATGAACAGCGAGTTATCCGGCGAATTGACCCGTCCAAGGACGTGGACGGCTTCCATCCGGCAAGTGTCGGAGCCCTTTCCATTGGCCTTCCCGGATTTGTCTCCTGTACACCGGCCGGCATCATTGAACTGCTCCACCGCTCCGGAATCGACTGCAGCGGCAAGGAGTGTGTGATTGTCGGGCGCAGCAACATTGTCGGAAAGCCTATGGGAATGCTGATGCTGCGGGAAAATGCGACGGTTACCATAGCCCATTCCAAAACAAAGGATCTTCCGGCCGTCTGCCGGCGCGCGGACATTCTGATTACCGCCATCGGAAAGCCCAAAATGTTCACAAAGGAATATGTGAAGGACGGGGCGGTGGTCATTGACTGCGGAATCAACCGCGATGAAAACGGAAAGCTGTGCGGCGATGTGGATTATGAGGATGTGTTCCCTGTGGCGGGAGCCATCACACCGGTCCCCGGGGGAGTCGGCCCGATGACCATTGCCATGCTGATGAATAATTGCGTAGAAGCTTATGAAATGTCCAACATGCGGAAATGAATTGCCGGACGGCGCGTTGTTCTGTGAAAAATGTGCCGGAGAAATAAAAATAGTACCGGAATACGAAACCAAGCTGGAAGAGCAAATCAGCATCAGCATGGAGAGCGTAACGAAAGTCATAGAAGAAGAAAAGGCAGTGGAGGCAGATACGGTTCCCATTGACACGGCTGCCGTAAAGGCTGGGGTATCTGCGCAGCTTGCAGATGACATCGCGGCTGCCGAGGCGAAGGAGACTGCAGCGAAAGAGCGGCAGATGCAGCGCATGGAGGCGCGAAAGCGCCGCCACGCCCGCTATGCCTCCCGGAGACGCTACGTAAAATTTATGTTGGTCTTTCTGGTAGGCGCACTGTCCATGGGGGTATTCCTGCTCCTTCTTTGGCTTGGTGGTTTTTTGAATGGTTTTCGTTCCCAGTCCTATTACGTGGGAAGAGCCTATCAATTTGCCAGTAACGGAGATTACCACAAGGCGGCCGATGAAATCGATAAGGCCATTGCTCTGGACCGCGGGGTATCCTCCGGTGCCGGTGATCCGGACGCACAAGGTGACGCGGCAGATGCCGCGGGAACATCGGAAAAAGCGGATGAAGGCGCATCGGAAGATGCCGCAAAGGATCCCTCCCCCCAGCACCAGACCGTGGCGACACTCTACCTGTTAAAATCGGAATACCTTCAAAAGGCCGGTGAAGAGGGACTTGCTCTTGGCGCAGCGAGCCTTGCCATGGAGGATCCAAGCTCCACCGAAGAAGAGGACATCGCCGCCTATGGCCGCATGATCGCCATCTACGCGTCCTATGAAGAATATGATAAAATAGCAGAGCTTCTCTCCAAATGTACCAGGCAGCAGGTCATTGAAAGCTACCTGCAGTACGCACTTTTTGAACCGGAATTCTCGACGGAGGAAGGAACATATGACGCTCCGTTTTCGCTGGAGCTCAAGGATCAGGGAGAAGGCGCCATTTTCTATACGCTGGACGGCTCGACGCCCACTACGTCATCGGCACTGTATACAGGACCGATTGAGCTTTCCGAGGGGACCTGGAAGGTCTCGGCTATTTATGTAAATCATTTTAATCTTTGCAGCAAGGTTGTTACAAAGACCTATCGGATTCGTCCGCAGGCTGCAAGTGATCATCAGGAGTAATGCACCAGGAAAGGGGATAGAGAATATGTTTGAAATTACACGAAAAGAGCTTCTTGGGCCCAAGGTTTACCGTATGGATATTACGGCGCCGCGGGTTGCAGAGCGCGCAATGCCGGGACAGTTTCTGATTGTCCGGGCAGATGCCGAGGGAGAGCGCATTCCGCTCACCATCTGCGATGACGACAAGGAAAAGGGCCAGATTACCATTGTATTCCAGACGGTCGGCGCGGAAACGATGCGGATGGCAGAGCTGGAGGTCGGAGAGAGCTTTGCGGATGTTGTCGGACCGCTTGGAAATCCTTCGGACCTTGTGGACATTCCGCTGGAAGAGCTGCGTCAAAAGAAGCTTTTATTCATTGCCGGCGGTGTCGGGACGGCGCCGGTGTATCATCAGCTCAAGTGGCTTCATGAAAACGGCGTTGATGCAGACTGCATTCAGGGTGCAAGGTCCAAAGACATCCTGATTCTCGAGGAGGAAATGAAGGCTGTTACCGGGAATCTGTATTTTGCAACCGATGACGGTTCCTACGGTATTCACGGAAATGTCTGCGTTGCACTGCAGCAGCTGTACGATGAAGGAAAGCGCTACGATCACTGCGTAGTCATCGGACCGATGATCATGATGAAGTTCGCCTGTGCTCTGACGAAAAAGCTGGGCATTCCTACCGCAGCCAGCATGAATACCATTATGGTCGACGGAACCGGAATGTGCGGCGCATGTCGACTGATGGTGGGCGGAAAGGTGAAGTTTGCCTGTGTGGACGGGCCGGAGTTTGACGGCTGGGAGATCGATTTCGATCAGGCTATGCAGCGCTCAAGACTCTATAAGACGGAAGAGGGACGCCTTCTTCTAAAGCTTCAGGAGGGTGATACCCACGAGGGCGGCTGCGGTCACTGCAAGTAAGCATCGGGATTCCACACTGTAAATTTGCTGCAGGCAGTTTACACACGAAGGAGAATACAGAATATGGCAATTCAGGTTGATATGATGAAAAAAGTGCCGGTTCGGGAACAGGATCCCGCGGTCCGCGCAACAAATTTTGAAGAGGTTTGTCTTGGATACAATGCCGAGGAGGCACAGGCGGAGGCTTCCCGGTGTCTTAATTGCAAGAATCCCCAGTGCGTACAGGGATGTCCCGTATCCATCAATATCCCCGGCTTTATTTCGGAGCTGAAAACCGGCAATGTCGCAGGGGCATATGAGGTCATCAGCGAGTCGTCGGCACTTCCTGCTGTCTGCGGCCGTGTCTGCCCGCAGGAGAGGCAGTGCGAGGCCAAGTGCATCCGCGGCATCAAGGGCGAAGCCGTTTCCATCGGCAAGCTGGAGCGCTACACCGCCGATACCGCAAGGGAGATGGGGATCCGCCCGGAAAACCATTCCGAGCCCAATGGCAAGAAAATTGCGGTCATCGGAGCCGGCCCTTCCGGACTGACCTGTGCAGGAGATCTTGCCAGAATGGGATACCAGGTCCATATTTTTGAAGCGCTGCATAAGGCTGGCGGTGTTCTGGTCTACGGAATTCCGGAGTTTCGTCTGCCCAAGGAGCGTGTTGTTGCAAAGGAAGTGGAGAACGTCAAGGCTCTGGGCGTCACCATCGAGACAGACTGCGTTGTCGGGCGCTCCACAACCGTGGACCATCTGATGAAGGAAGAGGGCTTTGATGCCGTATTTATCGGCTCCGGAGCCGGCCTTCCGCGGTTTATGGATATTCCGGGAGAGCAGGCTCTGGGCGTATTTTCCGCCAATGAGTTTCTCACCAGATCCAATCTGATGGGCGCGTATTCCGAAGAATCCCGTACGCCCATCATGCGGCCCAAGAAATGTGTCGTTGTCGGCGGCGGCAATGTTGCCATGGATGCAGCAAGAACCGCACGGCGTCTGGGCGCGGAGACGCACATTGTGTACCGCCGCAGTGAAGAAGAACTTCCGGCCAGAAAAGAAGAGGTCGGCCATGCCAAGGAGGAGGGGATCCTTTTTGACCTTCTTTGCAACCCCACCGAGATCCTGGTGGATGAAAACGGCTGGGTAAAGGGATGCCGCTGCATTCGCATGGAGCTGGGCGAGCCTGATGCATCCGGAAGACGCAGCCCTGTGGAAATTCCGGACTCTGCCTTTGAGATCGAGTGCGATGCCGTGATTATGGCCCTTGGCACTTCCCCCAATCCGCTGCTGCACCGGACCACGGAAGGACTGGATGCCGACAAGAGAGGGCGTCTGATTGTCAAGGAAGGTACGGAGGAGACGTCCAAGCCCGGCGTTTTCGCCGGCGGTGATGCCGTAACCGGCGCTGCAACGGTCATCCTTGCTATGGGAGCCGGCAAGCAGGCTGCAAAGGAAATTGACGAGTATCTAAAGAACGCATGAATACAGAACGACTGGAGCTAAACGCGGACATTCAGCGCGATATATTCGGGCGGGGTGACAGCTTTGTCCGTCGAATCGAAGAAGAGCTGGGCGTATCGGTGGTGGCGCGCAACGGAGAAATCCTTATTTCCGGGAAGACTCCGGAAAATGTGTCCCAGGCCATGCTGACGCTCCGCCAGCTGGCGGGACTTGCCGGAAGGGGAACCATGATCGAAGAGCAGAATGTGAATTATCTTCTGGACGTGCAGAAGGAGGCCCGGGACAACCCGGATCTCCTCCCGGCTCTCGACAGTGATGTCATCTGCCATACGACAAGCGGAAAGCCCATCAAGCCCAAGACCATCGGGCAGGAAAAATACATTCAGGCCATCCGGGATCATCTGATCGTGTTTGCAAACGGCCCCGCAGGTACCGGTAAGACGTTTCTTGCCATGGCGATGGCCATTACGGCTTTTCAGAATCACGAGGTGGAACGGATCATTTTGACGCGTCCCGCCATTGAGGCCGGCGAAAAACTGGGCTTTCTTCCCGGAGATCTGCAGAGCAAGGTGGACCCGTATCTGCGGCCGCTGTACGATGCGCTCTACCAGATTATGGGGGCCGACAAGTTTCAGGCCAACATGGAGAAGGGGCTCATCGAGGTAGCACCGCTTGCCTATATGCGGGGACGCACACTCGATAATGCCTACATCATTCTCGATGAAGCCCAGAACACCACGCCGGAGCAGATGAAGATGTTTTTGACGCGCTTTGGTTTTGGTTCCCGCGCGGTGATTACCGGAGATGCCACACAGAAGGATCTGGCAAGAGGAACGGTATCCGGACTTGATGTGGCCACAAAGGTTCTTGCCCGCAAAAAGATCGAGGATCTTTGCTTTATAACGCTGGATTCCAGGGATGTGGTTCGTCATCCGCTGGTGCAGAAGATTGTAAAAGCCTATGAGGAGTATGAAAAGCATGCAGGTGCAGCTGATCGTCAGCGAAGAGAATACCGCAGATCCCAGTCTTGAATTTGATTTTGACATGGAAGAGGTAGCAAGAGCCGTCTGTGAAACGGTGCTCGCGCAGGAAGCGTGCCCCGTGCCGGCGGAGGTATCTCTTAGCTATGTCGGGGATGAAGAAATCCGCAGCATCAATTATGAGTGTAGGGGACTGGATCAGGTCACCGATGTCCTCTCATTCCCGAATCTTCCCTTTGAAGGCGCAGACGGCCCGGGAGACTGGGCGATTCTGTCGGATGCAGAGGGGAGCGCCATGCAGGCGGATCTGATGGATCCGGAATCCGGACGCCTTCTTCTGGGGGATATTGTGCTGAATCTGAATCGCACGGCAAGTCAGGCAGAGGAATTCGGACATTCCAGAAAACGTGAGTTTGCCTTTCTGATTGCACACAGCATGCTTCATCTGTGCGGCTACGATCATATGACGCCGGAGGATGCGTCGGTGATGTTTGCCAGGCAAGAGAGCGTTCTTTCGGCACTGCAGATAACGCGGGAGGTGTAAAGCGGGTGGCAGGTTCCAGGAAGCTTCGCAAATTTGATATTGGTCTTACCTCGGTGCTGTTGCTGCCTGTGGTTCTTTGTATCGTATCGGTTATTTTTTCCTTGTGTCTTGGCAGCAGCGTGATGTTCTATGCCGGGATTCCTTTTCTTCTTCTTGCGGCAGCGTCCGTTGGCAGCTTTGTCGGTGTCAGCGGGTTTGTTGCGCGTCAAATGGAGAAGCGGCTGCAGCGGCGCAAGTACGCAGATGCTGCCGCGATTTTTTATGCCTCCCTGAAGGTGCTTTTATTCACCTGCCTCGGAGGCTTTCTTCTGTGCTGGGGAGGAACATTTCTTCTTCACAACGCGCTATCGGCTGCGACGTTTCGCATGTACCTTCCGGCCCTGTTTCTATATCCCTTCCCGGGACTGTTCCAGGGGCTTCTTATAGGAACCGGGACGCAGCGGTCCAAACGCATCGCGGCGCTGATGCCTTGGGCTATGGCGATCGGGACCTTTACAGCCGGCGGCATTTTGTCCGTTACCGGTTACACAAGGGGCGTGAAGGTCGGCGCACTTCTTCGTAACGACTCCATGGGCTATGTCTACGCCGCCTGCGGGATGGCAACCGGCGTCTGTATCGTGGTGTGCGCCGTATTGCTGCTGGGAGCGGTGGCCGGCTTTCTATCTCTTCGCTCCTTGCAGCGAAGTCACCGTTTTCGGCAGGATGACCTGTTTGGCAGCGATGGAAAAGAAGACCCGGCGGCGATGTTTGCCTATTGCCTTCGCCACCTTGTTCTGGCACTTACTATGCCAATGTTCCCCGTCATGGCCATTGTGATCGGATCGCGTCTGTGGATGAGCTCCCAGGAAATCCGTTCCAATACGCTGGCATCGTATTGGGGCGGCTTTGTGGGAATCGGTCTTCCGGTTTGCACCGGACTTGCTTTTCTTGCCGCAATGCCGTTCACCGCGCTTGCAACACAGGTTGTGCGCGCATGGCAGGCCGGGAAAAAGAAGGCAATGCGCATGCGGCTATCCTTGCTGCTGCGGCTGTCGGCGTATGTTGGCATTCCGATGTCGGCCTTTGTTTTTGCAGCAGCGAAAGAAATTGCTGCCATGTTCCACGCGCTTACCTTCAAAGCAGAGGAATCGGCCATTTTATCCTTGAAATCCGGAAGTTTTCTGATCTTTTTGTTTCAGACGATTATCCTGGTATTGATCGTATACTGGAACTGCAATGGAAAGAGAATGATCTTTCTTGCCGGATGCGTTTCCTTTTTTGCCGGCATCGTGCTGCAGGTTCTGCTGCATCTGTTCGGAGTCGGCATCACCATGAACATGTGGGCACTGGATATCATTGCCGCGGTGTTTTTGATTGCGCTGTATCTGGGCGGGCATTCTCTGCTGGGCAGGCTGGATGCAAGCTTTTGGTATGACGATTTTCTGATTGCCGCGTGCGCAGGCGTTTCGGCCATTCCTCTGATTCTTCTCAACGACTATCTGATCCTGGTGATGCCGGCCGCGCTTGCCTTCTTACTGATGCTGGCCGTGTACTGGGTTCTTTTTGTGGTTCTTAGCATCCTTCTTCGCGCGGCGGATCTTCTGAACATGCACCGGATTCCACTTGGCGAATGGATTTATGATATTGCGGTAATCCTGGGCGCAGCGGCTCCAAAAGAGGACGAAGAGGATGCATAGAGAAACGAGAGCTACTTCGGATTACAATCCGTGTCGCAAGTCAGATTCTGCGAAAAAGGCGGCCAAATCCCGGGATTCCAAAACGCTCCTTGTGATTGGCGGCGGTATGGCGGGGCTTACGGCTGCGATTTTTGCCATGCTTTCGTGGGAAGGCAGTACGCCCCTCGGCGTTATCCTGTTGGACGCCAACAAGGAGCCGGGAAAGAAGCTGCTGGTAACCGGGAACGGGCGCTGCAATATTACAAACCTGGTGCAGAATGAAAGCTGTTATCGCAGCAGTGCAAAAGCCTCTGTAACGGACTCCTTCTTTGCCGACTGCACATGCTGGTCCGAACGGTTGCTGGCATTTCTGCACGGCGAGCTTGGCGTTTTGACCCATGATCGGCAAGGATATGTCTATCCCCGCAGTGATCAGGCGGCGACGATTCAGAAGGCACTCCTTCGCAAAGCCGATGCGCTTGGCATTCAAATTGTTTCCGGCGTTCGTGTGACATCCGTTCGCCTGGGTTCGGATGAAAGTAAAAACCGGACGTTTGCGGTTGCAGCGGCGGGACTTTCTTCTGAGACTCCGATTTTTGCCGATGCTGTTGTTCTGGCAACAGGCGGCATGGTTTCTAAAGCGTATGGATGCGTCGGTGATGGCTACCGCTTTGCACAGGCATTTGGACATGCGGTAACACCGACGTTTCCGGCACTTTGTATGCTGCGTTCCGAGGACGAAGGCTTTCAGCGCCTTTCGGGCGTACGTACAACCGGGGAGATTCACCTGTATTCCGATGGGCAGCTTCTGTCATCGGGCAAAGGAGAGCTGCAGTTTACCGCAGACGGTATCAGCGGAATTCCAACCTTTCAGGTATCCAGATATGCTGCAGGAGCAGACAAGGCGCATCCTATGACAGCGGTGATTGATTTCCTTCCGGAACTGTCGGAGCCGGATTGGAACCTACTCTGTCAAAATCGTCTGGAAGAAGCACTGGATGAAATTTCAGTGGTGAAGCAGAGCATTTTGGACAACCGTCCCATACGCAGCACGCCTTCCTTGCAGGAGTTTCTCCTGGGACTTGTGCCGGATAAGGTCGCCGCATTTCTCGTTGAGCGCTGCGGCGAAATCCCGGAGCGAAAGATCTATAAGCTTGCACATCCGAAAAAGACGCTGGACCGGCTGCTTGCGATGGCGCGTCACACCACTTTCTCGATTACCGGAACACCCGGCTTTGAGAAAGCGCAGGTGACGGCCGGCGGCGTTTCCCTTTCCGATATCGGCACCAACATGGAATCTGCAAAAGTCCCCGGTCTGTACCTGGCGGGTGAGCTTTTGGATGTAGACGGAATCTGCGGCGGATACAACCTTACCTTTGCCTTCCATTCCGGCGCGGTTGCAGGGAAAAGCGCAGCCGAGCGGCTAAAGAAGGAGAACGGAGACAACCAGTGCTGGAACTGAGTCAATTAAAACTTCCCTGCGGTACCGACCGGGGGATGCTGGAGAATAAGATTCGAAAAAGCCTTCGACTTCCTTCGGGCGCGGCGATGACCTACCGCATCACCCGGCACGCAGTTGACGCCAGGAAAAAGCCCGTTTTATGGGACGTATACACGGTGCAGATCCTTCTTGCCTCCCAAAAGGAAGAGGAACGGGTGCTTGCAAAGGCTCAAAAAGCCGCCGCGTCCCTCCGCAGAAAGGAACCGGTAATCTATCGGTTTCCGGTATCGGCGCCGGATGCGCCTTTCCTGCATCACCCTCCGGTTGTGGTTGGGTTGGGACCGGCCGGTATTTTTGCCGGACTGATACTGGCAAGAGCCGGCTACGCCCCGATCATATTGGAGCGCGGTCAATGCATGGAGGAGCGCACGAAGAGCGTAGAGAACTTCTGGGAGAACGGCGTTTTGAATCCGGAATCCAACATTCAGTTTGGTGAGGGCGGCGCCGGAACCTTTTCCGACGGCAAGCTCACATCCAATGTAACGGATAAGGCCGGCCGCGTGCAGGAGGTTCTGGAGACCTTTTTAAAGGCAGGAGCACCGGAAGATATTGCCTATGAACAGATCCCCCACATCGGTACCGACCGGCTCCGGGAGGTGATCCGCACGCTTCGGGAGGAAATTATCCGTCTGGGTGGTCAGATTCGATTTGAGACCTGTGTAACGGATCTTTCCATTGAAAACGGAACGCTGCAGGGGCTTTGGATTCAGAAACGCGGTGAAAAGGAACCCGCATTTCTTCCTGCAGACGCGGTGATTCTGGCACCGGGGCACAGTGCAAGAGATACCATTCGAATGCTAAAGCGCCGCGGGGTACCGATGGAAGCCAAGAACTTTGCCGTCGGCTTCCGTGTTTCCCATCCGCAGCACCTGATCAACCACAGTCAATACGGAATTTCCGATCCCTCGGAGCTGGAGCGCCTTCATCTGACGCCGGCCAGCTACAAGCTAACTGCGAAAGCCGCAGATGGCAGAGGAGTGTATTCCTTTTGCATGTGCCCGGGCGGGTTTGTAGTGAATGCTTCCTCGGAGCCAAAAAGACTTGCCGTAAACGGAATGAGCGACTATAAAAGAGATGCGGCACGCGCCAACAGTGCCATTGTCATGACGGTGGATCCAAAGGACTTCGGCGAAGCGTCTATTCTGGATGGCCTTGTTTTTCAGGAGAAGCTGGAGGAAAAGGCGTACCTGCTGGCAGACGGGAAGGTTCCCGTCCAGCGCTTTGCCTCCTTTGCAGGAGGCCGGACAGACGAAGAAATTCCTTCTTCCGAGGAGCTTTGCATCAAGGGAGCGTCTGCACCGGCGCCGCTCCATACACTCCTTCCGCCGGATCTGACCCGGGACTTTAAGGAAGGCATGCGGCAATTCGGACAGCGGATGGCAGGGTACGATAAAGAGGACTGTTACGTAATCGGTCTTGAATCCCGCACCAGCTCCCCGGTGCGCATTTTGCGGGGAGAAAGCGGCGCATCCCCGGTAACCGGACTTTACCCGTGCGGCGAGGGTGCCGGATATGCCGGCGGCATCATGTCAGCTGCTGTTGACGGAATCCGTATGGCAGAGAAAGTGATTGGACAGTTTCGGCCTGCGAAAGGCGGCAATTTCGAGTCAGATTAGAAAGGCGCTGATAAGAGCGTTTACCACGCCGGAATCAGACGCGTAATTACAGGCGGCAAGGGCTACGGACGAAGAGGTGATGAGCATGCATTTTTGTCAGCAGATGTTTGTAGAAAATGATAAGAAAAAAGAGAATCTGGACTACCGTGCCAATTTGAAGGACCGCCGGCGAATCGTTGTTAAAATCGGTTCCTCCTCGTTGATCCACAAGGAGACAGGGCGCCTGGATTATCACCGGATTGATCATCTGGCCGGCGAGCTTTCCGACCTGAAAAACCAGGGAAAGGAAGTGATTCTGGTTACCTCCGGTGCTACGGCTGTCGGTCGTGAGGTCTTGGGAGAGAGCCGGCGGGGACTGACAAAGGACAGCGAAAAAATGAGCCGCAAGCAGGCCTGTGCTTCCATTGGCCAGGCTCGTCTGATTATGATCTATCAGAAATATTTCGAGGATTATAATCAGCTGACCGGGCAGGTTCTGATGACCAAAACCACCATTGTCAATCCCGGCAGCAGAGAGAATCTGGAGGGAACGCTTCGCGAGCTTTTGGACCTTGGCGTTATTCCGATTGTCAACGAAAATGACGTAGTAGCAACGCTGGAATACCAGCTCGGTGACAACGACTCGCTTTCTGCCATGGTTGCCTCCATACTGCAGGCAGATCTTCTGATCCTGCTTTCCGATGTGGACGGACTTTACACCGATGATCCGCGGAGCAATTTAAAGGCATCCTTCATCGAATTTGTGCCGCACCTTACGGATGAGATCATGGGCATGGGAAAGGAATCCACCGGAAGCGGTGTGGGCACCGGCGGTATGAATACCAAGCTTCACGCCGCCAAGATGGCCACCGCCTCCGGATGCGATATGGTAATTGCCAATACCAAAAACGGCGTCGGTGTCATCGCGGATGTGATAAACGGCGCCAATGTCGGAACGCTTTTTTGCGCAGACAAGGATGATACCTTTGATCTGATTCAGTATGTGGAGGAAACGTATTAATGATGACCAGCCAGATGGAGTTTGATCAGGAAAAGGAAGCACTGCGCCGGAAGATGAAACAGATCCGGGATGCAATTCCGGAGGAATCCCGCAGCGAACAGAACAAGACCATCACGAATATTATCTTAAACACCGCATTATATGAAAGCGCGGCTTTTATTCTGACCTACGTGTCCTTTGGCTCCGAGGTCGATACTACGGCACTGATTCAACATGCCATTCGGGACGGCAAAAAGGTCTATGTTCCAAAGGTTTTAAGCAACGGCGTCATGGACTTTTTTCAGTGCGACGATCTTTCACGGCTCCAGCCCGGCGCCATGGGAATTCCGGAGCCGGAGGCCGATCCTTGTGCGCTGTTTCCGTATACCACCCATATTTCACTGGACTCTGCGGAAAACTGCATGATTCTGGTACCGGGACTGGCCTTCGACAAAAAACTGGGACGCCTTGGCTTCGGCGGGGGATTCTACGACCGGTATCTGTCCCACTTCCGTAAAAAGATGGCCATTGGTATGGCCTTTAACGAGCAGATGATTGACGAGGTTCCCATGGGGCAGGAGGACGTTCCGGTGGACCTTGTTGTAACGCCGGAGCGGGCGTACTTTTAAGTCAGCTAGGAAGCGACAGGGTGGCGGATGGATGTCCGGTGGCGGGGCCTGCGAGGGCCTCGGTGCTTGCGAGCGTCCTGTGCGAGCTTAGCACCGCTAGGTCCCGAGAATGGAGTACGTTTTTGCCGAGTGGCCGTCAGGCCATCTCGTAGCTGACGAAGTCAGCGTGACGTCCCCGAACCGGACACCTCCGCCAGGACCCGTCGCTTCCTGGCGTCATTGTAGCTGACAGAGGAATTCTATAATGCTGAAAGAAACAACCAGTCGTAAATACAATGCCCTGCAGGAGATTCTGCGACAGATGGGAAGCGTAGCCGTTGCCTTTTCCGGCGGCGTAGACTCTACGCTCCTTTTGACAGTAGCCTGCACTGTTCTTGGAGAGCGGGCCGTTGCGGTGACTGCCGCCTCGGAAACCTTTCCATCCCGGGAAGCCAAGGAAGCGGCAGCGTTTTGCCGGGAGCATGGCTTTCGTCAAATTGTGTTTGAATCCGGCGAAATTGACGTGCCGGGATACCGGGAGAATCCGGTGAACCGCTGTTATCTGTGCAAGCATTCCCTGTTCGAGGGAATTCTAGAGCTTGCGGCTGAAAATGACCTTGCCTTCGTGGCAGAGGGGTCCAACACCGATGATCTTGGCGATTTCCGTCCCGGCATGCTGGCCATCAAGGAGCTTGGCATTCGTTCTCCCCTTCGCGAGGCAGGCCTTTGCAAGGATGAGATTCGGGAGATTTCCAAGGAACTGGGACTCCCCACCTGGCGCAAGCAGTCCTATGCCTGTCTTGCGTCCCGCTTCGTCTATGGAGAGACCATTTCCGAGGAGAAGCTTTCGATGGTGGACAAAGCCGAGGAATTTCTATTGGAGCTTGGCTTTCATCAGCTGCGGGTACGCATCCATGACAAGCTGGCAAGGATTGAGGTTCTGCCGGAGGAGTTCGAGGCTCTTTTGGAAAAGAGAAATGCCATCACGGAAGCCTTTCGTTCCTATGGATTTGCCTATGTCACCATGGACTTACAGGGGTATCGCACCGGCAGCATGAACGAAACGCTGGATAAGGCAGTGGTCGCCGATGTGCTGCACAAGGAGCAATGAAAATCAACGGATAAACGGAGTAATGATGCAGCTGCAGATTCCAATTGCAGAACAGCGAGGTGGAAATGACATCCAGAGAAGTCCTGGAGAAAGTACAAAAAGGGGAAATGTCGGCCGAGGAGGCAGAACGTTTTTTTCAGGAAAAGCCGTATGAGGTTCTGGGCGAAGAGGGACATAGCTATGCAAGGCTAGACCTTCATCGCCAGGCCAGGTCCGGATATCCGGAGGTTGTCTATTGCCCCGGTAAGGAGGATGCGTTCCTTCCGGACATTTTCAAAACGCTGTACGACAAAAACGGAAGAGTCATGGGCACCAGAGCCAGCGCGCATCAGGCAGAGCTTGTGACAGCGGTATTGCCGGATGCGGTGTATGATCCGGTCTCCCGGATTCTAAGTGCAGCGTCGCCGGAGGCAGCTGCCGCACATGCTGGGAGCATGCTCGGCAACATCGCCGTTTGCTGCGGCGGAACAGCCGACATTCCGGTGGCTGAGGAAGCAGCGAAGACCGCAGAATTCCTTGGAAATCACGTGGAACGCCTGTACGATGTCGGTGTGAGCGGACTCCACCGGCTTTTATCCCAGCTCCCGCAGCTGCGCAGCGCCAATGTCATCATTGCTGCTGCCGGCATGGAGGGCGCGCTGGCCGGCGTTGTGGCAGGTCTGGTAGAAAATCCCGTCATTGCCCTTCCGACCTCCGTTGGATACGGTGCGAACTTCCACGGAATTTCTGCTCTGCTTACGATGCTCAACTCCTGTGCAAACGGCATTACGGTTGTTAATATTGATAATGGCTACGGTGCCGGATACGTTGCTTCGCAGATCAACCGGCTTGCCGTAAAAGGCAATGAAAGGAGCGGCTTGGATTCATGAAGCTGTATATTATTCGACACGGTGAAACATCCTGGAATGCCAGGCACCTGTTTCAGGGACAGGTGAATACCTCATTGAATGAAAACGGAGAAGAACAGGCAAGAAAAGCCAGAGAGCGGATCCGGGAACTGGGAATTACCTTTGATGCGGTATACTCCAGCCCGATTGACCGGGCTGCCAGAACGGTGGAAATCATTACCGGACTTCCCCGCACGGAGTTTACGCTGGATGATCGGCTGATGGAAATGAATTTCGGTCCCCTGGACGGGACGCCCTTTGACAAGGAGTCGCCACTTGCAGGGCACCTCTTTGACCGTCCGTCTGCGTATGTAGCTCCCGAAGGTGCAGAATCCTTTGCGGATATTAAGGAGCGGCTTTCCTCCTTTTTCGAGGATATCAAACGTCAAAAGCCGGGCGAACGCATTCTCGTGGGGTGTCACGGGTGTGCAATGCGTGTTATTCTGGTGCTGTTTCATTATCTGGAGCTGGATGAGATCTGGAATCAGGGTATCGGCAACTGCAGCATTGTTGAGGCAGAGCTTTCCGAAGAAAATGAATTTGTCGTGCGCACCATTCATGAGACTCAGGACTGGTTCGGCAGCAAACACGCATAGCATTGCATTTGCAACAGGAGGCCGCATAGAAGCGGTTTTCAAACAGACCGGCACATCCATGTGCCGGGAATCGTTACAAGGATCGGAGAAATCAAGGGAGGTAAGAATATGTCAGCATCCAAGTACGTTGCCTATGTTTCTGCATACACCACGGCAACAAAGGATCATTTCGGCATCCGCATTTTTGATGTGGACATGGAGAAAGGCTATTTCTATGAAAAGGATAAGGTAGAAATCACCAATTCCTCCTATGTCACCATTTCTCATAATCAGAAATTTCTGTATTCCATTACGGACTTCGGCGTAGAGGCGTACCGAATCGTAAAGGGAGGAGACCTTGAATTTATCAACAAGGCCTCCATCAACGGCATGCGCGGCTCCTATCTTTCCACCGATTATACCGATTCGTGGCTTTTTGTGGCAGGATATCACGACGGCAAAATCACCGTTCTTCGTCTGGATGCAGAAACCGGTGAAATCGGGCAGATTACGGATGAAGTGTATCACAAGGGAATGGGCTCGATTGCAGAGCGCAATTTCCGCCCCCATGTGCAATGTGTGAAGATGACGCGGGATAACAAATATCTGTGCGCTGCGGACCTGGGACTCGATCACACCAATGTGTATGCGTTCAATCCGGTTTCCGGCAAAATCAAGCAGGTGGATATCATCCACGGAGAACTCGATTCCGCACCGAGACACATTAAGTTCTCCAAGGACGGACGATTTGTGTACATCGTCAATGAGATGAAATGTTCCATCGATGTATTCCGTTATGAGGAGCATCACGGAGAGCCTGATTTTGAAAAGGTGCAGTCCGTTTCGACGCTGAACAATTATCATGCATCGGATGCCGCTGCCTCAGCACTCAATCTGTCCGAGGATTTCCGTTATCTGATCACTACGAATGCCGGGGATAATTCCACAGCCATTTTCTCGATCGATGAGAATACCGGAGAGCTGTCCAAGATCTTGTGCCTTCCGGTGTCCGGTGATTATCCCAAGGACTGCACGCTGTTTCCGGATAATCGGCATTTGGTATCGTTAAACCACGAATCCAATACGATGACGTTCTTTAACTGCGATCTGGAAAAGGGCCTGATCATTATGAACGGCAAGGAAATTCACGTGGATAAGCCCAACTGCGTAATTTTCCACAAGCTGACACAGGAGCAGCAATAGCAAAGAGGCTTAGAAAGGACACTATGGCAGGATCTTATTTTGGAAATGTTCTTCGCGTGACAACCTTCGGAGAATCCCACGGAGCCGCGGTCGGTGCGGTGCTGGATGGGTTTCCGGCCGGCATGGCGCTTGACAAAGAGGATATTCAGGTATTTTTGGACCGCAGAAAGCCGGGGCGGAACCGTCTTGCAACGCCCCGCAAGGAAGAGGATCTGGTCGAGATTCTTTCCGGTACTTTTGAAGGGAAAACCACCGGTACTCCCATCGCGCTTCTGATCCGCAACAACAACCAGATTTCAAAGGATTACAGCGAAATCGCTGACTGCTACCGCCCGGGCCATGCAGATTATACCTACGACTGCAAATACGGCTTTCGGGATTACCGGGGCGGCGGGCGTTCCTCGGCAAGAGAGACCGCAGCGCGCGTAGCGGCCGGTGCCATTGCGGAGAAGTTTTTGCAGGAGCTGGGGATTGAGTTTTGTTTTTACACGGCGGCCATTGGCGATGTCGTCATTGACCCGCAGCGGTTTGACAAAGACACCATCTGGAATTCGCTGACCGGTATGCCGGATGCGCAGGCGGATGCACAGGCAGCAGCACTCATTGATGCCTGCCGGCAGGAGCAGGATTCCATCGGCGGAATCATAAAGGGAAGAATCAAGGGCGTCCCTGCCGGCATCGGCGATCCCACACTGCAGAAGCTGGATGCTAGGCTGGCCGATGCACTGATGGGCATCAATGCCTGCAAATCCGTCGGAATCGGGGACGGGATGTTTGCTGCCTATGCAAGAGGCTCCGAAAATAACGATGCCTTCTATACCAATGAAGACGGCATTGTCTGCAAACGGACCAACCATGCAGGCGGCATTTTGGGCGGCATTTCGGATGGCTCCGATATTGTACTGACGGCCGCCTTTAAGCCGACACCGTCTATTGCACAGCCTCAGGAAACCATCATGCAGGACGGAACGCCGAAGGCGCTGTTCATTCACGGCCGTCACGACCCTTGTGTTGTTCCAAGAGCCGTGGTGGTCTGCGAAACCATGTGTGCGCTGACCATTCTGGACGCCATGCTGGCGAATATGTCGGCAAAGGCAGACAATGTCCGGGCATTTTACGAAAGGGGTTCCAATGCCGCAGCAGGATTACACATATAATATTGTCAACACATGCGGGAGAGCCAAGCACGCCCACATGACCACCGTGCACGGCGTCATTGAAACGCCGGTATTCATGAATGTGGCAACGGCCGGCGCCATCAAGGGCGGCCTTTCGGCTTCGGACCTTCGCAGCATTCAGACACAGGTGATGCTCAGCAATACCTATCATCTCCACGTTCGAACGGGAGATGCCACCATTAAGGAGCTGGGCGGCCTGCATACGTTTACAACCTGGGACCGCCCGATTCTGACTGATTCCGGCGGCTTCCAGGTATTTTCTCTGGCGCAGATCCGCAAGATCAAGGAGGAAGGCGTTACCTTCCATTCCCACGTGGACGGCGCGCGGATTTTCATGGGGCCGGAAGAGTCGATGCGGATACAGGCCAACCTCGGTTCTACCATCGCCATGGCCTTTGATGAATGCGCGCCGGCTCTGGCAGACAGGGAGTATGTGGCCAATTCCGTGGCGCGTACCACAAGGTGGCTCTCCCGCTGCAAGACCAAAATGGCCGAGCTTCGGCAGGAAGAGGATGCCGTAAATCCCCACCAGCTGTTATTCGCTATCAATCAGGGCGCCATTTATCCGGACATTCGCGTCGACCATGCCAAGCAGATTGCGCAGATGGATCTGGACGGCTATGCTGTGGGCGGCCTTGCTGTGGGTGAGACCCATGAACAGATGTACGGCATTCTGGATGAGGTCGTGCCGCACCTTCCGCAGAACAAGCCCACCTATCTCATGGGCGTTGGAACTCCGGAGAACATTCTGGAGGCAGTGGACCGCGGCGTTGATTTCTTTGACTGCGTGTACCCTTCGCGCAATGGGCGGCACGGGAATCTCTATACCGATCACGGGACGCTCCATATCCGCAACGCGGCCTATGAGAAGGATATGCGGCCGATTGACGAGCATTGCGGGTGTCCGGTCTGCCGCGGCGGATATTCCAGGGCCTACATCCGTCACCTTATGAAGGCGCAGGAGTCTTTGGGACTTCGTTTCTGTGTCATGCATAACCTGTATTTCTACAACCATCTGATGCAGGAGATACGGGATGCCATTGATGCCGGGATTTATCCGGTCTATAAAAAGAATAAGATTCAGGATTTAAAGGGAACTCCATGATATAAAAACACTATGTTTTTTTAAATCATTGATGTATAGTAGAGGGAAAATGTGTAATTGTTTAGCAGGAGGATATTTTAATGGCACTTATACTTAGCTCTACCGGCAGCTCCAGCATGATCGCAATTATTTACATCGTGATTCTGGTGGCGTTTTTCTATTTCTTCCTCATTCGTCCCCAGAGCAAGGAGAAGAAGCAGAAGGAATCCATGCTCGCGTCCGTTGCTGTCGGCGACAGCGTTCTGACCACGGCCGGCTTTTACGGCGTCATTGTCGATATGAACGATGATACGGTGATCGTCGAATTCGGAAACAACAGAAACTGCCGTATTCCGATGCAGAAGGCAGCCATTGTACAGGTTGAGAAGCCCGAGGATGCTGCTGCAGAAGCTGACGATAAAAAGTCCAAATAACGGGGAGAAGCTTCTCCGCTTATTCATGCAGAGCAGAAAGAAGGCGATTTGCCTTCTTTTTGCATATTAGTAAGGAGATTCAGTTTTATGGAAATGAATATTGCTGTTATCAGTGGAGACGGAATCGGCCCGGAGATCATTGCCGAGGCCAGGAAGGTTCTGGAGACAGTCGCGGCCAAGTACGGACATACCATCCATTTTACGGACATTCTGATGGGCGGATGCTCCATTGATCGCTACGGTGAGCCGCTGACACAGGAAACCATTGACATTGCAAAGAAAAGCGACGCTGTCCTTATGGGCTCCATCGGCGGCGATGCCAAGACATCTCCCTGGTATCAGCTTCCGCCGCAGAAGCGCCCGGAGGCAGGGCTTCTCGGACTCCGGAAAGCCCTTGGACTTTACGCGAATCTGCGTCCTGCCTATCTGTTCCCGGAGCTTGCTGCTTCCTGCCCTCTGGCATCCAAGGAGGGCGGCCGCAATTTTGACATGATCATCGTCAGAGAGTTGACGGGCGGTCTGTACTTCGGCGAGCGCTGGACGAAGGAAATCAACGGCGTAGAAACGGCAGTGGATACGCTGCAGTACAATGAGAACGAGATTCGTCGCATCGTCAAGAAGGCCTTTGAGATTGCCGGCAAGCGCCGCAAGAAGCTGACCAGTGTCGACAAAGCCAACGTTTTGGATACATCCCGGCTGTGGCGTAAAATCGTTCACGAAATGGCAGCGGATTATCCGGATATTGAAGTGGAAGATATGCTGGTTGACAACTGCGCCATGCAGCTGGTCAAGAACCCGGAACAGTTTGACGTTGTGGTTACCGAGAATATGTTCGGCGACATTCTCTCTGACGAGGCGTCCATGATTACCGGCTCCATCGGCATGCTTTCCTCTGCTTCGCTTTCCGACGGAAGCTTTGGATTGTACGAGCCAAGCCACGGCAGTGCTCCGGACATTGCAGGGAAGGGCATTGCTAATCCCATTGCAACCATTCTCTCGGCAGCGATGATGCTCCGGTATTCCTTTGATCTTCAGGCAGAGGCAGATGCCATCGAAAACGCCGTAAAGAAGACGCTTGCAGACGGCATTCGCAGCATCGATCTTATGCCGAAAAATAAAGAGCAGGCGGCCGGGCTGACCTCGGCGACATGCGCGGAAATCGGCGATGCCGTGGCTGCACGAGTCTGAAACAGTATAAAACAATATATTCATACGCCGCCCATTGCTTGACCGGCGTATGTGTTGACCCGCTGGAAAGGAAGAATATATGCGCAGTGATAATGTAAGAGAAGGAATCCAGCAGGCTCCGCACCGGAGTCTGTTCAATGCCCTTGGCTTTACCAAGGCTGAAATGAAAAAGCCGATGATCGGCGTTGTATGCTCCTATAACGAAATTGTTCCCGGCCACATGAATCTGGATAAGATCGCAAATGCCGTCAAGCTGGGCATTGCAGAGGCCGGCGGTGTTCCCGTGATGTTCCCTGCCATTGCAGTCTGTGACGGTATCGCAATGGGTCATGTGGGCATGAAGTACTCCCTGGTCACAAGGGATCTGATTGCAGACTCCACCGAATGCATGGCAAAGGCGCATCAGTTTGACGGTCTTGTCATGATCCCCAACTGTGACAAGAACGTCCCCGGCCTTTTGATGGCCGCCGCCAGAATCAACATCCCTACCGTGTTCGTCTCCGGCGGTCCCATGCTGGCAGGGCACGTAGACGGCAGAAAGCGGTCTCTTTCCTCGATGTTCGAGGCAGTCGGAGAATTTGATTCCGGTAAAATCACAAGAGAACAGCTTTCCAATTTTGAAGAAAATGTGTGTCCTACCTGCGGCTCCTGCTCCGGCATGTACACAGCCAATTCCATGAATTGTCTGACGGAAGCCATCGGCATGGGACTTCGCGGAAACGGAACCATTCCCGCCGTATATTCTGCCCGCATCCGTCTTGCCAAGGAAGCCGGCTATGCCGTCATGAATCTTATCGAGAAGAACATTCGTCCGAGAGACATCATGACCAAGGAAGCGTTTACCAATGCGCTGACGGTGGACATGGCACTTGGCTGCTCTACCAACACAATGCTGCATCTGCCGGCCATCGCACACGAATGCGGCATTGATCTGAACATGGAATATGCAAATGAAATTTCAGACCGTACGCCGAACCTTTGCCATCTGGCTCCGGCAGGCCCGACCTACATGGAGGATCTGAACGAGGCTGGCGGAATCTATGCCGTGATGAAGGAGCTGACAAAGGGCAACCTGCTGCACTTAGACGGCATGACGGTCACCGGAAACACCACCGGAGAGAACATTGCTTCGGCGCAGAATCGCAATCCGGAGGTCATTCGTCCGTTTGAGAACCCGTTCATGCCCAACGGGGGCATTGCCGTTCTGAAGGGAAATCTCGCCCCGGATACCGGTATTGTTAAAAGAAGTGCTGTCGCACCGGAAATGATGACCCACGAAGGCCCCGCCCGCGTCTTTGACTGCGAGGAGGATGCCATCAAAGCCATCACGACCGGACAGATCCATGAGGGAGATGTTGTCGTCATTCGCTATGAGGGACCCAAGGGCGGCCCCGGCATGCGTGAGATGCTCAATCCTACCTCTGCCATCATCGGTATGGGCCTTGGCTCTACGGTTGCTCTGATCACCGACGGACGGTTTTCCGGTGCGTCCCGCGGTGCAGCCATCGGCCACGTAAGCCCGGAAGCGGCTGTCGGCGGCCCCATCGCGCTGGTAGAAGAGGGCGATACCATTCGGATTGATATCACCACCAACTGTCTGGAGCTGAAGGTTTCCGACGAAGAGCTGGCGAAACGCCGCGCGGCATGGACGCCCAGAAAGCCGAAGATCACCGATGGATACCTGGCGCGCTATCAGGCGCTTGTAACATCCGGAAACCGCGGCGCGATTCTGGAGCTTCCCAAAGAGCTGCAGGTCTAAAGAAGCGTATAGTGATGTGACGTTTGCCTTTGCGCCGTGAATGCACCGCAAGGCAAATCGTTCAGCGGCTCTGTAGCAGAGCCATATGGTTGGGCTGCTTGCGGGCGGCCCGGGAGAAATGCATGAAGCTTAACGGTTCAGAAATCATTATCCAATGCCTTTTGGAACAGGGTGTCGATACCGTATTCGGTTATCCGGGAGGCGCAATCCTGAATGTATACGATGCTCTGTATAAAAACAGCGACAAAATCCGCCACGTACTGACAAGTCATGAGCAGGGTGCTGCCCACGCAGCCGACGGGTATGCCAGAGCCTCCGGAAAGATTGGCGTTTGCATGGCAACCTCCGGCCCCGGGGCAACGAATCTTGTCACAGGAATTGCAACAGCGTATATGGACTCTGTCCCGGTGGTTGCCATTACCTGCAATGTGACACTTCCCCTTCTTGGAAAGGATTCCTTTCAGGAGGTGGATATTGCCGGAATTACCATGCCGGTAACCAAGCACGGCTTTATTGTGAAAAATATCAAGGACCTGGCGCCCACCATCCGCAGTGCCTTCCGTATCGCCAAGGAGGGGCGGCCCGGTCCGGTCCTTGTGGATATTACCAAGGATGTAACCGGTGCTATGGGCGATTATGAAAAGGAGACACCGGAAGAAGCTGCCGCAAGAAAGCAAAAGGCATTGTCTCCGATCCGCAGCTGCTCCGAAGAGAAGCTGTCCCGTGCGCTTGATATGATCAGAACATCCGAGCGCCCATATCTGTATATTGGCGGCGGTGCTGTTATTTCCGGAGCAAGTGACGAGATTCGGGAACTGGATCGCCTTCTGGATGCGCCGGTATGCGATACGCTGATGGGAAAGGGTGCATTCGACGGACACGATGCACATTACACCGGCATGATCGGAATGCACGGAACGAAGGCTTCCAATTTCGGCCTGTCCAGGGCAGACCTTGTCATTGCCCTCGGAACACGTTTTTCGGACCGCCAAACCGGAAATCCCAAAAAATTCGCCCAGAAGGCTAAAATTCTGCAGATCGACATCGATGAGGCGGAGATCAATAAAAATGTCAAAATTGATCTGGCACTCGTTGGCGATCTGAAGGAAATTCTCGGTAAAATCAATGCCGCACTTTCACCGGTTTCTCATGAGAAATGGATGCAGGAAATTCAGGCACTGAAACAGCACTATCCGCTGACCTATGACCACACTAAGCTCACCTGCCCCATGGCCATTGAAGCCCTTGACCGCGTCACGGAAGGAAAGGCACTGATTACTACGGATGTAGGACAGCATCAGATGTGGGCGGCGCAGTATTATACCTATTCGGAGCCGCGTACCTTCCTCACCAGCGGAGGCCTGGGTACCATGGGCTACGGACTTGGCGCCTGCATCGGTGCTAAGGTAGCAAGACCGGATAAGATCTGCGTCAATATTGCCGGGGATGGGTGCTTTCGCATGAACCTGATTGAGCTTGCGACAGCCAGCCGCTACCGGATTCCGATCATTGAGATCGTCATCAACAACCAGGTACTGGGAATGGTACGGCAATGGCAGACGCTCTATTACGGAAAGCGCTACAGCGCAACGGTGCTGACGGATGCCGTAGACTATTGCAAGACAGCAGAAGGCCTTGGCTGTCAGGCAATCCGTGTTACTGACAAAGAGCAGCTGGAGCCGGCGCTTCGGCAGGCCATTGCAGCAAACGGACCGGTTGTGATCGAACTTGTCATCGACGAAGATGATAAGGTATTTCCGATGGTATCGCCGGGAGCCTCCATCGAAGAAGCTTTTGATGAGAAGGATCTGCAGCGCGAGCAGGCCTAGTAAAAAGGGGAGAGAAGAGATGATAACAGGAACTAAGCGGGCGGCCGAAAGGAGCGCTTTTGGCGATTCCCTTCGCTTTTTTATCTGCCTTGGCCTTTGCTTTGTGTTTTTTAGCTGCGGAAAGCTTTCTGTCTCGGCAGCGCAGACAGCGCTGCCGCCGGCGCCCAATTGCTGGATCACGTATGATTTCGGCGGTGGGCGGCAGTACGTAGTGACACCGGAACTGGCGATGACCGTCATGGTGACCAATGCAGACGGCAGCTATTATATCGATCCTGCTACCGGCTACTACGTCTGTGATTCCAATAAGCTCCGCAGCTTCTTTTCCGGACTTCAGAACCTATTCCCCCCGTCCGGAAGTACCAATACGGCTGGTTTCCAGAAAACAGATGGAACCTATCTGGCCGTTGACGGCACCTTTCAAAGTACGGGCTACATTGATGTAGAATATGAAATTAACTATCTGGCTGTGGCTATCATGTCTCAGAAAACCGAGACCCACGTTCCGGTGACCAAGTGCGGCGGAACCTATGTGGAGATTGACATTTCCAATCAGATTCTATATTACTATGAGAACGGCACACGCAGATTCACAACGTCAATCGTGACCGGCAATCACAGACTCGGACACGACACGCCCACCGGCGTCTATCATATTCTTGGTAAGCAGCGCAACATTACACTGGTTGGCCAGGGATATGCCTCTCCGGTGAAGTACTGGATGAATTTCATCGGTAACAGCATAGGACTCCATGATGCCAACTGGCGGTCCAGCTTCGGCGGCAGCATCTATCTGACCAATGGGTCTCACGGATGCGTCAACATTCCGCCGGCGGTCATGCCGGAGCTGTACGGAATGGTTTCCGTAGGAACGCCGGTTGTGTTGTACTGATGTTGCTGCACTGGCGCCCGCCAAGGATAGAATGTACCGATAACGAGCATACCTGATACATTATTTTCGATGTACCGGATTGGTAGCTAGAGGAGGATGACAATGAGCAGAGTGTATAATTTCTCAGCAGGTCCTGCGATGCTTCCCGAGGAAGTGTTGCAGACAGCAGCCAGTGAGATGCTGGACTATCACGGATGCGGAATGTCCGTGATGGAAATGTCGCACCGCAGTAAGGTGTTTGACGCTCTCATCAAGGAGACAGAGGCAGATTTCCGGTCACTGGTAGGTGTTCCGGACAATTATAAGGTCCTGTTCCTGCAGGGAGGCGCTTCCACCCAGTTTGCGGCTGTTCCCATGAATCTGATGCGCAACAAAAAAGCCGCCTATGTCGTTACCGGACAGTGGGCTAAAAAGGCCTGGAAGGAAGCGCAGAAGTACGGCGAAGCCATTAAAGTGGCGTCCTCCGAGGATCAGAATTTCTCTTACATTCCGGACTGCAGCGATCTCGACATCCCGGAAGATGCAGACTATCTCTACATTTGTGAGAACAACACCATTTACGGAACCGAGTATTTCCAGCTTCCCAACACAAAGGGACACGATCTTGTGGCAGATGTATCCTCCAATTTCCTTTCCCGTCCGATCGATGTGACTAAGTACGGTATGTTCTACGGCGGCGTGCAAAAAAACGTCGGCCCTGCCGGTGTTGTGATTGCGGTCATCCGCGAGGATCTGATTCGCGACGATTTAGACAGCTTCGTTCCGACGATGCTCCAGTATAAGACCCAGGCCGATAAGGACTCCCTGTACAACACGCCGCCTTGCTACAACATCTACATTTGCGGTCTTGTCTTCAAGTGGATCATGAAGCAGGGCGGTCTGGAAGGCATTGCCAGACACAACGAAGAAAAGGCGAAGATTTTCTACGATTATCTCGATGAGTCCCGCCTCTTTAAGGGAACTGTGCGCAGAGAGGATCGTTCTCTGATGAATGCACCGTTTGTCACCGATAACGCTGATCTTGATGCTGCATTCGTGAAGGAAGCGGCTGCAAACGGACTGGTTTCCCTCAAGGGACACCGCACGGTGGGCGGCATGCGTGCTTCTATGTACAATGCGATGCCGATCGAAGGCGTAGAAAAGCTGGTTTCCTTCATGAAGGACTTTGAGGCTAGACACTGATACAGGGTGCCGGAAAAGGAGAGTATTGTGTTTCATTACGCAGAACTGAACAACATATCTTCCGTTGGAACCGAACGGTTTGATTCGAATTTTGCAAAAACAGAGAATCTGGAGGAAGCCGACGGTATTCTGGTGCGCAGCGCCAAGATGCACGAAATGGAGTTCTCGGATTCGCTTCTTGCCATTGCCAGAGCCGGCGCCGGCGTGAACAACATTCCGCTGGATCGCTGTGCCGAGAAGGGCATCGTTGTTTTCAACACGCCGGGTGCAAACGCAAACGGTGTAAAGGAACTGGTCATCGCCGGTATGCTGCTGGCATCCCGCGATATCGTTGAAGGTGTCGACTGGGCCCGTTCCAACTGGAACAATCCGGATATTGTCGCCCAGGTGGAGAAAGAGAAAAAGCAGTTTGCAGGCACCGAACTGGAAGGCAAGAAGCTCGGCATCATCGGACTGGGTGCTATCGGCGTGCGCGTAGCGAATGCTGCTGTGTACCTTGGAATGGATGTTTACGGCTACGATCCGTATGTTGGTGTCGAAAATGCATGGCATCTTTCCCGCAAGGTGACCCATGTGACGGATATCAATGAAATCTATCGCAACTGCGATTTCATCACCATTCACGTACCGGCGATGGAATCTACCAAGGGTTACATTTCCGCCGATGCCATTGCGCAGATGAAAAAGGGTGTAATCGTCCTGAATATGGCAAGAGACGTTCTGGTGGATGAAAAGGCCATGATTGCGGCCATCGACGACGGACGCGTTCGCCGCTATGTTTCGGATTTCCCGAATCCCACCGTTGCCGGACACCGCGGCTGCATCACAACGCCGCATCTGGGTGCTTCCACAGAAGAGTCCGAAACCAATTGCGCCATTATGGCCGTGGATGAGCTGCAGGACTACCTTGAAAACGGCAACATCACCCACTCGGTGAATTATCCGGACTGCCAGGTTGGCGTCTGCACCAGACAGGGACGCGTTGCCATTCTCCACAAGAATGTGGCCAACATGATTACCGGCTTTACCTCCATCATGGGCAGTGCAGGCATCAACATTGCAGAAATGACCAATAAGTCCAGAGGCGATGTTGCCTATACCGTTCTGGATCTGGATTCGGAAGTTTCCGGGGATGTTGCCCAGAAGCTTGCCGCTGTAGACGGCGTGTTCCGTGTACGCGTGATTAAATAAGCGTAACGATTGTTACTGTTTGCTTGCCAGCCATTTGTGTCGCTGGCGAGCAAGCTGCAACTAACGATTGAGGTAACTATGGCAGTTATTCGAGCATTTCGTGCATTTCGCCCTGCGCCGGACCTGGCAGAAAGCGTAGCAGCTCTTCCCTATGATGTATATTCCCGGGCAGAGGCAAAGGCCTATGTGGCAGAGCATCCCGCATCCTTTCTTGGAATCGACCGGGCAGAGTCTACGCTGCCGGATGAGATTGACACCTACGATGCCCGCGTATATCAGCATGCAAAAGAGCTCTTGGACGCGTCCATCGAAAACGGCACTTTCCGGCAGGATGGTAAGCCTTGCCTTTATCTGTATGAACAGATATGGAAGGAACGTTCTCAGACCGGCATTGTTGCCTGCGCGTCCATCGATGATTATGTAAACGGTGTCATCAAGAAGCATGAGAACACCGTAGAGGCCAAGGAACAGGACCGCATTCATCACGTGGATATCTGCAGCGCACAGACCGGACCAATCTTCCTGACATACCGGGAAGATCCAGCAGTGGCTCTTGTAAAGGGCAAAATAAAAAGCACCCAGCCAGTCTATGATTTTGTCTCGGACGGCGATGTCACAAACCGCGTCTGGGTGATCGATGACGAGCGCGATATTGAGACGATTCAAAACGCCTTTGCCGGCATTCGGGGATTGTATATTGCTGACGGACATCACCGCGCGGCGTCTGCTGTTAAGGTTGGATTAAAGCGCCGCAGCAAACAGCCGGACTATACCGGCGAGGAAGAGTTTAATTTCTTCCTCAGTGTCCTTTTTCCGGAGAACGAACTGGAAATTCTGGATTACAACCGAGTAGTGAAAGATCTTGGCGGCATGAGCCGCGGAGAGATTCTGGGTGCGCTTCGTCCGAATTTTAACATTACACCGTATCGGAAAAGTGTGGCTCGTCCCTCGGTAAAAGGCGAGATTGGCATGTATCTGGAGCATTCCTGGTTCCTTTTATCTGCCAAAAATCACATCAAAAGCGCAGATCCGGTGAAGGGTATGGACGTGTCCATCCTGCAGGACCGGGTTCTTGGTCCGATGTTTGGTATTGAGGATCCCAGAACCGATACCCGCATTGAGTTTATTGGCGGGATCCGGGGCGCACAGGCCTTGATTTCCCGTGCGGATGAGACAGAGGGTGTCGCCTTTTTGATGCATCCTACCTCCATTCGGGAGCTTCTGGCTGTCGCCGATGCAGGGCTTCTCATGCCGCCGAAGTCCACCTGGTTTGAGCCAAAGCTTCTGTCCGGACTGTTCCTGCATCAGATTTGATAATTATACCAATTTTTATCTTGCAATCCTTTGGGGCAGCTTGTATAATAACGAGCGTTCGGTTGCTTGCTTAGCCGAACGCATATGCTGGAATAGCGCAGTTGGTAGCGCAACTGATTCGTAATCAGTAGGTCGAGGGTTCAAGTCCCTTTTCCAGCTCGTAGGGGCCCTGCTTGCGAAAGCGGGGCTTTTTTTGCATCTGTTTGGCACCTGCCATCATAGTTCAATCGCAGATCTTCTGCCTGCAGATAATTTCGCGATTGAAAACAGTTACCTAACCGTTTGGCATCGACACGAAAGGAGCATTATGGCACAGCTCTGGGGCGGGCGTTTTACCAAGGCAACGGATGATCTCGTAAAGAAATTCAACGACTCCATCGGCTTTGATAAACGTCTCTGGAAAGAAGACATTGAAGGCAGCATTGCCCATGCAACTATGTTAGGGCGACAGGGAATTCTGACCAAGGAGGAATCCGAACACATTCTGGAGGGACTTCTTGGCATCCGGGAGGACATCGCTTCCGGGAAGCTTCCCATCACCGATGAATACGAGGATATTCACAGCTTTGTAGAAGCCAATCTGATTGACCGCATCGGTGATGACGGAAAAAAGCTTCATACCGGCCGCTCGCGTAACGATCAGGTGGCGCTGGATATGCGGCTCTTTACAAGACGGGCGGTGCAGGAAACAAGAGAGGATCTGCTGGAGCTTCTGCAGGTGATTTTGCAGATCATGGAAGCTAACACAGAAACTTACATGCCCGGATTTACCCATTTGCAAAAGGCCCAGCCGGTGACCCTGGCACATCATTTCGGAGCCTATTTTGAAATGCTCCGGCGAGACGTTACCCGCATGGAGGATACTGCGCGTCGTCTGAATGAGTGCCCCTTGGGAGCCGGTGCGCTTGCCGGAACCACGTATCCTCTGGACCGGGAATTTGTGGCGGAAAGCCTTTCTTTTGACTGCGCAACCCGTAACAGCATGGATTCGGTGTCAGACCGAGATTATGCCATTGAATTCTTGAGTGACCTTTCTCTTGTGATGGTGCATTTGAGCCGGATGAGTGAGGAGATCATCATCTGGAACAGCAACGAGTACCGCTTCGTTGAAATCGATGACGGCTACTCCACCGGCAGCAGCATCATGCCGCAGAAAAAGAACCCGGATGTTGCGGAGCTGATTCGCGGCAAAACCGGCCGGGTGTACGGCGATCTGATGAGCCTTCTGACGACCATGAAAGCCATTCCTCTTGCCTACGACAAGGACATGCAGGAGGACAAGGAGCCGGTGTTCGATGCCTTTGATTCGGTTTCCATGTGCATCCGTCTGATGAGCGGCATGCTTGCTTCCCTGACCTTCCGCAAGGATGTGATGGAGAAGAGTGCACAAAACGGCTTTACCAATGCTACGGATGCTGCCGATTATCTGGTGGGAAAAGGCGTTCCCTTCCGGGATGCCCATGCAGTGATCGGGCGAATGGTGCTCCATTGCATTGATGAGAATAAGAGTCTGGATCAGCTTTCTCTGGATGAATTTAAGAGCTTTTCTCCGGAGTTTGACGCGGATATCTACGACGCGATTTCCCTGAAAACCTGCGTCGACAAGAGGCTGACAACCGGAGCCCCCGGTGCCCGCGCCATGGAAGAGGAAATTGCTGCATCCCGCGCATGGCTTTTGAGTGAGCAGGCGCCGGAAGAGGCAGAGGATTAAGCACGAATAAACAGAAAGAGGACGATATGGAAAAGCTTAGAGTTGGTGTTTTGGGCGGAACCGGAATGGTAGGTCAGCGTTTTATCCAGATTCTGGAGAATCACCCCTGGTTTGAGGTTGCGGAAATCGCTGCCAGCGCCCGCAGCGCAGGCAAGACCTACGGCGAAGCCGTGGAAGGCAGATGGAAGCTGGACGGAGAGGTTCCTGCCTCGGTAAAGGATATTGTTATTCGCGACATTGATGATGTAGAGGCCATTGCAGAAAGGGTGGATTTCGTTCTTTCTGCGGTGAACATGTCCAAAGAAGAAATCCGCGCTATTGAAGAAGCGTATGCCAAAACGGAAACGCCGGTGGTATCCAACAACAGCGCCCATCGCTGGACGCCGGATGTCCCGATGATTGTTCCGGAAATCAATCCGCAGCATGCAGATATCATTCCTTATCAGCAAAAGCGTCTGGGAACCACCAAGGGCTTTATTGCCGTAAAGCCGAACTGCTCCATCCAGAGCTATACGCCGGCCCTTGCCGCATGGAAGGAGTTTGAGCCCTATGAAGTGGTGGCTACCACCTATCAGGCCATTTCCGGTGCCGGCAAAACCTTTAAGGATTGGCCGGAAATGAACGGCAATATCATTCCCTACATCAGCGGAGAGGAAGAAAAGTCCGAGCGCGAGCCCCTTCGCATTTTCGGTCACATCGAAAACGGCGTCATTGTTCCGGCAGAGTCTCCCCTCATTACCTGCCAGTGCATCCGTGTGCCGGTTCTGTACGGACACACTGCAGCGGCATTTGTGCGCTTCAAAAAGGATCCTTCCAAGGAAGAGCTTATTGAAAAGCTTCGCAGCTTCACCGGCGTTCCTCAGGAGTTAAAGCTTCCCAGTGCACCGGAGCACTTCATTCAGTATCTGGAGGAGGATGACCGTCCGCAGGTTGCAAAGGATGTCAATTACGAGGGCGGCATGGGCGTTTCCATCGGACGTCTTCGCAAGGATACTATGTTTGACTGGAAGTTTGTCGGTCTCTCCCACAACACCCTGCGCGGCGCAGCCGGCGGCGCGGTAGAGTGTGCCGAGCTTTTGACCGCGCTTCACTACATTGAGCATAAATAAGTGGTAACTACCGGCATGGCTGCGCTGCAGATCTTCCGGACTGACTCATCCTGCATAGCGGGGACTGTGTGGCCCTGCTGTGCAGGATGTTTTTGTGTATCTGTTTAGGGAAACGTTGATGAAGGTGTTTCCCACGTCGGATTTGCACTGCGAAGCTGCAAATTTCTTTGCAAATCCGTGCGATCCACCGGAGGTGGCTATTACAAGGAGAACAGCTTGGGAAAACGAGTATTCATTGCGGAAAAGCCCAGCGTGGCAAAGGACTTTGCCCGGGCACTTCATGAGAACTTTGTAAACCGTGACGGCTACCAGGAATCCGAACAGAGTATCGTAACCTGGTGCTTTGGACATCTTGTGACCATGAGCTATCCGGAGGCGTACGATCCCAAATACAAAAAATGGTCTCTGGATACCATTCCTTTTATCCCGGAGACTTATCAATACCAGGTCATTGACGATTCCGGCGTCCGCAAGCAGTTCAAGACGGTAAAGAGTATTCTCACATCCGCAGAGGTTGACACCATCTACATCTGCACCGATTCCGGGCGGGAGGGAGAGTATATTTATCGTCTCGTTGCTGCCAAGGCCGGCGTCAAGGACAAGCGGCAGCTCCGGGTCTGGATTGATTCCTTCACGGAGGCAGAAATCGCAAGAGGAATCCGGGAGGCCAAGGACGACAGTGCCTACGACAACATGGGGGCGGCGGCCTATCTGCGCGCGCAGGAAGACTACCTCATGGGAATCAATTTTTCCCGGGCTCTCTCTCTAAAATATGCCGGCGGCATCCGGGATTTCCTCGGGATGGACCGGTGCGTCATTGCAGTCGGCCGCGTCATGACCTGCGTTCTTGGCATGGTGGTGCGCCGGGAGCGGGAGATTCGATCCTTTGTTAAAACTCCGTTTTACCGCGTCATCGGCACATTTTCTCCTGCGCAGGCGCAAGAGGCTGCGTTCTTAGAAACGGCAGCGGATACCTTTGAAGCCGAGTGGGCCGCCAAAGAAGGGAGCCGTTATTACCAGTCACCGCTTCTGTATAAAGAAAACGGCTTTCGCAAGCCGGAGGATGCCGCCGAACTGATCCGGTATCTGCAGTCCGACGAAGACGGATCCCCAGCTCCCTTTGTAAAAAACATCGCGCACAAGCAGGAAAAAAAGAACCCGCCGCTCCTCTACAATCTGGCCGAGCTCCAAAACGACTGCTCGCGCTTTTTCAAGCTAAGCCCGGATCAAACACTGGATGCCGCCCAGACACTCTACGAGCGAAAGCTGACCACCTATCCAAGAACGGATGCCAGGGTGCTGTCCACGGCCGTCGCCAAGGAAATTGATCACAATCTAAAGGGGGTAGGCTCTTTGCCGGCCTACCGTGAGCTTGTTCGCAGCATTGCTACAAGCGGCTCGTGGAAATCCATTGCCAAAACGCGCTATACCAACGACAAGGCCATCACGGATCACTATGCCATTATCCCCACCGGAGAAGGGCTATCTGCCTTAAAGAGCTTGACTCCCACACTGCAAAAGGTGTATGACCGGATCGTCCGGCGGTTTCTTTCTGTCTTTTATCCGGCCGCCGTGTTTGATAAAATGACTCTGCAGGTGGGCATTAAAACAGAAACGCTCACCGCATCCCTTCGTGTAAACCGGGAGAAAGGCTACCTTGTTTGCCTGGAACGCCCCGCTGCGGCCCAGGATCCGCAGGCACCTTCCCAACCGGCAGATGCAAATCCGCAGGAGAAGGCCCTTCCTTCGGAACAGAGTGAAAAGGACGGCGAGGACGGCCCCGAAAACGCCAATCTGGAGGAGCTTATTAAGGCACTTCAGAAAAAGGATCCGCTGACGGCAGTTTCCTTCCAGCAAAAAGAGGGCGAAACCACGCCTCCCAAGCGCTACACCGGCGGAAGCATGATTCTGGCAATGGAGAACGCCGGACAGCTCATCGAGGATGATGAGCTGCGCGAACAGATCAAAGGCTCCGGCATCGGCACCAGCGCCACAAGGGCCGGCATTTTGGAGAAACTGGTGGGAAACCAGTACTTAAACCTCAATGCCAAAACACAAATATATACGCCCACCCAGTTGGGAGAAATGATCTATGATACAGTAGCCATTTCGTTAAAGCCGCTCCTAGAGCCCAAGCTTACGGCCAGCTGGGAAAAGGGACTGACGCAGGTGGCAGAGGGTGTAACAACAAAGGAAGAATATCAGGAGAAGCTAAACAGCTATGTCTCCCGAAGGACCAATGCGGTAAAGGCATCGGATTACCGGAGCGTCCTGCAGAACATGTATCGGGACTGCGCCCAATATTATCCCAAGCCTATGCATTTTAAATCCAAATATTCCTTTGCAAAGTCGTCGAAGACGGCAAAGACATCCAAACGCTGAGAATTTTTGACCCGTGCAAGCAAGAAAAAGGGCCAGCTAGTTAAAATAAGGAGAACAAGACATGATATCGGATTATACCATTGCGAATTTGCTTGAACTGGAGGAATCCATCGCAGGAGAAGCCTTAAAGGCCTATACCTATCCCTGGGAGGCGCTTCCGCACATCGAGGAAATCATCCTGGCTCTGGGAGAAGCGCTTCTCGAGGATCGCTTTGAGAAGCGCGGCGAGAATGTATGGATTGCGAAAAGTGCCAAGGTATTCGACTCTGCCTACATTGCAGGTCCCTGCATCATCGATGAGGACGCCGAAATTCGTCAGTGCGCCTTCATCCGCGGCAAGGCACTTGTGGGCAAGGGCTGCGTTGTAGGAAATTCCTGCGAACTGAAAAACGTAATTCTGTTCAACAAGTGCGAGGTGCCGCATTACAACTACGTCGGGGATTCCATTCTGGGCTTCCATGCACACATGGGTGCAGGATCCATCACCTCCAACATCAAGTCGGACCGCACCAATGTCGTGATTCACGACGAAACAGAGCATGCACCGACCGGCCTTCGCAAAATGGGAGCCATTCTCGGCGACTGGACGGAGATTGGCTGCAACAGCGTCTTAAATCCCGGATCCGTTGTGGGCCGCCATTCCAATGTATATCCCCTTTCCATGGTTCGCGGCTGCATTCCGGCAGGCCATATCTTTAAGGATAAGGACCACATTGCAGCTAAGGAATGCTGATTTAATCAGCATTTCCTTAGCAATCTCCGACTTAGGGAAAACGCTTTAATCAGCGTTTTCCTAAGCGTGTAAACGCGTCATAAAAAACAGGAGAGGTACATGAACGATACGGTAGAAACGGCAGGCTTTGGCTTATTTTTTGTCATCCTGTTCGTCTTGGCGAACGTGGTGCTGATGCATTCCCAGCAAAAGAAAAAAGACCTTGCCACCGAGGCCGGACTCCGGTCCGGCTTTGGACAAAAGCCGTCCAAGGAGATGAGCGCGGAGCGCTACGCAAGGGTTCCGGCTTTTTATGAGCGGCGAAAAGGGAGCGGTGCGCCCGGAGAGGATCTGGACGACATCACCTGGAATGACCTGGACATGGATGCGCTCTATGCGCGGATAGACTGCACCTTAAGTGCCGCCGGAGAAGAGTATCTGTATGCGCTTCTTCGGAGCCCGGCAGCAGGAGAGGATGCACCGCTGTCCATTCCGCTTTCGAAAATCCGTTATTTTGAAGACGAGGCGCATGCGCCAATGCGCCTTCGCCTGCAGAAAGCACTGCAGGCATTTGGATATACGGGACGGTACTCGTTGTATGAGTATCTGGATCTTTTGAAGGAGGTGCCAAAGGAAAGCAACCTGGTGCATGTGCCGGCCTTTCTTCTTCCGATTGCCAGCCTTGTTCTGATGACTTACTCGGTGCAGGCTGGGATCCTGTGCCTGATTGGATCTTTTGTGTTCAACATGCTCACCTACTACCGGCGACGCGGTCAGATCGAACCGTTCTTAACCACCTTCAGCTACCTTCTTCGCATGATGCGGTGTGCGCAGACCGTAACGAACACGGACTGCCCGGCGCTGCAGGAGGAATGCAGGCGTCTGCGGGAGCTGCTGCCTGTTTTTGACAGGTTCCGGCGAGGAAGCGCCATCGTTCTTTCGGGCACAACCTCCTCCGGCGGAAATCCGGCCGATTTTCTTGTGGACTACATCCGCATCCTCTTTCACCTGGATCTGATCCGCTTTAACACCATGTTCTCACATTATACGGGGCACCAAAAGGAAATGGAGGAGGGGCTTGTGATCCTTGGGCGCATCGATACCGCCATTTGCCTTGCGTCCTTCGAAAAAAGCCTCCCCTATACCTGTGAGCCGGTGCTGACTGCCGGCGAAACGCTCCTCCTAACGAACGTGTACCATCCGCTTCTGGAGCAGCCGGTTCCCAACAGTTTGCAGGCGACAGGGTCCATCCTTCTGACCGGCTCCAACGCTTCCGGCAAATCTACCTTCCTAAAGGCCACCGCGCTTTGCGCCATTTTGGCACAAACGGTTGGATTCTGCCCAGCCGGAGAATATCGCGGCGACTATTATTGCATTCGTTCCTCCATGGCACTTCGGGACAGCATTACGTCCGGGGAGAGTTATTTTATGGCCGAGATCCGTTCCCTCAAACGAATTGCCGATCTTCCGGAGCAGGTAAGACGGCCCGTTCTTTGCTTTGTGGATGAGGTGCTGCGGGGAACCAATACGATTGAGCGCATTGCTGCCTCTACGGAGCTGTTAAAATCCCTTGCTGCAGACGGCGTTCTTTGCTTTGCCGCAACCCATGACATTGAGCTGACAAAGCTTCTTTCTTCGGAATATACCAATTACCATTTTGAGGAGGAAATAAAAGACGGCGATGTCACCTTTTCCTATCAGATCAAGGGCGGACCGGCAGTAACAAGAAATGCCATTCAACTTCTTGGCGCCATCGGATTCGATCCGCAAATTATTAAAAGCGCCGCCAGACGGGCGGAGCACTTTGAAGAAACAGGACAATGGATATGATGCATGTAACAATTTACAGTGACGGATCGGCCAGAGGAAATCCGGACGGCCCCGGTGGATACGGTGCGGTTCTGCAATACACCGACGGACAGGGAGTTCTCCACGAAAAAGAGCTCTCCGAGGGCTTTAACCCGACCTCCAACAACCGTATGGAGCTTCTGGGCGCCATCGTAGCACTGGAGGCGCTAAACCGCCCCTGCCAGGTGGATTTGTATTCCGATTCCAGCTACCTTATCAATGCGTTTCAAAAGAACTGGATCTCTTCCTGGAAGAAAAATGGCTGGAAGACAGCGTCGAAGACAAGAGTGAAAAATCAGGACCTATGGACGCGGCTGTTATCCGCGGCGGCACCCCATGAAATCACCTGGCACTGGGTCAAGGGACACGCCGGCCATCCCATGAATGAGCGCTGCGATGCGCTGGCCACGGCGGCAGCCGATGCCATGTACCAGACGAAAAAGCCGAATGTTGAAGTACTGTAAGTCGTCTGAGTTGCACCTGCCGGCGACGGGTCCCGGCGGAGGTGTCCGTCACCCTGTCGCTAGTACATCGTTTGCAAAATAACTAGCCTAATAACGCAGAACTTTTTTCTGAGGGTGCGTGTCAAAAAACGTAGGCGTAGCGGGCTACGCTGAGGATTTTTGACACGTGCAATCAGGAAAAAGGGCCAGTTAGTTAGGCTAGTTATTTAAAAATCGATGTACTAGGATTGAGTACAACTACGAAAGGAGACATATCGTGACAACTGCGTCCAACGAGAAAACCATACAGATTCTGTACCACAGCAAGGCCATCGATCACTTAACGTACGTTGACGGCAAGAGTGACTGGATTGACCTGCGAGCTGCAAAGGAATATGAGCTCAAGGCAGGAGACTTTGCGCTGATCGATCTTGGCATCAGTGTCAAGCTGCCGGAGGGGTACGAAATGATTACCGCGCCCCGTTCCTCCACTTTTAAAAACTACGGACTTCTCCAGTCCAACGGAATCGGTGTGGTGGACGAGTCCTACTGCGGAGACGGCGATGTTCTGAAGATGCCGGTGTACGCTACAAGGGATACCGTGGTGCATGTCAATGACCGCATCTGTCAGTTCCGGATTCAGGAGCACCAGCCGCGCATCCACTTTGAAGAGGTGGAGACCTTAGGAGGCGAGGATCGCGGCGGCTTTGGAAGTACGGGCCGCAGCTGATTGCAGTTCGCTTCCTTGCAGGGGCAAGAGCAGAGGCATATACTGTAGTAACTATAGTCATTTGGATTCCGGCATTGTCAGCCGGACCATATAGAGAAAGGATACTATTCACTATGGCAGTGAAAATAAGAACGCGTTACGCACCCAGTCCTACCGGCAGAATGCACGTAGGAAACCTTCGCACCGCTTTGTACGCCTATCTGATTTCCAAGCATGAGGGCGGCGATTTTATTCTCCGCATTGAGGATACCGATCAGGAGCGCTATGTGGAGGGCGCGGTGGATATCATCAATCGCACCATGCAGCAGACGGGCCTTCTTCCTGATGAGTCACCGGACCTGGGAGGACCTGTGGGTCCGTATGTGCAGTCCGAGCGCGTAAAGAGCGGTCTGTACATGGATTACGCCAAGGAGCTGGTGGAGAAGAAAGAGGCGTACTACTGCTTCTGCACACCGGAGCGTCTTGAAACGCTTAAGCAGGTTGTGGACGGAAAGGAAATCAGTGTCTATGACAAGCACTGCCTGCACCTGTCCAAGGAAGAAGTGGAAGAGAATCTGGCCGCCGGGAAGCCCTTTGTCATTCGTCAGAACAACCCGCGCGAGGGTTCCACTACCTTCCACGACGAACTGTACGGCGATATCACCGTCGACAACAGTGAGCTTGATGACATGATCCTCATGAAGTCCGACGGATTCCCTACTTACAATTTTGCCAACGTGGTGGACGATCACCTTATGGGCATCACCCATGTTGTACGCGGAAATGAGTATATTTCCTCCAGTCCCAAATACAACCGTCTCTATGACGCCTTTGGCTGGGAAGTTCCCAAATACATCCATTGCCCGCTGATTACCGATGCCGATCACAAGAAGCTTTCCAAGCGCAGCGGCTATTCCTCGTATGAGGATCTGATTGAGCAGGGCTTTCTTCCGGAGGCCGTCGTCAATTTCATTGCGCTTCTAGGCTGGTCCCCGGACTCGGATCAGGAGATCTTTTCGCTGGAGGAGCTGGTTGCGGCGTTTGATTACCATCGGATCGGCAAGTCACCGGCTGTCTTTGACTACACGAAGCTTCGCTGGATGAACGGCGAGTATTTAAAGGCAATGGAGCCGGAGAAGTTCTATGCGCTTGCAGAGCCCTATCTGAAAAAGGTACTCCGCCGGGATGACCTGGATCTTTCCGTCATCGCCGAGCTTGTCCGGACAAGAATTGAGGTTTTCCCGGATATTGAGGAAATGGTTGACTTCTTTGAAGCGCTTCCGGAATACGATGCTGCTATGTTTGAGAACAAAAAGCAAAAGTCCACGTGCGAGGGAAGTCTTACGATCCTCACCGACCTTCTTCCGGTACTGGAAGCAGAGGATACCTTTACCAATGACACCCTGTTTGAGGTTCTCTCTGCCTATGCCCAGGAGAAGGAGCTTAAGAATAAGACGGTGATCTGGGCCCTTCGCATCGCTGTATCCGGTAAATCCGTCACGCCTGCCGGCGCAACGCAGATTATGGAAATCATCGGAAAAGAGGATTCCCTTTCCCGCATCCGTACTGCCATTGCCAAGCTGCAGGCAGCACATGTCTGAGCATTCGAATCCTTCCCAACAGGAAGCGATTTGCCATTTCCGCGGGCCCTGCGAGGTAATTGCAGGGCCCGGAAGCGGCAAAACCTTCGTTCTTGTGGAACGGATTCTTCATCTGATCAGCACCTGCGGCGTTCCTCCCTCCGGCATTTTGGTGCTCACCTTTTCCAAGGCAGCCGCACAGGAAATGCAGGCACGCTACCTGCAAAAACTTCGGGATCTATCCCGAGCCAATCCTGCCACCGGGGCACCTCCCATTCCCGAAAACGCATCTTCCGTTACCTTCGGAACCTTTCATTCGGTCTTTCTGAACATCCTGAAAAACTCATCCTCCGAACCCTATTCCATTCTCGATGACTCCCGCAAACGAAGCCTTCTGCGCACACTCTTTCTGCAGCATTATAAGCGCTACCCCAAAGCAGAAGAGCTCATCGACCTTTCCTCCATGATCTCCAAAAAAAAGACCGGCACGCCCCTGCAGGATTCTTCCTGTTCTGTTATCCGCGATTCCCTTCCGGCGGCTCCCGCACAGACACAGGCGCTGCCATTTGTATCTTTGTTTGCCGATTATGAGGCCTATCTACAGGAAAATGCTCTCCTAGACTTCGATGACATGATTACCAGGTGCGTTCGGCTCCTGCAAAAGGATGAGGACCTGCGTGCGTTCTGGCAAAAGCGGTTTCCTTTCCTTTTGGTGGATGAATTTCAGGACATCAATCCGGAGCAGTTTGAAGGGGTCCGGATTCTGGCAGGAGAGGAAGCAAACCTCTTTGTTGTCGGCGATGACGACCAGAGCATCTATGCCTTTCGCGGCTCCAATCCCGGGATCATGATCGGATTTTCAAAGGCCTATCCCGGGACGCATTCCATCACCTTGTCGGTCAATTACCGAAGCCTTCCTCCTATCATCACCTGCGGCCAAAGGATCATTACCCAGAACAAAACAAGACTGCCAAAGACCGCTGTTGCCGCCAGGAACCATACGGACCAGCAAACGGCCACGGATACCTGTACCAGACTCCTTGCCTTTCGCGATGAAACAGAGGAGCGGGAGTGGATCCTTTCCCGGCTGCTAAAGGCCTCCGAAGAAGAGTTGACATCATCCGCGATCATTCTCCGTTCCAATGCGCAGCTAATGGAATGGGCATCCTTTTTGGAACAATCCGGAATTCCCTGCCGCTTTTTTACCGGAATCAATCAAACGACAAATCGCCGTCTTCCCGGGCAGGCGCAGCCGGGCCGCGGCAATGCCGGAACCCTTCAGGTCATCACACCGCCGCAGGCAAAACGCCTCCTTGTAACGGCATCGTCTATACTCGAGCTCACGGCAGGGTACTACCAGTTGTCTGAAGAACTTGCAACAGGGTACGTAAAGCGGGCGGACCTCTTTTTCGTTATGAACCAACCGGAGCGGTGCCTTCTTCGGCGCAAGTTTACAGAGAAGACCTATACCGAGGCGGAACTTCTTTCTGTTTACCCCGGTCACTCCCTGGAACACCGCGCACTGCAAACGCTTTGCCGCGATTTAAAAACGCTGCAGCGCCTCTCGCCCGTTCGGTCGCTGACATACCTTCGCGGGATCCTTTGCGCCAAAGACAAATCGGAAGACATGCACCTTCTATGGGACGCCCTGATCCTTCTCGTGCAGGAAAAAGAGCCCTCCCTTTCCCATCATTCGCCGTCCTTTCTATGTGCGCTGCTTACGCAGGTAACTCCGTGGGAGATCATCCTGCAGATGGACAGGCAGGCATCGGCAAACCAGTCCAAACGTCCTGCTGCCGATCCCGCAGGCGCAAGAAGCGGCATTCTTCTCTTAACCATGCACGCCAGCAAAGGCCTGGAGTTTCATACCGTATATCTTCCGGATCTGAACGAAGGCCTCTTTCCCGGGCGCCGGGCACAGAGCGAGGAAGCCATTGAAGAAGAGCGGCGCCTGTTCTACGTCGCCATCACACGGGCAAGAGATCACCTAAACCTGATGTACCTGTGCGGCACCAAGGAGAATCCGCGGCGCCCCTCGCGCTTCCTTGCTCCGCTAGGGGTGAAGCCGTGGGAGTGACGAGCCCCGCACTTTTAGTAAGAGAATAGCCCTGCGTGTGTGCTGCCCCCGGCCACTCTCGGAGCTATATTTCTGCAAGGGGATGCACGTCCTCGGCTTCCATGATAGAATAGTACGATACGACAATTCATCGACAAAGGAGGCTGCAGATGACTCACACGCTTGCGGCATCACCCGCCTACACGATCCGCCCGGGAACCATGGTTCTGCCGGACGGCATTATTTTCAGTGCCGTTTTTCATGACTGCCGCAAATGTGGCCTTCTTTTATATCATTTGCCGGATCTTTCGGTAACGGACATCCCATTTACGGATGCCTATCGCTACGGGAGCCTCTATTCCGTGAAAATCGATGGCATTACACCGTCGGAATGGGGATACAGCTACTACACGGACAAGGAGACCTTCTGTGATCCGTATGCAAGAGAGCTCCTGCCTGTCACACTTCCGGGACAGGCAGCACCCTGGAAAAGCATCCTTCTTTCCAGGCCCTTTACCGCCCCGGAGAATACCCTGCCGGCTTATGGGAGCCGCGGAAAGCGCCCCTGGGGAGAGCGTATTTTGTACTGCGTTCATCCAAGCGGCTTTACCGCCTCCAAAACCTCCAAGGTGATGCACAAAGGAACATTCCGCGGCATCGTTGAGAAGATTCCGTATCTTCTGGAGCTTGGCATCAACGGCGTTGAGCTAATGCCGGTTTATGAGCTTCGAGAGCGTGCCACGGCACCGGGCGAGACCTTGGAAGAAGACGGCACCGCTCCTAAGGAGAATTACTGGAATTTCGGAGAGGGCTCTTATTTTGCCCCGAAGCGAAGCTATGCAGAAAGGTTCGTAAGAGACGCCGCTTTATCCGCTGCCGATAGCGGCACCGAAACGGCAAAGCCGCTTTCCCGGCGCATTCTTACGGCATCGCCCCAGAAGGAATTTGCAGGGATGATAGATGCGATGCATGCGGCCGGCATTGAGGTCTTCCTGCAGCTGTATTTTCCGGACAATGTCACCATACAGACCCAGCTGGAAACGGCCCGCTTCTATGTGACGCACTACGGCATTGACGGATTCCATCTCAAAGGGAATGCATCGGCGCTTCAGACCATTGCCTCTGACCCTATGCTCAGTGACACCGCACTTTTTTATTACAGCTTCCCCTACGAGGACCTCCAGAAAAAGGACCGGGAAAATCCCGTCACCGGCAAACCGTCCGTGCAGCATCTTTGCGAATACACCGACCGGTTTCAGACACTGGCCCGCCGCTTTGTAAAGAGCGACAATCATATCCTGCGCGAGTTTATCCGTGAATTTGTGACAGTTCCGGCCGGACACGGCAGTGTGCACTACATTACCAACTACGAGGGCTTCACCCTCATGGATCTGGTGTCCTACAACTGGAAGCACAATGAGAAAAACGGCGAGGACAACCACGACGGAAATGATAACAACTGGAGCTGGAACTGCGGCGTGGAAGGCCCCAGCCAGAAAAAAGACATCCGGGCGCTGCGAAGACGCCAGATGCGCAACCTTCTGGCTTTGAATTTCCTTGCCCAGGGAACGCCGCTCCTTCTGGCCGGCGATGAGCGCTGCAACAGTCAGGACGGCAACAACAATCCGTATTGCCAGAATAACGAGACCGGATGGGTGAGCTGGAAAGACACCAAAGACACAACAGCCATGCTGGATTTCACCAAAAAGATTCTGGCCTTCCGGAAATCACACGGCGTTTTTAGCCGCAGTAACCCCTTTGGCTTTAACGATCCCATGGCCATCGGATATCCCGACATTTCACTCCATGGGAAGGAAGCATGGAAGCCGGACCTTTCCGGGTATTCCCACACCGTTGGTATTCTTCTTCCGGAGCAGTATGCCCCAAAAGACCCAAAGGATGCCTTTTTGTATCTGGCCATCAACATGCACTGGCATGCGCAGCGTCTGGCGCTTCCCAAGCTGCCGCTTGGCTATCGCTGGAAGAAGATAATCGACACCTTTCTGGAGGAATCCTTCCTTTCGGATCCGGAGCTTCTTTCGGATTCCCGCGCAGTGGACGTGCGGGGACGGTCGATCCAGATTCTGGAAGCTGTGTTTGATGCTGATCTGAAAAAGGAACAGGAACGGGCAGAGCTGGCCAGAAAAAACAAGCCCTTGAAGCCTTCCAAAGATAAAGACAAGGCAGAAGGAACCGCAAAGTGATACCACGCATAACACTGCGCAAGGCTCTTGCGCATTTTAAAACCATTACGCACCACCGGCACCTTGTGTGCCGAGAGTGCTTTGCCGTCGGCCTGTACTGGCAGGGACTGACCCACGATCTTTCCAAGTACAGTCCCACCGAGTTTCTGGTCGGTGCAAGATACTACCAGGGAACAAGATCCCCCAACAATGCCGAGCGGGAAGTTATCGGCCTTTCCACCTCCTGGCTTCATCACAAGGGACGAAACCGTCACCACTACGAGTATTGGATGGATTATTGCGTAAGATCAAACGGCGGCATAAACGGCTCCGGCATCATCGCCTGCCGTATGCCGCTTCGCTATGTGATCGAAATGTTCATGGATCGGATCGCAGCTTCCAAAACCTACAACGGAGCGGCCTACAAGGACACGGATCCCTTAGAGTATTATCAGCGCGGCAATACCGGCCGCTTTCTTCATCCGGATACGGCAAAGCTTCTGGAGAGCCTTCTTTTGCTGCTTGCAAAGGAAGGGGAGACGGCCGCCTTTGCAAGGGTTCGGGAGATTCTGGCAAAGGGGAGCTACTGATGCGCACCAAAAACACCAGTCAAATTCTGCCTCCTTTGAAGCAGAGCAAGGCGGCAGACGATACGGCCATGGAGAAGGCTGTTTCAGCCATTTTGACCGGCACAGACCGGCAGCGCATCGGCATCGGCATGCAGATGGAAAAGTCCACCCATGCCATTTTGAAAAACTATAAGGATCCGAACCCTTTGCACCAGGAAGTGCCGGTGGGGAATTACATTGCGGATCTTTGCGATCCCGAGTGTCACACCATCACGGAGATCCAAACGGCGAATTTCGGCGCCATGAAGCAAAAGCTGACAGCGTTTCTTGTCGATTACAGGGTCACCATCGTGCATCCCATCCCGCACCGCAAAACTGTTTGCTGGATCGATCCGGCAACCGGGGAGATCTGCGCAGAAAATCCGTCCCATTTTATCGGCAGCTTTTACGAGGTTTTCCGCGAACTGACGAAAATCGAAGCCTTCTTAGGGCACCCCAATCTTGTGATTGAACCCATTCTTCTGGATCTGAAGGAATACCGCATGCAGGATGGATGGAGCAGCGACGGCAAGCGTGGCTCGCACCGGTTTGACCGCATTCCTTCCGGGATTTATGATGATCTGGTTCTGGAAAAGCCGGAGGATTATGCCGTATTTTTGCCGCAGGGAGACCTTGCCAAAGCTCTTCCTGACCCCTTTACCGCAAAGGATCTGGAATGTGTTGTCGGCATTCACCGCAAATCCCTCCAGTACTCCGGCGTGCTGCGCGTCCTGACAACACTGGGCGTCACCGAGCGGGTGGGCATGACAAGCCGGCGCGCGTATCAGTACCGTATACGGATTCCCAATGAAACCGGACGGGATTTTTGCAGAGGAAAACGAATAAAAGGAGAATAACATCCATGGCAGTCATACATTTTGATCAGGAACACATGACAGAGCGGTTCGTCCGCTATGCCGGCATCTATACCCAGTCCAAAGAGGGCGTCCCGGATACCCCGTCCACTCCCTGTCAGTTCGATCTGGCAAGACTTTTGTTCCGGGAGCTGCAGGAGATGGGCGCCTCCGAGGTCTATCTGGACGAAGAAAAATGCTATGTCTACGCAACCATCCCTGCCTCCATTCCAAAGGCCCCGCAGGAGCTGCTGAATGCCAGAGGGGATGCCGCCGCAAAGCGGCGCGAGAATCTAGCGCCCATCCTCGGTCTTGTGGCGCACATGGACACGTCCGATGCCGTGGATGCCAGCAGTCACCCCTTTATTCATCCCCAGGTGAAACGCGACGAAGAAGGAAATGCCATCATTACCTCCGACGGCACCACGGTGCTGGGCGGTGATGACAAAGCCGGTGTCACTCAGATTATGGAGGTGGCGGCCTTCTTGTTGCAGCATCCGGAAATTGCCCATGGCACGGTTCGCATCATGTTCTCGCCGGACGAAGAGGTTGGGAACGGAACGCTTCACATGGATCAGAGCCATTTTGCTGTGGACTATGCCTATACGATTGACGGCGGCGGCGCCGGAGAGCTCGAGTACGAGAACTTTAATGCAGCTTCTGCCTCTATTGATATTCAGGGCGTTTCCACCCATCCGGGAAGTGCCAAGGATGCGATGATCAATGCACTCCTTCTGGCGATGGAGCTGCAAGGACTCCTCCCGCAAAACGAGCGCCCGGAGACCACCGAAGGGTATGAGGGCTTTTATCATCTGGAGAATTTTTCCGGCACCGCCGACAGAGCCCGCATGGAATACATCATTCGGGATCACGACCGGGAACGCTTCGAAGCAAGAAAGCGCGTGATGCAGGATGCGGCAGAAACGATGCAGGCGCGGTATCCAAAGGCACAGATTTCCTGCACCGTTGAGGATTCCTATTACAACATGGCAGAGAAAATAAAGCCGCACATGCACCTGGTGGACAATGCGGTGCAGGCCATGGAAGCCATCGGCGTTGTGCCCTGCGTGCAGCCCATCCGCGGCGGCACCGACGGCGCCAGAATGAGCTTTATGGGAATTCCGTGCCCCAATCTGTTCACGGGAGCCTACCGGTACCACAGCAAGTATGAGTATGTTCTTGCAAAGGAAATGGTGCTGGGCGCCGAAACTGTTTTGCGCATTTTGAATGCGTATGCCGCCTATACGCTGGACGAGGAATGAATCACATGAACGAAAATACAACATCATCAAAAACACCGCGGGTGCCCATGCCCATGAAGCGCCCGGCCAAGGAGCGGGAGGAAGCCTCCAAGGAAGAGCTTCTGCGGCAGGAGGAATATCTTTCCAAATCCAGAATATACACTGCGCAGCTGGCAGGACTTTTGGGAAGAACGCCCACCTTTCATGTCCACAATTTCGGCTGCCAGATGAATGCCCGGGATGCCGAAAAGCTTTCCGGTATCCTTTGCGCCTCCGGCTACGAAGAAATCGATGAGGAATCGGCGGACTTTGTCATTTACAACACCTGCACCGTCCGCGACAATGCGGACCAGCATTTCTTCGGACGCCTCGGAAGAGCCGCTCACTATAAAAAATACAATCCCTACATGAAGATTGCCGTCTGCGGATGTATGACCCAGGAGGAGAGCGCGGTTGCCAAAATTAAAAAGAGCTACCCCTACGTGGATCTGATCTTCGGAACTCACAATCTCTTTTGCTTCCCGCAGTACCTGTGCGAGGTATACGAAACCAAAAACGGTGCCTTTGACGCCAAGGGGCATAAGGTCACCAGCCTTTGGGATGCAACAGACGAAATCGTTGAGGACCTTCCGGTCCAGCGCAAATATTCCTACAAGTCCGGCATCAACATCATGTTCGGATGTGACAATTACTGCACCTACTGCATCGTCCCCTATGTAAGAGGGCATGAACGCAGCCGGGAGCCGGGAGACATTCTGCGGGAATGCGAGCGGCTTGCCGCCGACGGCGTCGTGGAAGTCATGCTTCTGGGACAGAATGTCAATTCCTACGGAAGGGATCTGGAAACCAAGTGCTCCTTTGCCGAGCTCCTTGCCGCCGTAGCGGAGGTGAAAGGCATCAAAAGAGTTCGCTTTATGACGCCGCATCCCAAGGATATGGGACGTGACGTTCTGGAAGTGATCCGGGATCACCCGAACATTGCAAGGCACATTCATTTTCCGCTGCAGTCCGGTTCCAATGAAATTCTGCGGCGCATGAACCGCCGCTATACAAGAGAAGAGTTTCTGGAGCGGGCAGCCATGATCCGGGAGATTGTGCCGGATGCGGCTATCACAACCGACATCATTGCCGGCTTCCCCGGGGAAACCGCAAAGGATGCCGACGATACCATCGATGTCATTGAAAAGGTTGCCTTCGACAACGCCTATACTTTCATCTATTCTCCCAGAAAAGGCACACCTGCTGCCTCCATGCCGCAGGTCCCCAAGGAGGAGGTGCAGGCGAATTTTGACCGCATTCTTGCTGCGGTGCAGGCCTGTGCAAGAAACCGCGCCGCCGGTCTTGCCGGCCGCACCATGACAGCACTTGCCGAGGAGGTCGGAAGTCAGGATCCCTCCTACATCACCTGCCGGCTTTCCAATAACGTCATTGTGCACGTCAAGGGAGATGCCTCGATGATCGGACATTTCTATGATGTGCGTCTGGATGAATGCAAGGGCTTTTATTATTTTGGTACCGCGCTGGGTGAGAACCAGGCGGGGTACTGATACCGTAGTGATGCGTTTTGGCACGAAGTAAAGAGAGAGTTTTATGTCCTTCCCCAACATTGAAGATGTATCCCCGATGATGCAGGAATATCTGCGCACCAAGGAGCAGTATCCGGAGTGCCTTTTGTTCTACCGGCTGGGTGATTTTTATGAAATGTTTTTCGACGATGCGCTGACCGCATCCAGGGAGCTGGAGCTGACACTCACCGGCAAATCCTGCGGCCTTGCCGAGCGGGCGCCCATGTGCGGCATTCCCTTTCATGCCGTCGACATCTACATTGCAAAGCTCATTGAAAAGGGATACCGCGTCGCCATCTGCGAACAGGTAGAGGATCCAAAGCTCGCCAAGGGCCTTGTAAAGCGGGAGGTAACCCGCATTGTAACGCCGGGCACCAATGTCAGCCCCGAGACTCTCGATGAGCATAAAAACAACTACATCCTTGCCATTTTTTACGATGCAGCCAGCGCCCTTGCCGGCATCGCCGTCAGTGACATTTCCACCGGCGATTTTCTGGCGACGCAGGTAAGCGGAACAAGGTAAGCGGAACACAGAAAATTCTGGATGAAATTCAAAAGTACATGCCTTCCGAAATCGTCTGCAACGAAGCCTTTATGATGAGCGGCATCGACGCGGAGGACCTGCGGAACCGTCTTTCCATTACCATCAACACGCTGGATCCGCATTATTTCAGTGAAGCGGACTGCCGCGAAATCCTGCTGCGCCATTTTCATGTATCCAGCCTTCTGGCACTGGGCATTGATGACTTAAAGGCAGGTACCCTTTCGTGCGGTGCGCTCCTCCGGTATCTGTATGATACGCAGATGAATGATCTGTCCAACATCACACGGATCGAGGCCTACCTTTCCGGCAAGTACATGCTGCTGGATACGTCCACGCGGCGCAACCTCGAGCTGACCGAAACACTTCGGGAAAAAAAGGTACACGGATCCCTTTTGTGGGTTCTGGACAAGACCAAGACCGCCATGGGCGCCCGCCTTTTACATCAGTTCCTCGAGCAGCCGCTGATTGATGCTGCCGAAATCGAAAAACGTCTGGATGCGGTAGAAGCGCTCTGCCTCCAGAGTGTGGACCGGGATGAACTGCGGGAATACTTAGCTCCCGTCTATGATCTGGAGCGCCTTCTGACCAAAATCAGCTACGGAAGTGCCAACCCAAGAGATCTCGTGGCCTTCCGGGAATCCCTTCGCATGGTGCGGCCCATCCGCCAGGTCCTGGATGGACTGGAGGGCGAAGAATTTAACCGCATCAAGGGAGATCTCGGTGATTTTAACGCGCTGGTTGATACGCTGACCGCAGCCATCTGTGACGATCCGCCCCTTGCCATGAAGGAAGGCGGCATCATCAAGGATGGATATCTTCCGGAAATCGATTCCTTCCGGGAGGCCAAAAACGGCGGCAAGGATCTTCTGGCGCAAATGGAAGAGTCTGTGCGCGAGGAGACCGGGATTCGCGGTCTCAAAATCAAGTACAACAACGTGTTCGGATATTTCTTTGAAGTTACCAATTCCTTTAAGGACCTTGTGCCGGACTATTTTGAGCGCAAACAGACCCTTGTCGGCAGTGAACGCTATACAACGCCGGAGCTAAAGGACCTCGAGGCAAGGATTCTCGGAGCAGAGGATAAGCTGAACGACTTAGAATACGAGGAATTTGACAAGCTGCGGAAGGAAATCTCCGGGCGCGTTGTAGAAATCCAAAAGGCGGCCAAGGCCATTGCCTATCTGGATGTCTATGCCTCTTTGTCTCTTACGGCAGAGCGCGGAAGATATGTTCGACCGCACCTAAATGATAGAGGCCTGATCCGCATCAAGGAAGGGCGTCACCCGGTCGTGGAACGAATGATGTCGGGAGATTTCATCTCCAACGACACCGTCCTTGACAGCAAAAAGGACTGCATTGCCGTGATCACCGGCCCCAACATGGCCGGAAAGTCCACCTACATGCGGCAGGTGGCTTTGATCTGCCTGATGTGCCAGATTGGCTCCTTTGTGCCGGCCACATCCGCTGATCTGTGCGTAGTGGACCGTATTTTTACCCGCGTCGGTGCCTCCGATGACTTAGGAAGCGGCCAGTCCACCTTCATGGTGGAAATGAACGAGGTGGCGAACATTCTCCGAAACGCAACGCCCAAGTCGCTTCTGATTCTGGACGAAATCGGACGCGGCACCTCTACGTTTGACGGCCTCTCCATCGCCTGGGCCGTCGTGGAATACATTGCCAACCGCAAGATTCTGGGGGCGAAAACACTCTTTGCCACCCATTATCACGAACTGACAGAGCTCGAAGGCAAGATTTCAAACGTTAACAACTACTGCGTCGCCGTCCGTGAAAAGGGCGATGACATTGTCTTTTTGCGGAAGATCATCCGCGGCGGTGCCGACCGCTCCTATGGCATTCAGGTGGCGCGTCTTGCAGGAATTCCGGATATGGTCATTGAACGTGCCAAGGAAATTGCGCGGCAGCTCTCGGACAACGACATCACCGAAAAGATCCAGTCCATCGAGGTGAAAACCGGCGAATCCGGCAGCAAGACCTCCAAGGTCCCGCACTACGACGATGTGGATCTGAATCAGATGAGCCTGTTCGAAACCGTGCAGGAAAACGATGTCATCAAAGAGCTGCAGGACCTGGATGTGACCAACATGACGCCGATGGACGCGCTGAATACACTGTACCGGCTGCAGTCGGAGCTCAAGAACCGCTGGAGTGCCGAGACGTAGGCTGTATAGTGGATTTGCTGCGACGAGTCCTGGCGGAGCAGAATGTTCACACGTTTACTGATGGCCTGCAGCCCGTTGGCGACAGGAGGAATACTATGGCAGAAATTCACATACTAAGCTCAGACACCATCAACCGGATTGCAGCCGGTGAAGTAGTAGAGCGCCCCGTCAACGTCGTCAAGGAACTGACCGAAAACGCCATCGACGCCGGTGCCACTGCCGTTACGGTGGAGATCAAGGGCGGCGGCATTGACCTGATCCGTGTCACCGACAACGGCTGCGGCATTGAGCCATCACAGATCACCAAGGCCTTCCGGCGGCATGCCACCAGCAAAATCAAAGAGGCCGATGACCTGGGGCGTCTCCATAGCCTGGGCTTTCGCGGCGAGGCGCTTTCTTCCATTGCGGCAGTATCCCGCGTGGAAATGATCACCAAGACCAAAGAGAACATCGTCGGCATTCGTGCCACCAACGATGTCACAAGCAGGGAGAGCAAACCGGATGCCGATGTGACACCGCTGGAAATCACAGAGGTTGGTGCTCCGGACGGCACCAGCGTCATGGTGCGAGATCTGTTTTTCAACGTCCCGGTACGCCGTAAATTCTTAAAGTCGCCGCAAACAGAGGCCGGTGCGGTCACCGATCTGATTGAGCACCTTTGCCTCTCACACCCGGAGATTTCCTTTCATTACCGAGTAAACGGACAGGAGAAGCTGCACACCACGGGAAACGGCAATATCAAGGAGCTGATTTACCGCATCTATGGGCGGGAGATGTCCAATTCCGTCATTCCGATTGCGAAGTCGTCCGCCGCGGAGAAAGACGAAGACCACCTTGTTGTCAGCGGGTTTCTGGGGCGCCCGGAATTTGCCCGCTCCAGCCGTAATCAGGAGATCTTCTTTGTCAACGGCAGAATCTTAAAAAGCGATGTCCTTTCCAAGGGCCTTGAGGAGGGCTATCGAACCGACCTGATGCAGCACCGGTTTCCCTTTGCCATCCTTTATCTGAAGGTGGCTGCCGAGGATATAGACGTCAATGTGCATCCCTCGAAAATGGAAGTGCGCTTTTCAAATCCGAAACGGCTCTTTGATTTTCTAAACGACTCTGTGCACGAAGCGCTGCAGCGGGTTGAGATGATTCCAAGAGCAACCATGAATACGCAGGCTGAGGAAAAGCATCTTGCCATAGAAGAGGAAAAAGAACGCGCCACCGCCCAGAAGGCCCAGGGGCATCTGGAGCCCTTCGAACGCGCAGCTTCTGCGGATGCGGCGCCGGTTTCGGAAACTCCCGCACCGGCTGTGCGCGAAGCTCCCGTGGTCTACAAAGAAGACGATTTTACCTTCATTGACAAAACTGTCTCCGAGCCGAATGCGCAGCCGCAGCAGCTTTCCTTTATCGAAGAGGCAGACCTCCCGGATCCCCAAAAGGCCAAGGCCAGGCAAGATGAAAAGGAACAGGCCATTCTCTCCGGAGATCTCGAGGCGATGTTCCGCAAAAGCGTGCAGGAGGACTACGCCGAAGATCTTTACGGCAACCGCAATTACCACATCCTTCAGAGCAGCAATCTGCCGGAATACAAGATCGTCGGCCAGATTTTCGACACCTACTGGATTCTTTCCTTCAAGGATAAAATGCTGATGATCGACCAGCATGCCGCCCATGAAAAGGTGAATTTTGAGCGTCTGATGCGCCGCCTTGCGAAAGAACAGGCAGAGCCGGCACCGTCCCAGATGCTGGCGCCGCCCATCATTCTGAACCTGACCGGCAAGGAAGAGGGGGCCTACCTGCAGTACCAGGAGTATTTTCGCCGCATGGGCTATGATATCGAGCCCTTTGGCCAGAATTCCTATGCACTGCGGGGTGTACCGATGGAGTTGTATGCCAATGAACCGGATGCACTTCTGCTGGAAATCCTCGATGAAATCCTGGATTCCCGCATGAGCGGTACCCCTGCTGCCATTTTGTATAAAATTGCATCCATGTCCTGCAAGGCCGCGGTCAAGGGCAATATGCATCAGTCATTCGAGGAGGCAAAGGCGCTCATTGACGAGCTGTTGTCGCTGGAGAACCCCTATCACTGCCCCCACGGACGGCCGACTATGATCGTTTTGTCCAAGCAGGAAATTGAACGGAAATTTAAGAGAATTGTGTAATATGGATAAGCTCATCATCATTGCCGGCCCCACCGCCAGCGGGAAAAGCGCGGCTGCCGTTGCGATGGCAAAGCGCTGCAACGGCAGCATCATATCGGCCGATTCCATGCAGGTATACCGCGGCATGGACATTGGTTCGGCCAAAATCACAACCGAGGAAATGCAGGATATCCCGCATTATCTGATTGACATTGCAGATCCTTCCGAGGCTTGGAATGTGGTCCGCTTCCAGCAGGAAGCGCAAAGGGCAGCGGAGGAGATCACCGCAGCAGGGCGCCTTCCTTTGGTGGTTGGCGGCACCGGATTTTACATTCAGGCGCTCTTGTACGGCATTGATTTTACAGATACGCAGGAGGATACCGCCTACCGGGAGGATCTCCGAAAGCTTGCGGATACAGAAGGCCCCGAGGCGCTCCACCGGCTCCTTGCCCAAACGGACCCTGCCTCTGCAGCCGCCATTCATCCCAATAATGTCAAACGCGTGATCCGCGCTCTGGAATATGCGCGGGAGACCGGCGGGCAAATATCCAAGCACAATGCCAGCCAGCGACAGCGGCAGCCGGTTTTTGACGCAGTTTATTATGTGCTCACACGGAATCGCGAGAAGCTGTATGAGCGAATTGATGCCCGGGTAGATGACATGATGGAAGAGGGCCTTTTGGACGAAGTTCTGCGGCTAAAAGACGTCGGTTTTTCCTCCTTAGATGTTTCGATGCAGGGGCTTGGCTACAAGCAGCTTCTCCAGTACCTGGAGGGGACCTGTTCTCTTTCGGATGCTGTGGCGCAGATCAAACTCCAGACAAGGCACTTTGCCAAGCGCCAGCTCACCTGGTTTAAAAGGGAGAAGAACGTGGTCTGGGTCAACATGGACGACTACACTACGCCCGAAGAGGCCGCCGATTTTATGCTGGCGGGGCTTCCGGATTCCTGGAACCTTGGTAATTACAATTCACACGTCTGCTAAGGAATTTTCTGCTTCGCAGCTTTCCTTTTGCTCATGTGGTGTTCTTTTGAAGTAGTTGACCGGAAAGGATAGAAAATAATGAACAAAACAACGACAAACCATGCCGCGTTTGCGGATCTGCAGACAGAGGCTTACGCTGCACTCGGGATTTCCAAAGAGGTGCTTGCCTTTGCTGCGCCGATTCTGGAAAGTCTCCAGAATCGCTTTGAAGCCATTGATCAGATGGCGGAGTACAACCAGCTGCGAATCATCCATGCCATGCAGGAAGCCCATATCGGCGAAGCAAGCCTCAAGGGAACAACCGGCTATGGCTACGACGACATCGGAAGAGAAGGACTGGAAAAGGTGTATTCCCTTTATTTTCACACCGAGGACGCTCTGGTTCGTCCCCAGATTACCTGCGGCACCCACGCCCTTGCGTTGGCACTCATGTCGAACCTGCGGCCGGGGCAAACGCTGCTCTCGGCAGCCGGAAAGCCCTATGACACCTTAGAGGAAGTCATCGGCATCCGTCCCTCCAGAGGGTCCCTGGCCGAATACGGCATTTCCTATCAGCAGGTAGATCTTTTGCCCGACGGCTCCTTTGACCTAGAGGGACTTCGCGATGCGCTGACCCGGGATGAGTCCCATTCCATTCATCTTGTCACCATCCAGCGCTCCAAGGGATACCAGAGCCGCCGAACCCTTTCCGTGGATGCCATCGGAGAAGCCATTCAGTTCATGAAGGCCCTGCGGCCGGACATCCTGTACATGGTGGACAATTGCTACGGCGAATTTACCGAGGAAAAAGAACCCACTGACGTGGGAGCAGACCTTTGCGTTGGCTCACTGATTAAGAATCCGGGCGGCGGTCTTGCCCCCATCGGAGGGTATCTTGCCGGCAAAAAGGAGTGCATCGCCAATGCGGCCGTCCGCCTTACCAGCCCCGGCCTTGGCAAAGAGGTCGGAGCCTCCCTTGACCTTCTTCCTGCCTTTTTCCAGGGCTTTTTCATGGGTCCCATCGTAACGGCCAGTGCGCTCAAGGGAGCCATTTTTGCTGCCTGTGCCTATGAGAAGCTTGGCTTTGACGTTCTGCCAAACGGATCCGAGGACCGGCATGACATCATTCAGGCCATCACCTTCCATAAGCCGGAGGGTGTCATCGCCTTCTGCCAGGGAATCCAGTCGGCATCTCCTGTGGACAGCTTTGTTTCCTGCGAGCCCGCCCCGATGCCGGGCTACGATTCTGATGTTATTATGGCGGCCGGTGCTTTTGTGTCCGGATCCTCCATTGAACTCTCCGCAGATGGGCCGCTGCGGGAGCCCTATACCGTCTTTTTCCAGGGCGGACTGACCTGGCCCCATGCCAAGCTTGGAATTCTTAAAACGCTGCAGAACATGCAGGAGAGGGGGCTGGCAAAGCTTGATTAACCGCCTGCAACTGGTTACAATGATATGGATTTCTGTCCCCGGAAGAGGCCCTGGGAAAGAGGTCCTATGAAACCATTACATCGTCCGGAAATGCCATATGAACGCTTTGAGGCAGGCGGTAGAGCGGCGCTCTCCAATGCTGAGCTTCTGGCTGTCCTTCTTCGAACCGGTACATCCAAGGAACCGGTTCTGGAGCTTTCCCGGCATCTTTTGCGGCTAAAGGGCGGAGATGGAAATTCCCTTTCTATTCTCTACAATTTGAGCCAGGAGGATCTGCAGCGCGTTCCCGGTATCGGGAGAGTCCGTGCCATACAGATCCAGTGCCTTCTGGAACTGTCCAGGAGGCTTGCCTGTGAGTCGGCGCATCCCTTTGGACAGCGTCTGACCTGCTCTGAGCCGCAGACCGTTGCGAATTATTACATGGAGTCTCTGCGTCATGAAGCGCAGGAGAGAGTCATTGCCCTTTTTCTGGACAACCGGCTTTGTCTTTTGCGGGAGGAGATTCTGACCATCGGAACGGCAGATGCATCACTTTGTTCGCCGCGGGATGTATTCCGGCGCGCACTGGATGCAGGTGCTGTTTCCTTTTTGCTTTTGCACAATCATCCAAGCGGTGATCCGTCTCCGTCGAAGGAGGATGTGCAGTTAACCAAGCGCTTAAAGGCAGCAGGAGACCTTATGGAAATCCGGCTGGTCGATCACATCATCATTGGAGACCGGCGCTACTGCAGCCTTATGACGGAGGGAATGGTGTAGATAAAAGGCCGCACATTCCATTGCTTGGCTGTCACCGGAATGATACATACACAGTTACTGTCCGGCGCCGTTTGGATTTTCACGCGGAGAATCTTGAAGGAGCTGGCAGCAAGGGAGAAGATATGGCCCTATTCGGCAGAAAGCATCACAGACCCGGCGAGGTCCGTGAGCAGGAAGAGTTTCATGATCCCGGCGTGATCAACAACGCCTATGCCGTGGATCTTGGCACCTGCAATATAAAGATTTATAACGCAGCAACGGACCGCATCATGGTTCAGAAGAACATGATTGCCGTCAAGAACAAAAAAACAATGATCGCCTATGGCGACAATGCCTACGAAATGTTTGAACGTGCCCCCGCCAATATCCGTGTGAGCTATCCCATCGGAAGCGGTGTCATTGCCGATATCCGGAACATGGAGCTTCTGATGAAGTCCTTCATGCGGGATGAGCAGCGCGGCGCGTTGCATGCGGCAGACTTTTTCGTGGCTGTGCCGACGGATGTTACCGAGGTGGAGCGAAGAGCGTTCTATGATCTGATTGCCGATGCCGGCATCAAGGCTCGCCGGATCATGGTTGTAGAAAAGGCTTTGGCAGACGGTCTTGGTATGGGCATTGACGTAAAGACCGCGCAGGGCGTTCTGGTGGTGGATGTTGGCTTTGACACCACAGAGATCTCCATTTTGTCCCTTGGCGGCATTGTGCTTTCCAAGCTCCTTAAAATCGGCGGCCGCCATTTTGACACCACCATCGTCAGTGCCGTTCGAAGAGAATACAATCTGGTCATCGGTATGAAGACCGCAGAAACGGTCCGCCTTACCTTTGGAGACCGGGAGAATACATCGGATTACTGCACCATTTACGGAAGAGATATTGTTACCGGCCTGCCCATGGAACGCAGCCTTACGAGGGACTTTATTTCGGAGACGCTTCACGACAGCTTCCGGACCATTGTTGACAACATCAAGGTTCTTTTGGAACGCACGCCGCCGGAGCTTTCTGCCGATATCTATCGCCACGGACTGTTCTTAACCGGCGGAGCAAGTCAGGAGGAAGGACTGGCGGACATCATCGGCAACGAGGTAAAGCTCGATGTCAATGTTGCGGACGCTCCCATTAATACCGTTGCGCTTGGTCTTGCACAGGTTATCAAAAAGATGCAGTACCGCCCGCTGGCCTACACCATTGAAGGACTGGGGAAATGAGTTCAGGTCCCATCAAAAGAAGAGAGCCGCTGCAGCTTCATATACCCAGCCGCTACCTTCTGCTAATTACCACCGCCTTATGCGTTGGCTTGATTCTAATTACATATTACACAAGCATTCTGGATGGACCACTGTCCGGCTTTGCAGGTTATGTAGTGGTGCCCTTTCAAAACGGCGTCAGCCGGGCCGGAGAGTGGCTGATCGAGCGCGAACAGTTAGTTTCTGATATCCATCAGCTGCAGGAAGAGAATGCGGCGCTTGCGCAGGAGAATCAGGAGCTTACCGCCTCCAACCAGGCGCTCCTGCAGTCCAAGCATGAGCTGACGGAGCTTCGAACCTTGTACCAGCTGGATGGAACCTACTCCGATTATGAGAAAACCGGTGCTCGCATCATCGCCAAGGAAAGCGGCACCTGGTATCACTCGTTTTTGATCAACAAGGGAACCAATGACGGCCTTGCTCTGGATATGAATGTTCTGGCAGACGGAGGCCTTGTCGGACGAATTACCTACATTGGTCCGAACTGGGCAAGGGTACAGTCCATTATTGATGATGATTCCAATGTTTCGGCCACCGTGCAGGCCACCGAGGACAATCTGATGGTGTCCGGCGATCTGACGCTCTATGAGAACGGCGAAATCTCGTTCTCCGAACTTTCGGATCCGGACAGTGATGTGCGGCTCGGAGACAGCGTAGTCACCTCGAACATCAGCAGCAAATACCTGCCCGGAATTCTCATCGGCTACATCAGTGACCTGCAGACCGATCCCAACAACCTGACCAAATCCGGACGGATCACGCCGGCCGTTGATTTTTCGCACCTGGACACGGTCCTCGTGATTTTGCAGCAGAAGCAAACCGTAAGTGAATGAAAAAGCTTAGAACCGTTTTACTTGTATTTGTCATTATTATTCTCTGCTTTGTCCTGCAGACGGCGGTCCTGCCGGCAATTACCATTCAGGGGATCGCACCGAACCTGATGGTGGTTGTGACAGCTTCCTACGGATTTATGTTCGGTGACCGGAAGGGCATGTGCATCGGCCTTTTCTGCGGCCTTTTGTGCGACATCTGCTTCGGACCCCTGATTGGCTTTCAGGCCGGTATATATGCCGTGATCGGTTTTTTGTCGGGGAAATTTCAAAAAATACTGTATGTAGAAGATCTGATATTTCCTCTTTCACTGATTGCTGTCTGTGACTTTGCAGCCGGGTTTGCCGTTTATTTTTTCCTGTTCCTGATGCGCAACCGGCTTTTTTTCAAAACATTTTTTGAAAAACGCATGCTCCCGGAGATGGTCTATACGGTACTTGCCAGCGTGCTGCTGTATCCGCTTCTTCGGATTTTATTCAACCGCTTTATGAAGGAAAAACCACAAAGCGCTCTGATGGAGAATAAATCGTAACGAACAAATGCTTGATTATCTGATTCGTATTATTGAGAATATCCAAACCTTTTTCCGGGGAGAGTTTTTTAAGAAAATCAATCTCCGAACCTTGATCATGTCCTTCGTGGCCGTCGGCACAGCCTGCGGCCTTTTGTATCGTCTGTTCCTGCTGCAGATTGTAAATGGTGAGACCTACCTTTCCAATTTCAAGCTGCGAATCCGAAGAGAAGTCTCCATCGCATCCACAAGAGGCAATATCTATGACCGCAACGGCAAGCTCCTTGCATACAATGAGCTTGCGTATTCAGTTACGATGAATGACCTTGGCACATCCTCCTCGGCACACAGCCAGGATCTCAACGACACCATCGAAAAGGTCATCGATATCGTGGAAGAAAACGGCGACACCATCACCTCGGATTTTGACGTCGTCTGGAATGAAGAAACCTCCCATTACGAGTATACCGTCAGCGGAACAACGCTTTCCCGTTTTCTGGCCGACGTATATGGTCATGCAAGCATCAGTGATCTGGAAGATGAGGAGGCAAATGCCAGTGCCGATGATCTGATCGGATACCTTTGTTCTGCCAGCCGTTTCCGCATCGGAGAGCGAATGAATCCGGAGGATGAGACCAGCGAATTTGTGCCGCAGAAGGGGTATGAGCCCCGGCGCCTTCTGCAGATTGTGACCATCCGCTACCTCTTAAGTCTGAACAGCTATCAGAAGTATATTGCGACAACCATCGCGGAAAATGTCTCCGATAAAACGGTTGCTGCCGTTCTTGAGAACCAAAATGAACTGGAGGGCGTATCGGTCACCGACGATACCTTGCGTCGCTACAACGACAGTGAGTATTTTGCGCACATCCTCGGCTACACCGGAAAGGTCAGCTCCGAAGAGCTCACAGAACTCCAGAAGGAGAATCCGGACTATACCAGCAATGATGTCGTCGGCAAATCCGGCATTGAATCCGCCATGGAATCCAAGCTGCAGGGCACCAAGGGATCGGAGACGGTTTATGTCGACAACATGGGCAATGAGCTGGAGACCAGTGATTACGTTGCCCCGATAGCAGGAGATGACATTTATCTGACCATTGACCATGATTTGCAGGTTGCTGCACAGGACATTCTGGAGCGCAAACTGGCAGATATTGTCTACAACCGCATCATTGACGCCAAAACCTATGAAATGGGAGATAACGACGACAGCTCTGACATCATGATTCCCATCTATGATGTCTATTTCCAGATGTTCAACAACAACATCATCGACATCGATCACCTCAGTGCATCCGATGCTGCGAGCACCGAAGCGGCTGTCTGGTCCTCCTTTACAAGCTATCAGGAGAACGCGCTTTCCGGACTTCGGACAGAGATGGTGGATACCAAGAATCCATACAACGTTCTTAGCAGTGAATATAAGGACTACGAGAGCTACATTGTCTCCATGCTCAAGGATAAGGGCGTTTTGGTAAATTCCCGCATTGACAAGAGCGACGATACCTATATCCGCTGGACCACCGATGAGGTCATTTCCATGGCAGAGTTTTTAAACTACGCCATTTCCATGGACTGGGTGGATGCAAGCCAGATTGATATGGACAGCAAATACGCTTCCGGAAGCGAGGTATATGACGCGCTTGTAAGCTATATTCTGAATACGCTTCGGGAGGACCGGGATTTTACCAAACATCTGTTTCACTACATGATCCAAAGCGACACCATTTCCGGTGCGCAGGTCTGCCGTATTCTTCTGGAGCAGGGTATCGTTTCCGTTTCTTCTGACGAGGAGACCCGTTTCCTTGGGGGAGAGGAATCCGCCATGGAGTTCATGATGAAGCGGATCAACAATCTGGATCTGACGCCGGATCAGCTGAATCTCTATCCGTATTCCGGCTCCATCGTTATTACCGATGTGACAAACGGCGATGTTCTGGCTCTTGTTACCTATCCCGGTTATGACAACAACAAAATGGCTAACGGTGTAGATGCGGACTATTACCAGTCGCTTCAGGAGGACCTTTCCCGGCCGCTCATCAATAACGCAACCTACCAGGAAACGGCGCCCGGTTCTACCTTCAAACCCGTATCTGCGACAGCCGGTCTTATGGAGGGCGTCATTGACCTTAGCACCATCATTAAATGCGAGGGCGTCTTTACCAAAATCGGAAAGCCGGAGCCGCGCTGCTGGGTATACCCCAACAGTCACGGGAACCTGGATGTCATCGGCGGCATAACGCACTCCTGCAATATTTTCTTTTACAACGTGGGCTATATGCTGGGCCTGGATTCCGAGGACAATTACGATTCCGACGTGGGCATTGCCAAGCTTCGCAAATACGCGGATCTTTACGGTCTGACCGATAAATCCGGCATCGAGATCGAAGAAAGAGCGCCGCAGGTCTCCACCACCGACGCGGTTCGCTCCGCCATCGGACAGGGCAATGCCAGCTATACAACTGTAGGTCTTGCCCGCTATGCAACAACCATTGCCAACAGCGGCACCTGCTATAATCTAACGCTTATCGACCGCACACAGTCCGCGGATGGCTCCAATGCGGAGCAGAATTCTGCCCAGATCCGCAATGTAATTCAGATGGATCCGGTCTTCTGGAATGCCATTCATTCCGGCATGCGCGGCGTTGTGCAGAATATGGCCTTTTTCCAGGGGCTTTCCGTTACTGCTGCCGGCAAAACCGGTACCGCACAGGAAGCAGAAGATAAGCCAAACCACGCGCTTTTTATTGGCTATGCGCCGTATGACAACCCGCGGATCGCCATTGCCACTCGCGTTGCCAACGGCTATACCTCCTCCTATGCCGCGCAGATTACAGAGGCCGTCTTGGAGTATTATTTTGGTGACAAGACCTTGGATGAGATTTTGGGCTCTTCCATGGATACGGAAAACAGTATTTCGGACTGATAGAATTCATGAAACGACATCGTTTATTTCAGACATTTGATCTTCGGCACCTCGATTTTCTTCTGGTTGGCCTGATTGTGATCCTGAACAGCATTGGCATCGCCGCCATTGGTTCGGCCAAGCACGATCTGCAGAGCAAGCAGGTTTACGGCATGCTGCTCGGACTGGCCGTTATGCTGTTTTTGTCATCTTTTGATTATAAAAGGGTGATTCAGTTTCACTGGATTTACTATGTCATAACTGTCCTGCTGCTAGGATTGGTGTTCACACCGCTTGGCGTCAACCGCGACGACGCGACTCGCTGGATCAATATCGGCGTGACCATCCAGCCTTCGGAGTTCTCCAAAATTCTATTGATTTTGTTTTATGCAAAGTTTATCATGACATACAAGGTCAGAATGAAGAAGGTAATGTGGATTACGGCGTCCATTGTGCTGGCACTGCCACCGGTACTCCTGATTTACAAGGAGCCGGATCTGTCCACGACAATCATGGTGTGCCTGATCATTGCCGCCATTTTGTTTGTGTGCGGGCTCAGCTACCGGATTGTGGGAGCGATTTTGGTCGTGACCATTCCTTCTGTTATTTTGTTTATCAATTTTGTCATTCAGGATGGTTCAACCCTTCTGAGTGATTATCAAAGAGGCCGTATTCTTGCCTGGCTTCATCCGGAGGATTATGCGGATACCATCGCATACCAGACCATGAATTCCATCATGGCCATTGGCTCCGGACAGCTCATGGGAAAGGGCTATAACACGAATGAAATCAGCTCCCTTCTGAACAGCGGATACATCAGTGAGTCTCAGACCGACTTTATTTTCACTGTAATCGGAGAGGAGTTTGGTTTTATAGGGAGCAGCATTGTTGTCATTTTGCTTCTGCTGATAACACTTCGCATCTATTCGATTGCGAAATCCGCCAAAGACACTGCCGGAGCTGTCATAGCTGCAGGGGTGGGGACCTGGATCGGTTTTCAGGGATTTCTGAATATCGGCGTTACAACAGGCGTTTTGCCGAATACAGGAATTCCTCTTCCGTTCGTAAGCTATGGCCTGACGAGTCTGATCAGTCTGTATATCGGCGTCGGCTTTGTCTTAAATGTGCGAATGCAGAATATGCAGAGGACAGCAAAAGGTGAAGGTATTCATTTTGGGGGTATGACATGAACATTGCATTGATTGCGCACGACGCCAAAAAGAAATTGATGCAGAATTTCTGCATCGCCTACCGCGGTATTTTAAGCCGCCACGAGCTCTATGCCACCGGTACGACAGGACGTCTGGTGGAAGAGGTCACCAATCTTAACATCCACAAGCTCTTAGCCGGACATCTGGGCGGTGAGCAGCAGATTGGTGCTCAGATTGAGAACAATGAGATTGATCTCGTTATTTTCCTGCGGGATCCGTTCAGCGACAGCAAAAAGCACGAGCCGGATGTCAACAACATCGTTCGGCTGTGTGATATCCATAACATCCCGCTGGCAACCAACCTTGCTACTGCAGAGCTTCTGGTAAAGTCTCTTGACCGAGGGGATCTGGAATGGCGTGAGATGTATAAGTGATGTGTTAAGTAATATGACGATTGTGACGGTTGGACAGAAAATAGAAGAGAAGATGAAAGTGGGCGGCAGGAAGCGTTTTTTGCCGCTCCTTTTTTTGCTGTGCGTGTCTTTTTCCCTGGAAGGGTGCGGTCATCAGGTGACGCTTTCTTTCCAGGACAATGCCGGCTACAGCAATTTTAATTTCATGACCAGCAGCTCCGGCTCTGCGGAGGTTGCCACTTCCTTTGCTTCGGACATCTGTGTGGCAGAAGGCGATGTCAATTCCGAGGCAATCAGCGGCATTGCCGATACCACCTGCGCGGCGCTCTTCGACTTAAACCGCCGGGAAACGCTGTATGCAAAGGATATTTTCGAACGTGTGTATCCCGCGAGCCTCACGAAGATCATGACCGCTCTGGTTGCCCTTGAGAACGCAGAACTCGACACGGTGCTTACCGCTTCCTCCAATGTCTACATGACCGACGCCGATGCGCAGCGGGCCGGTCTGGAGGAGGGTGATACCATGTCGCTGGACCAGGCGCTTCACCTGCTTCTGATTCATTCGGACAACGATGTCGCCATAATGATCGCGGAAAATATCGGCGGCTCCACGGAGAATTTTATTCAGATGATGAACGAAGAGGCCAGTTCCCTCGGTGCCACCAAAACCAATTTCATCAATTCCAATGGTTTGACGGATCAGAATCACTACACCAGTGTGTACGACATGTACCTGATTTTTAACGAGGCCATGCAGTTTCAGTCCTTCCAGGAAATCATCGCCATGTCGACCTACACCACGGTGTACCACGACAAAAATGGGGCGAATAAGGAAATTACTGTCAACTCCACCAATTCCTACAACATGGACTATGTAAAGCCCCCAACCGGCGTCACTGTGATAGGCGGAAAGACCGGAACCACAACAGCAGCCGGTCACAATCTGATTCTGTACGTGCGGGATTCCTCCGGAAATCCGTACATTGCGGTTGTCATGAAGGCACTCGACAACGATGCCTGCTACCAGACAATGAATGATCTTTTGGATCTGATTGAATGAGAGCGGTTGTTTTTCCCATTGTATTTTTGTATAATAAGCGAAACGAATCCCTTTCGAATTCGTTACAAAAATACTAGTCCAGGAGGGCAAATCCAATGGTTCAACTTATCGTAGGCAAAAAAGGCAAAGGAAAGACAAAGTGCTTATTGGATAAAGTTAATACGGAAGTAAAAGATGTACTGGGAAATGTTGTTTATCTCGACAAGAGCACACAGCACATGTTCGAGCTTAATAACAAGATTCGCCTGATTTGTGTACCGGATTACAGCGTAGACAATTCGGATCAGTTCCTTGGCTTTGTCAGCGGAATTCTCTCTCAGGATCATGACCTGCAGCAGATGTATTTTGACAGCTTTCTTGATATCGCACATCTGCGTGATGCAGATATCACCGGCGCTGTAGAGAAACTCCAGAAGCTCAGTGAGCAGTTCAAGGTTGATTTCGTACTCAGCGTTTCTATGGATGAGGCAGAGCTTCCGGAAATTGCCAAGCCGTTGATTGCCGTTTCTCTGTAAGAAGACCGACATTGCATTGTATAGTACTCCGAAAGCCTTGGGACGTTGTTTCCAAGGCTTTCGTTGTGAATGGGGTAGTTCCTTTTGACCAATCACCGCAGTCGAAATTCGAATAATGGAGCGCATTACGTGCAAGGTGCTAAAAAAAGACCTGCTTCCGGCCAAAAGCCCCGCTCCGGAGCACGCTCGAACGCCAAAGCCTATGACAAGCGGCTGGCAGGAAGAGGCTATGCGCCATCCAAAGCGCCGCAGAATGCCGGGAAGGGGAGCGGTGGCAATGGAGCCGGCCGCGTCATTCAGTATCAGAAACCGGTAAATCTGAATTTCGGCATCATCATTATGGCAGTGATCCTAATCTATACTGCCTATTCGCTGATCCGCTATGTCACCGCTAAGCATGTGGTGGCCTATGAGGTTCGCACCGGTTCACTGGCGTCGGATCGTATCTACCAGGGCCTTGCTCTTCGCAGTGAAACCGTAGTTGGAAGCGAATATTCCGGGTACATCAATTACTATTCTCCGGAAACGGACCGCCTCAGTACCGGTGCACTTGCGTACACGGTGGATGAGTCCGGTCAGGTGCAGTCCTATCTGGCACAGAATGCAACCGAGAATAACATCCTTTCGGACAGCGATTATCAGACCCTTGCTGCTGCGATTTCTTCCTTTGAGGACAGCTTTTCGGCCTCGGATTTCGGACAGGTTTATACCTTTAAATCGTCTCTTACAGCTTCGATTCAGAAGATGACCAACCGCAGCATTCTCAAGGATCTTTCCTCAGCCTCCGCCTCCTCCCTGCACTACTGTAATACCACCGATACCGGCGATATTGTCTACAGTGTGGACGGATACGAGGGTAAGACCTTTCAGGATCTGGTGACCAGTGATTTCGATACCTCCAATTATAAGAAGACGGAACTGACAAACGGTGATCTTGTTGTGGAGGGCGATCCTGCGTATAAACTGGAAACGTCAGAGGATTGGAGCATTGCCATCCAGGTTTCCTCCCAGGAAGAGGCGGATTACTTTACGGAAGAAGGCGTTGTTGAGGTCCGTTTTTTGAAAAACCAATATGAATCCTGGGCCACGGTGGGAGAGGTTCGCAAGCTGGACGAAGATCACCTTCTTGTAGAGCTTACCTTCACCAATTCCATGATCACCTTCTGTACAGATCGTTTCCTTACTATAGAAGTTCTGAATGATTCTCAGACAGGCCTGAAGGTTCCTAAAACCGCTCTGATCGACGATACCTTTTTTGCCGTTCCGAGGGATTATATTACAGAGGGAATGGGAACAAGCGGCTCCGGCAGCGGAGTACTACGGCAGATTGTGGATTCGGACGGAGAGAAGAGCACCGAATTTATATCCGTAACGCCCTACACCAAAGAAGACGACACCGATCATTATTATCTGAGCCAGGACAGCTTTTCCGACGGTGATGTTCTGGTAAAACCGGATTCCTCGGAAACGCTGACGCTCTCATCGAGCATGACCGACACACTGACCGGGGTCTATAACATCAATAAAGGCTACGCCGACTTCTGTCAGGTAACCAAAATTGCAGAAAATGATGACTATGCCATCGTGGAAGCCAATTCTACATACGGGCTCCGGGAGTATGACTATATTGTGCTGAATGCTGATGCAACATCACCGGACGAGTTTTTGTACGAATGAGCGGCGGATTGCGCATTTTTACATTGACATGCTTTCATTTTCATTCAATAATAACAAAGTATGGAATTTTGAAAGTGTATATACGATCTCACATGGGAGAGACAATATGGGTATTTTTGACAATCTGACAAGCCGTTTCGTTTCTGGTGATGAAGAGGATTACGATCCGGAGTTGGATGATTACGATCCGGAGGAGGATGAGTCCAGAGGAAAGGGCTTTTTTAACCGCAAGCGTCGCAATGAGCAGGAAGAGGACGTCGATGACGATGAAGAGGATTATCGTCCGCAGCGTTCCACCGGCGGCCGTACCTCCCTTCGTCCAACCGGCAATCAGGGCGGAGGCCGTCCCGGCGGCGCACAGGTTGTTCCGATGCGTCCGAATATGAATCCCGGAAAATCCCAGCAGGTCCGTGTGATCAAACCGAGCTCCTTTGATCACGCGCGGCAGATCACCGACACACTGCTGGCGCACCGGATTGTGATGCTGAATTTAGAGGGTCTGGATGTCAACACCGCACAGCGGATTGTGGACTTTGCATCCGGTTCCTGCTATGCGCTTCACGGCAACTTCATGCGGATTTCGCAGTATATTATTGTGATTACACCGGAGGATGTGGATATTGCCGGTGACATTGCCGGAGGACGTCCCAGTGCCGTATCCGGAATTCTGGCCAATGCGGCTGCCTCGCAGGGCGGCATGAACGGTATGGGCAGCATGAATGGCATGGGCGGAGCCGGTTCGATGAGCGGAATGAATGACGGTAGCTCTAATCCGTTTGTCAACAACACCATGAACATGGGAAGTGCTTATTAAGGCCACTGGTACGGCTGAAAACCGCGAAACGCAAACGATGTACCGAAAAGGACAGATGATCAGCGCACCAACACACGTGTTGGTGCGCTTTTGTGTAATATCGGTTCAACTGCATTCGGTTTCCCGTTTGCACAACGTTTTTGTACAGATGCCAGCTGGCGTTCGTTCCTGAGCAACTATTCAGCAAAGTTTCAAGGAGAATTGATCCATGAGTAAAAATAAGAACCGCCTGTCCGTTCACAAGGATGGACAGCCTTGCTATGACATTCTTTACAGCACCGATACCGCCCAGTTTCAGCGTGAGCTCCTTCGACTTGGCTTTGAGGGGCACAGATTCTGTATTGTAACGGATACCAATGTAGCTCCGCTATATGCGCAGCCCATTGCGGAGTTGTTCGATACCAAGCCGCTGGTGTACGCAATCCCTGCAGGAGAAGAGAATAAAACACTGGATCAGATCCGAAGCCTTCTGGGATTTCTTGTTGAGAATCATTTTGATCGAAGCTGCGTGCTGGTGGCGCTGGGAGGCGGCGTGGTCGGAGATATGACCGGCTTTGCAGCAGCAGTTTACATGCGCGGCATTGACTTTATACAGATCCCGACCACGCTCCTGGCACAGGCCGATTCCTCCATTGGAGGCAAGACCGGCGTTGACTTCGACGGCTACAAGAACATGGTCGGCGCATTTAAAATGCCTCGCCTTGTCTGGGAGAATCCGGATTATCTGAAAACGCTGGACGGACGGCAGTTTGCCTCCGGCTTTGCCGAAATCATGAAAAGCGCTTTGATTAAAAACAGCGAGTTTTATGTATGGCTGATTGATCACATTGTGGAAATCACCGACCGGGATCCCGATACGCTGTCGGAAATGCTTTACCGCAGCAACGAAATCAAGAAGGCGGTTGTTGAGGCGGATCCCTACGAAAAGGGAGACCGCATGCTGCTGAACTTCGGCCATACCATCGGCCATGCCATCGAAAAGCATTTGAACTTTGCGATGACCCACGGGGAATGTGTCGCTCTGGGATGCATTGCTGCTGCATACATTTCCTATCAGCGCAAGTATCTTTCATGGGAGGAGTACTACGAGGTGCGCGACATGTTCGTCCCCTTTGGGCTTCCGATTTCACTGGAATCCATCGATGCCGAAGCGGTACTTACACTCACCAAATCCGACAAAAAGATGCAAAACGGGGCCCTTCGCTTTATCCTGCTGCATTCCATCGGTGATGCCTATGTAGATACTGCCGTAACCGACGAGGAGCTGCTGGCCGCTATCCGCGAGCTTGATTTTTCATTGAAAACAGGGGAGCACGCATAAACGCGTGTTCTTCCCGCGCCTTATAGAAGAGGAACAAGATGTCCAATCACGATTTATCAAAAAACGCGGAAGTCTCCCATACAAAGGAAACAAGCCTTTGGCTACTCACCGTATTATTCGCTGCCGCCTGGCTTCTCCTTCTCGTATTGGATTTATGGACAAAGTCTCTGGCACAGAATGCACTGTCCGGCAGGCAACCGATCGAGCTGATTCCCGGCGCTCTGGAGCTTTACTACCTGCAGAATACGGGCGCAGCCTTTAGTCTTCTGGAAAATGCACAGTGGCTGTTTATTCTGATTGCTGCTGTTGTCACGGTGCTCATTGGTATGCTCCTGTTGCGCATTCCCAAAACGCGGCGTTTCCTTCCGTTTGCAGTATCTCTTCTTTTCATCAGTTCCGGTGCCGTAGGAAATCTGGTGGACCGAATCCGACTGGGATATGTCCGCGATTTTATTTATATCTCTCTGATCAATTTCCCGGTTTTTAATGTGGCAGATATCTATGTCACCACGGCAACCGCAGCACTGGTTTTGCTCGTCCTTTTTTATTACAAAGATGAGGACTTTGCGTTTCTGCACACCAAAGGATAAAGTCTGCCTATGAATACCGATTCTTTCATTGTAGGAGAAGAGGAGGACGGTCTGCGGCTGGATAAGCTTCTGGCCATACAGGTGCCCGACCGGTCCCGCAGCTACCTGCAGAGCCTTTTTAAGGATGGTCTTGTCCTTGTGAACGGGAAAGGGGCCAAGGCTTCCTTAAAGGTCAGGGAAAGGGATCTTGTCACCTTCTCCATTCCGGAGCAGATTCTCCCGGACATTCTGCCGGAAAACATCCCTCTGGATATCCTTTATGAGGACAGCGATGTCCTTGTCGTGAATAAGCCAAAGGGAATGGTTGTACATCCGGCGCCGGGACATTACAGCGGCACGCTGGTGAATGCGATCATGTATCATTGCAGGGATTCGCTATCCGGCATTAATGGGGTTTTGCGGCCCGGAATTGTACACCGGATTGATCGGGATACCACCGGCTCCCTTCTGATTTGCAAAAATGATCTCGCACACCAAAGCATCGCGCAGCAGCTCAAGGACCACACCATTGTCCGTCGTTATGTGGCAATTTGCTATGGTGTTCTGCCAAAGGACGAAATGACCATTCGTGGAGATATCGGACGAGACCGCAGCAACCGCCAGCGGATGGCTGTTGTTCCAACCGGAACCGGAAAGTATGCCGTTACCCACGTCAAAGTATTGCAGCGATTCGAGCAGTATACCTATGTCGAATGCCGGTTGGAGACCGGACGGACGCACCAGATCCGTGTGCATATGGCCAGCATCGGCCATCCGCTTTTGGGGGACGAAGTCTATGCCGGCTCCAGAAAATCGCCGTTCCGGCTGCAGGGGCAATGTCTGCATGCCAAGGTGCTGGGCTTTGTTCACCCGGTGAGCGGGGAGTATATTGAAACCGATGCTCCGCTCCCGGAGTACTTTCAGCATTTGCTGGAGATCCTGTGATATGATTGACGCTGCTCATGTTTTGCATTAGTACGTGCAAAATCGGTGCAATTTCACTATAATAAAGGTATTCAAAAGAATCATGGTCATAGAAGAAACGGTATTGAAGTGACCGGATGTAAGGAGGCAATATGAATACAATCATTACCATCGGAAGACAATTTGGATCTGGCGGAAGAGAAATCGGTGAAAAGGTTGCCGCTCGCTACGGCATTAAATATTACGACAAGGAGCTGATCGCTCATGTAGCTGGCAACAGTGGATTCTGTAAGGAAATGATTGAGCAGCACGATGAGCGTGCTACGAATTCCTTTTTGTATAATCTTGTAATGGATACGTATTCGTTCGGTTACAATGCGTCCAGCTTTGTGGATATGCCGATCAGCCAGAAGGTGTTCCTGGCACAGTTTGATACTATCAAGAAACTCGCTGACGAAGGTCCTGCCGTGTTTATCGGACGCTGTGCCGACAATGCGCTGGCGGAGCGTGACAATGTCATCAACATCTTCATCCATGCCGATGAGGACAGCCGTATCGATGAGATTATGCGTCGTTACCCGGATATCAACACCCGTCAGAAGGGACGCGACTTCATGAACAAGAAGGATAAACAGCGTCAGAGTTACTACAATTATTATTCCAGCCACAAATGGGGCCGCGCAGACACCTATGATTTCTCCATCAATTCCGCGCTCCTTGGCATTGATGGTACGGTCAATCTGATCTGCCAGATGGTGGATGATTTTGAGGCAGCGCGGGCAACCAAAGAATAAATTGCAAGGACAGACGTGACGGTAGTATTTAAGTACGTCCCAGAGATACAGTCAGAATAAGGCATGTTAATGATAAAGGCACTCAGGCCGGAAGGCTTGGGTGCCTTTATGTAGGGATATTGGGTTATCTTGACCTCCTCATATAGACCTCTCGCGATTGTCAGCGATGGCGTATGTTCAGCTATGCATATCGAGAATGTCGAGCATTTCCTTGGCTGTTACAATAAATGGCTTGATCGGAAAATGCTTTTGATTTCCGGTGACCAGATAAGCGTCATCTGTTTTGCGTTTTTCCATAACGACTTCATAGAATGGAAGATCTTTTGGATCAGGAAGATTTTCGCCGGTTGGTGATGGTTCCACCATCAGACCGAAATGTAAAATTGCTGATAGCAGATAATCAATTTGTTCGATGCTGAATTTGAACTTTTTTCTTCGTAGGACTTCCTGATATTCTTTCATCGTATCAGCACTGTAAACAGGAATCAGGTCGCCAAGAATCATTCTCTCTACAAGAAGAACAGTGGCAGAATCTGAATGCTTAGAGAGCAGTGCAGAGACAAGGACATTTGTGTCGATCACTGCATAATAAGTCATTAAATATCTACCTCACCATTCCGTACTTTCGAAATTTCCTCATTTATTACATCAAGCGAAAACTCGTTAGGAAAATTCTTTGCGGATTGTTCCCGGAGAGACCGGAAAGTCTGCAGCGCTTTTTGACGAGTGATTTCCGGCTCTGAAGAGACGATTTCAAAGGGAATACGACGTTCCCGTACAACGGCTCTTGCAAAGACGTTAATTGCTGTGGACATGTTCATTCCAAAATCATTGCACAAAACTTCAAACTGATTCTTTAAAGTGTCATCCATACGAACGCTAAATGTTGCCTGTGACATAGGATCACCTCCTGTACAGTAAGATTATCATAACCAGGTGCGTATATCAATTAAAATGCACCCGGTTAGTGCAATATATATTTTTTTCATGTCATGTGCCTTTCTTCACAGACCGGTGATTGTTTTACCATACACTTTTT
>CAVKRN010000002.1:0-45472 GCA_963658695.1 bacterium
GATCATGAAGGAGAACGGAGAGAGCATCGAGAGGGCTCTGGTTGACGTATGGTAAACACTATGCTATCATACATGAGTAAGCACAGGGGGATGCTGATTTATAGTGATCGGCACCGTCAAGCTGGCGTATGCCGCTATATTATGGATGAAGGAGCGGAAGTGATGCCAACAGGTAGACCAAACAAAAACACGGTACGCGTGGAAAGATATCAAAAGAAAGCTGGGTACAAGACGAAATCCTTCAAGCTAAAAGGCGATGTTGCGGAGAGGTTCGCTGATGCCTGTGAGAAAAACGGGGAAAGTCAGGCAGCAGTAATTGCGAGGTTGATGGAAGAGTATATTTTGACAACGTGTTCGCGTTGCTTGTAAAGTCCGTCTGTTCTTCAGAGTGGGAGTTTTGGCTCTCGCCTTTTCATCTTGCGAAGAGGAGAAGATAGCGAATATAATGACGCGAAGACAAAGAGAGGAAACAATGAAGCTATATATAGATGATACGGACTTGAGGCGTCTGATAGAAGAAAAAAGAGATTACATCGGCAGAAAATCACGGTGGATCGAAGTGCTGGATGCGGTAGTCCTTCTGATGTCCGCATTCACAGGAGATTACAGCAATTTAGGAATTTCGCCGGCAGCTATAAGAACGGTGTTTTGGTTGGTCGTACTGCTAAACATCATCGTGATCACGAGGGAAATCATGGCGCTGCCGGGATACAGCAAGGAACAGATGATAAGGGACATTGAGGCATTGGATATGAAAGACAGACGCAGCTCCATCGTTGCAATCCAGAAAAAGGACAACAACAGAAAGTATCTCGTATATGACAATCCGGCATGGGGGTTTCGCACATTCCCGAACTTCAAGACGCAGGATTACGAAAACGAGAAAAATATAGCGGAACACCTTGCAAAGGAATTGAATCTGAAAGAATCGGATGTTTCCATACGGCACAAAGGGACGGGGAATGAGCAGAAATTCGCCACGGCCCATAATGAAGTCAGAGCCTATGACTACAGTTTTTACAGTGCAGACTTAAACGCAAGCCTCCCTTCTGATGATTTTGAAATTGACGGAAGACGCTACCATTGGATGACAATACAGGAGATGTTGGAAGACAAGGAGATCAGGGAGCACAACGAATACATTGTTGAGAGGGTTAACGATCTGACATAGGCTACATTCACCATGATGTTGATTGCATGGCTTGGTCTTGCGCGATATATTCACCCCACACGACTTTATTCTTTGGCCGTCCTTCGGGACGGCTTTTTACGTGTGGCAAACGATCCGAATACAAGTATCATCGGAAATCTCATGGATGAGCTAAAAATCCTCCATCCGGAGAAATATTCCAACACTGTGAACCAACTGAAAAAGGTTAGTTTTTCAAGAATTGACACGAAAAGCCCCCCCAAAAAAAAGCCATGAAAATAAAGTTAACTTAAATAAATATATGAACATAAAAAAAACTTAGCTTGAATTTAAGAAAAAGAATCGACATGTTGCCTTTCTGGGGGTACGATGTTCTTATGTTAGCGATACTCATGGGTGTGACTTTTAACTGGGTGAAGGTACTTGAGCATAAGTACAAGAATGGAGGGGAACATGACGGAGCAATTACTGTCAAAAAACTGGACATTGACGATTCTGGGGGACAATGTCTATCACATCGGAGCGGATCCGATTCCGGCGTCGGTGCCGGGCAGTGTGTATTCCTGTCTGTTGGAGAATCGGCTAATGCCGGATCCCTATTGGCGGGATAATGAGCTGGATGCATTGAAGCTCATGGAAAATGACTTTGTTTTCCGGGAAGCCTTTGTTCCGGAGGCAGCAGTATTCGAAAGCGACCGCGTGATTTTGCGGTTTGATGGCATAGATACTATAGCAGACGTTGAGCTGAATGGCGTACTCCTTGGCCATACAGAAAACATGCATCGTAGCTTTGAATACGATGTGAAGCAGTTGCTGAAATCCGGGGAAAATGAGCTGAAGGTAACGGTGTATTCTCCGACAAAATTTATAGCTGCGGCACATGAACGGATCGGAAACATGGAGAGCACCGATGCCATGCCGGGCTATCCGCAGCTGCGCAAGGCACATTGCATGTTCGGGTGGGATTGGGGGCCGCGCCTTCCGGATGCGGGGCTTTATCGCCCGGTTCGTCTTCTGGGGGTGAAACGAGCCAGACTTTCAAATGATATCCGCATTTTACAGGAGCATACGGTTACTGCAACCGGTGTCCGCGGAAATGAAGTGAGCCGGGTGGGGGTGACGCTGACGGCGAGGACGGATTCTGCGGCGGGGAGCGAGACGCGCGGCGGCACGTCTGCTGCGAATGGTTCCGGGTCACATGTGGATGAACGATTTGCCCCGGGCACGCACCTGGAAGCGGTTCTTGTGACGCCGCAGGGGGAGAAATTTCTGTTTGCTCCAAAGGGGAGCGTTGACGGTGCGGCGGTGATGGAACTGCAGGTGGAGCATCCGCAGCTGTGGTGGCCGAATGGCTATGGAGAGCAGCCACTGTACACGGTGAAGATTTCTCTTGTGGATGACGCAACGGGTGACGTGCTTGACTTTGAAACGCGCCGGATTGGACTTCGCACGGTGACGGTGGATACATCACCGATTCCAGAGGAAGAAAAGGATCCACATCTTGGGCCTCAACTTCGGCAGGATCGGAAGGAAGGGCGACGTTTTAACTTTGTTGTAAACGGACTTTCGATTTTTGCGATGGGCGGGGACTATATTCCGGAAGATAACATCCTTAGTCGCATCAACAAACAGCGCACGGAAATGCTGCTGAAAGATGCGGCGGAAGCACACTACAATTCCATCCGTATCTGGGGCGGCGGCTATTATCTGGATGACTTCTTTTATGACCTGTGCGATGAATACGGCTTATTGGTGTGGCAGGATTTTATGTTTGCGTGTGCCAGCTATGAGCTGAACGGCGGATTTGAACAGAATCTGAGGGAAGAATTTGTGGAGGTGGTGCGCAGACTTCGGCACCATGCATCGATTGGGCTTTGGTGCGGCAATAATGAGATGGAAACGGAAATTCTGGAGGATCACTGGGAGGGGGAATTCAATGGTATCCTTCCGGGGACGCAGGGGATTGCATCGGTACACAAGGCATCGAACAAGCAGTTTTATGATTACATCAAGCTGTATGAGTACATTTTGCCACAGGTGATGGAAAAAGAGGCGCCGGAGGCCTTTTATTGGCCGTCATCGCCTTCTTCCGGCGGTAATTATGAAGATGCATACGAGGAAAATATTGGTGATGCACATTATTGGGGCGTCTGGCATGGCGGAGATCAGTTTTCAGATTACCGGAAGCACCATTTCCGCTTCTTGTCGGAATTCGGTTTTCAGTCATTCCCGTGCATGGCGACCGTGAAATCCTTTACGGAACCACAGGATCGCAATGTATTTTCGGAAATCATGGAGATGCATCAGCGCAACACGGCTGCGAACGGCAAAATTATGAATTACCTGTCGGCTACCTATCGCTATCCGAAGGATTTCGACCAGCTGTTGTACTGCTCGCAGATGCTGCAGCTGGATGCCATTCGCTATGGCGTAGAGCATTTCCGGAGAATTCGCGGAACCTGTATGGGTACGATGGTGTGGCAACTGAATGATATATGGCCGGTAGCTTCCTGGTCGTCCATTGATTATTACGGCCGCTGGAAAGCACTGCATTACGGCGAAAAGCGCTTTTTTGCACCGGTGTCCATTACCTGTGAGGAACATGGTCGGTTGGATCAGAAGCCGTTCGTAAATTCGCTTCCGGTTCCGGTGGAGTATTCTGCGGCGCTTCATGTGGCGAATGAAACGGCGGAAACGGTGCGAGGGATGGTCTGCTGGCGGCTATGCCTGCCGGATTCATCGATTCTTAAAGAGGGAAGCAAGCAAGTGTCTGTGGAACCGTACAGCGGTGTCTGGCTGGAAAAAGAAATATACAATGGCATTGCGGATGAACGGGAAATGCATTTGTACTATGAATTCCGGCAGGGGAGTGAAACGGTTTCTTCCGGGACGGCTTTATTCGTTGCTCCCAAGCATTACCGGTTCGAAGATCCGAAGCTGAACGTCAGGATAGAGGGAGATACGATCATTGTGACGTCGGAAGCGTATGCAAAGGGCGTTTGTGTAGAAACAGCGGACGGAAATCTTCGACTTTCGGATAATTTCTTTGATATGGAAAAAGGCGAGCGACGCCTTTTGATGTGTGGGTCGATTCCAAGCGGAGCAATCCGGGTTCGAAGCGTGTACGATATTGCATAATGAAAGCAAGCGGCCGATTCACGATTGAAATCACAGGTACATTGTCTGCAGGATAACGGGATTAATAACGCGGAAGATTTTTCTGAGGGTACGGGTCAAAAAAGCTAGTTGATTAGAACGGATATTTAAAAGCTGATGTACTTGGCACTAAAAGGAAGGCGGGGCATGTGCTCTGCCTTCTCTTTTTGTCTGGAACAACGTGGCTTGTGATGGCTGTGAGAGCCTGGATGAGTGCTACCGATATTTATTTAACTAAAATTAAGGCTAATAAATACGAAAACGTTTAAGAAAACAACAAGACTACCGGCAAAAGTATACAAAACACGAGCGAGAGATTTGGAATAATCTCATAAATATGGATATGACGCATCAAAAATAGCGGAAAGTTGTTGATTTGTTGTGCAAAAAGACATATCATGCAACTAAAAGATACTTAAACGAGGGAAACAAAGGGGGTTTAAGTACAAAGAGAAATATTAATGTATAGGAGGGAAAGAAATGAAGAAAAAGGTATTAAGCGTTTTACTTGCTTCCACCATGTTGGCAGGCGTTCTGGCCGGATGCGGGTCCTCGAGTTCCGGTGATTCTTCTGCGCCGGCGGAGACAACGGCTGCTGCAGATGAAAGCACAGAAACAGCTGCAGAGGAAACTTCTGAGGCAGCACAGGAAGAGACGGAGAGCACCGGCGATGCACTTGCATATACCGGAAGCATCAGTTTGATGCATTACAGCACATCGGAAGAATCGGAAGGCAACGGCGGTTCGGATGGATTCCGCACCATGATTGCCAACTGGAAGGAGGCCAATTCCGGTATCGATCTGCAGGAAAATGTCCTTGCAAATGATGAATACAAGACACAGATCGCTGCAATGGCGGCGGCCGGAGATCTTCCGGATGTATTCCTTCTGCAGGGTATGAATACCAAATCCTGGGCAGCACAGGGGCTGATCCTGGATATGACGGATATCATCAAGGAATCTCCTTACTACGCAGACTATAACCAGGACTATTTCACACCGTTTAAGGACGGCGATAAGGTATATGGCCTTCCGGTTCTGACGGGCGGTACCTGCACAGTTGTTATTTATGACAAGGCTGCTTGGAAGGATGCTGGTTTTGATGCATTCCCGGACAACTGGGAAGATGTGAAGAAGGCAGACGAATACTTTAAGGCAAATGGATATGACGGCACGATCGCATTCGGTAATGGCGGTCAGTGGCAGGCTAACTCTGATTTCCTTAGCTGCCTGGGCGATCGCTACACCGGCAAGGAATGGTTCCAGCATATCATCGATGGCGACGGAGAGGCTGCCTTTACGGATGATACTTTTGTGGCAGCGCTTCAGTTTACGCAGGACATTTTCCAGAGCGGAATCTTTAATGCGGATTTCAACAGCGTGACCAACGAAGATGCTCGTGAGTACTTCATTGCAGGAGAGTATCCGGCATTTATCGGCGGCAACTGGGATGAGTCCTACATTGCAGCAACTCTGAAGGAAAGCGATGAAGAGGCATACAACAACATCGGCTTTGCAGTCCTTCCGCAGCCTGCTGACGCTACCGAGGATCCAAAGTCTCAGAACATCGGACTTGGATATGCGATGGCAATCAATTCGAAGGTTGCCGACGATCCGGATAAGCTGGCCGCTTGCATCGACTTCTGCGAGTATGTAACAGGACCTGATTTTGCGACATATGTTGCTGAGAATTATGCCCTCGGCGGTCTGACAAAGGTTGCAGATGTTGACCTGTCCGGCTTTGATGAAGTGACACAGGCATTCTACAACTACTCCTATGTTGATACGACGCCTTGTGAAATTTACGATTCCTACGTAGATTCTGCAGTTTGGTCTGTATGCAACACCGGACTTCAGGAGCTTATGAATGGCAGCGGATCGGCAGAAGATCTGGCAGCAGAGATTCAGGCATCCTATGAAGAGAACTATCTGAAATAAGGGTAACCATTCAGCACCCATAAGTTGAATGACTGGTTTTTAGAACTGTATGACAGGGCCTCGCGGAGCACTCCTCGAGGCCCTGCTTATAAGAAGGGTGGGTGTCTATGCTAAAAGCAATTAAACCCAAAACGAGTACTGTCGTTGCTCTTTTGATTATTCCGGTTGTCTGGTATGTTTTTTCGGTTTTTCTGCCGCTTCTTACCGCCTTGTTCTACAGCTTCTACGAATGGAAAGGCGGACCGAACAAAACCTTCAGTGGCCTTGCCAATTACAGCAAACTGATATCCGATGCGACCTTTTGGGAAGCGGTTTGGCATAATCTTCTGGTCGTTTTTGTTTGTATTCTTGGACAGGTCGGCATTGCGTTCATTCTGGTGCTGATGGTTCAGTCCCGGCTTGCAAAATGCAAGGGAATTCACAGAACCTTCGGCTTCTTTCCGAGTACCATTTCAGCTGTTTACATTGGACTGATCTGGACCATGATATTTGACTACAAAAGAGGAATCCTGAACTGGTTTCTGGAACAGATCGGACACGCAGATGCTGCAAAAGTGTGGCTGAACGAACCGACTCTGGTTCTGGGCTGTGTTTGTGTCCCGCTGGTATGGCAGTACATCGGATATTACATGGTAATTCTGTTTGCGGCCATTGCAGCGGTGGACAGAGAAATCTTTGAAGTGGCGGAGCTGGACGGCGCGAATGCGTTCCAGAGGGCCATCTACATTGTACTTCCTCTTATTAAGAATATGCTGATTGTCTGCCTTACGCTTTGCGTGGCCGGCAACATGAAGGTGTTTGACCATATTTACACGATGACAGCGGGCGGACCGGGCACATCGTCCATGGTTATGGCACTGTATGGGTATAAGGTTTCCTTTGAACAATCCAATATGGGATACGGATCCGCAATTTCTGTTGGTATCTTTATCATCAGTCTGGTTGTCATTCAGGGTAGCCGCAAGCTTGTGGACGTCCTGATGAAGGATAAGGGGGTGGAATAATGGCTAGAACAAGAAGACCATATACTGCGCCAAAGGTTGTCGGACCGAAGACACCCTTGCAAAAGCTGGGAACCGGCGTTTTGGCTGCGGTCATCAATATTGTCCTTTGGGCATTTTCCCTTTCCTGCATTTTTCCGCTGATCTGGATGTTCTATTCATCTCTGAAGAAAAAGAGAGAATTTAATGCGGATGTTGTTGGTTTGCCGACGAATCCCACGTTTGAGAACTACATCAAGGTGCTTACGAACAAGGATTACCACCTCGGAAGTTCTATGCTCAACAGCGTACGGACAACGGTTCTTTCAGTACTGCTGATCATTGCGTTCGGCTTTATTATTGGCTACATTCTGGCTCGAATTGATTTTAAGTTGAATCGCCCGTTGTATGCGATCTTCCTGATGGGACTTCTTATTCCGGTGCATTCGCTGCTGGTTCCGATTTATGTAGTGTTTAATAAATTCGGATTGGCGAATCAGTGGTTTACGCTGATCATCCCGTATGTGGCCTTTGGCATTCCCATTGCTGTCTTTTTGGTGGAAAGCTTCATCAAATCGGTGCCGGTTGAGTTGGAAGAGGCGGCTGCCATTGATGGCAGTACATTTATGAATACCATGGTCAAGATCATTCTTCCGGTGACGAAGCCGATCCTGACGACGGTTGCCATCATTCAATCCTTCAGCTGTTGGAACGAATTCTCGTTTGCGCTGGTTCTGTGTTCCAGAAATCAGAAGCTTCAGACGGTACCGCTGGCCATGACGAATTTCAAAGGTCAGTTTGCATCGGACTATCCGAAGATTATGTCCGGCATGCTGATTACAATGCTTCCCATCGTGGTATTGTACTTTGCCTTCTCTAAGAAAATCATTGAAGGTATGGTGACGGGTGCTGTGAAGGGATAAGTGAGGCAAGGATCATGAGCAATTTGTGGTGGCGCGGATGCTTGGGGAATACATCGCTGCCGCATATGGCGAAGAGATGAAAGAAAGGAGGTCTCCTATGTCGGGAGGCCCCCTTTTTGCAATGACGAAACGGTTATGCTGCACAAGATGATTACGTTGAGGGCGGTGTATCCGTTGTTTTCTTTTCGGTCATACGGCATTTTTTGCGGTATTCCGAAGGGGATAGGCCGGAAACAGCACGAAAGACGCGATTAAAATGCGTCAGATTGGAAAATCCGGTCAGTGCTGCAACCTCGGTCACATTTTTATCTGTTTCCATAAAGAGCCGCTTGGCATTCATGATGCGGGTCCGCTGCACGTATTCAATGATGCTCCGGTTGGCGTACTTGCGGAACTGTCGGCACAGATAGTATTCACTGAGCGAAAAGCGCTGTGCCAGGTCCGGAATTGTAATTTCCGATGAATAATTTTCGTGGATATAGCTGATTACATCGTTGATACGGCTTCCGCCGGAGAATTTGCGCACGCGGGTCTGCCGCAGAACCAGAATCAGAATCATGTTAAGAAGGGTGCGCATGTCGCTCCAGTGGTAGTCTCCCGGGTGTTCCTGTTCGTCCAGCATCTCATAAATCAGTCGGCGAAGCTCTCGCAGCATGTCCTTGGAAGGGCGGAAAAGTGGGTACGGAGCAGCTATGGCATCCAATACTTCCTGGGAAAGGACGCAGTCCTGACGGAAATAGATGACGACACGGGAAAATGCGATATTCAGATTGCTGAAGGAGTGGTGCATGGTGAGCGGCGTAAACAGCATAAAGTCGCCGGAGGTTGTCAGAAACACCTTGTCATCAATCATGTGGTAGCGCTCGCCGGAATCCAGAAAGTATAGCTCATAATATTCGTGAAAATGAGAACGAGACATATTGTCATTGACGCCGCTGATCAGCTCCAGGGCAATGGGAACACCGGCTTCCATGGCGGCTTGTGCTTTATCGATCATGAGAACCTCGCTTTTGAGATCTGTAGTACCTGTTCGGCATTTGTCAATTTTAATTGTGAATAGCTGCGAATTGCCTGCAAATAGTCAATGCACTCTGAAATAGGCAGGCGTTAGACGATGCTCAAATTCAACGATAGAGCAGGATATGTTAAAAATCAATAAAATCACTGCAGAATATGTCTAGTTTCTGATGGCGTTCTTTTCTAAAATCTTACGTCGGTTATGGTATAGTCCGATGCCAACCTGCCGATTCCAATCATGAATTTGTCCGCAAGCGGAAGGTTTATGTTGAAATCGCCAGGTGCGAAACAGATACAAAAGGAGAAGGAATATGAAGGTATGCTACAAGGCTGGCGCAGTAACCGCCAGAGAAAACTATTATTCCATCGCAGCTGATGCAGTGGAAATTCGTATGTGGTTCCTGACAGACGATATTCTTCGTATCCGTGCGGGGTTTGACGGAGACTGGGATGAGGCTTCGTACAGTCTTGTTATGACAGCATGGGAATCCAGAACAGATCAGCTTCTGGCTGCAGAACGCCGCAAGGTTGTGGCGGCGGATGCACAGCTTACGGATGCAGAGGATAAGGCGGTCATTCAGGGCAGAAAGCTCCGCGTAGAAATCGAGAAGGATCCTTTCCGCATTTGTGTATATGATGCAGAGGGAACGCAGCTGCATGCGGATATTCCTGATCTTGCGTATCGCGAGGATGCGAACCGTCGTCGTTTCCATGCAAGCCAGATTGAGGCGGAGGATTGCTTCTATGGCTTTGGAGAAAAGTCCGGGGATATCAATAAGGCGGAAAAGTTTATGAATATGGCGCCGGGTGATGCCATGGGCTACAATCCGGCGGAGACAGATTCCCTTTACAAGCACGTTCCGTTCTATATCAAGCTGCAGGGACAGTCTCAGAAGGCAGTGGGCTATTTCTACCACACAACAGCGGAATGCACCTTCAACATGGGACGGGAAAAGCGGAACTACTGGCACCGCTATTCTACGTTTTGCGCGGATGCAGGAGATGTGGATCTTTTCCTGATTGCAGGGCCTTCCATCAAGGAGGTTGTGGAACGTTATACGGATCTTACGGGAAAATCGGTTCTGCTTCCGAAGGCGGCACTTGGCTATCTTGGTTCATCCATGTATTATCCGGAACTTCCCAAGGATTCGGATGATGCCGTCCTTGAATTTATTGACACAACCAGAGAAGAGGATATTCCGGCGGACGGATTCCAGCTATCTTCCGGATATTGCGCCGTAGAGACAGAGGAAGGAATTAAGCGATGCTCCTTTACCTGGAACTATGACCGGTTTAAGAATCCGGCAGACTGGTTTGCCCAGATGAAGAAGAGGGGAATTGTTGTATCGCCGAACATCAAGCCTGGAATGCTCCTGGTGCACCCGCTTCTTCAAGAGATGGAAGAAAAGGGCATGTTCGTAAAGGACAGCAAGGAAGATAAGCCGGGCGTCGGAACCTGGTGGGGCGGCAAAGGCTATTTTGTCGATTTTACACAGGAAGAAAACCGGAAAAGCTGGAAGGAGTACGTGACGGATGCACTTCTTCAGTATGGCTGCGAGTCGATCTGGAATGACAACTGCGAATACGATTCCATGGTGGACAAGGATTGCCGCGTTTCGTTCGAGGGAAAGGGAGGCACCATCGGCAATTTAAAGCCGGTGATGAGCAACCTGATGTGCAAGCTTTCCAACGAAGCCATTGTGGAATACAACAAGGATGTACGTCCGTTCTCGGTTTGCCGTTCCGGACACGCAGGCATTCAGCGGTATGCACAGGTGTGGGCCGGTGATAATCTGACCTGCTGGGAAGCGTTAAAATACAACATTGCAACCATTCTTGGCTCGGGGCTTTCCGGTATGGCTAATACCGGCTGTGATGTGGGCGGATTCTACGGTGTTTCTCCGGAGCCGGAGCTGTTCGTAAGATGGGTGCAGAACGGTGTATTCATGCCGCGGTTTTCCATTCATTCGACGAATACCGACAACACCGTGACTGAGCCGTGGATGTTCAGCGACATGAAGCAGTACATTAAGGCGGCAATCGATCTGCGTTATCACATGAGCCCGTACCTTTACTCGCTGATGTATCGCGCACACGTTACCGGACTTCCTTTGATGGAGCCGATGTTCATGGCATTCCAGAAGGATGCGAACACCTGGAAGGAAGGCGTTGACTTCATGTGGGGCGAGAGTCTTCTCGTGGCCAATGTGGTAGAGAAGGGTGCAACAACCAGAAAGGTATACCTTCCGAAGACAGAAGACAAAGAGGTTCGCTTCTACGACTTCTGGACCAGACAGGAGTACGCGGCCGGGCAGGAGATTGAGGTTCCGGTAGATATTTCCTCTGTGCCGATGTTCGTGAAATCCGGCGCGATTGTTCCGATGTCCTCCAACCGTCTGATGAATCTGATGACCGAGAAGACAACGGGACTGGATATTCTTCTTGCTCCGGATGTGGATTCGGAATTTGTGCTTTATGAGGATGACGGAAGGACCAACGACTATCAGAACGGTCAGTATCTGACAACTCGTATCAAGGTGACAGCAGGAACCAAGACAGTGGTTTCCTTTGAGAACGAAGGTGATTATGAGACGGCAGTGGAGACCATTTCGCTGGATGTGATCCATCGGGAAAAGGCGCCGTTCTATGTACAGCAGGACGGAAGAGAGCTGCCGCACTTCCTGCACCGCCGCAAGTTCGAGGAGGCAAAAGAGGGGTGGTATTACAGCCAGCGCCTGAAATCTGTACAGATCAAATACGCAAACCCGAAGAAGAACCACCAGGTTCTGATCTCATTCGAACAGTTTGATTTGATCGGGATGTGATATATGTTCAGCACATTCCGTATCCACGACCGCGACGGACGCATGCGACCGAGAGCGGACGTGGATACGGAATGCGGCCAAGGCCCGAAGGGCCTCTGGACGGCGACAGCGAGAAAATGCGAAGCATTTGCGAGATGGCGAAGCTGAACAGAAAACCGCGATGGACGCAAGCGTCCGAGAGCGGACGTGGATACGGAATGCGGCCAAGGATAAATAGTAACCAAGGAGAAGGAGGAGAAACATGATTAAGAAACTAGCAGCAGTGGTTCTGGCAGGTGTGCTGGGACTGTCTGCACTGACTGGCTGTGGATCTGCACAGTCCGGTGCAGCTACAAGTGACACAGCAACAGCGGAGAATCCGCTTGTGCTGACACTGGCACATGGACTTTCGGAGACACATACCGTGCACATTGCCATGACGCAGTTTGCGGAAGAAGTAAAGGAAAAGACCGATGGCAGAGTCATCATCAATATTTTCCCCAACGGACAGCTCGGCAGTGAGAATGAAAACCTGGAGCAGCTGCAGGCCGGCGTAATCGCTATGACCAAGGTGTCTGCACCGGGACTTGCAACCTACAACGAGGCATACAATACTTTCGGTCTGCCGTATCTGTTCAATGATACGGAGGATTTCTACAACGTCATGGATTCACAGGAGATGCGTGACTTCTTCCTTTCTACCGGGGATGACGGCTTTGTGGTCCTGACTTATTACACATCCGGAGCCCGTTCCTTCTACACCAAGGATAAGGCGATTCGTACACCGGAGGATCTGAAAGGATTGAAGATCCGTGTACAGGATATGAAATCACAGACAGATATGATGACTGCACTCGGCGGAACACCGGTTGCCATGTCTTATGGCGACGTGTACACCGCACTTCAGACCGGCATCATCGACGGAACCGAGAACAATGAGACGGCACTTACGACCGGTAAGCACGGCGAGGTCTGCAAGGTGTATTCGCAGGATCAGCACGCAATGATTCCGGACGTTCTGGTTATGAGTGCGAAGGTGTGGGACAGAATTTCTGCAGACGATCAGCAGGCGATTCTGGAGGCAGCGTATGATTCTACCGATGCACATAAGGAAATGTGGGATCAGGCAGTAGCAGATGCCATTGAGGAAGCGCAGTCGGAAATGGGCGTAACCTTTGTGACCGATATCGACAAGCAGGCATTCCGTGATGCTACAGCCGGTATGGTGGATGAATACCGTAGTCAGTATCCTGGAGTGGATAATCTCCTGAATGTGATTGCCGATGTACAGGCAAAGGAGGCGGAATAATGAACAAGGATAATATCAAAAAAACGCTGGGCACCATTAAGCTTTGGATGGACCGCATTCTTTCCATTGCCTGCGCGGTTCTTCTGACGTTTATGACGTTCCTGGTGCTGTGGCAGGTTTTCACCAGATACGTGCTGAATAACCCGGCTGCTTTCACGGAGGAGCTGGTGAAGTATTCGCTGATCTGGACGGGTTTCATCGGTGCAGCGTATGCATTTACGGCCCGGGAGCATATGTCGCTGACTCTGATCACGGATAAGCTGACAGGAACACCGCATAAGGTGCTGATGACACTGATTGATGTTTTGATTCTGGCACTGGCGATTTTCGTAATTGTAATCGGCGGATTTAAGCTTGCTGCCTCTGCGAAGATGGAGTTTTCTGCGCTTCTTGGCGTTCCGAGAAGTCTTGTATACGGCTGCGCTCCGGTTTCCGGTATTTTTATTATCCTGGCACAGCTCATCAACATTTATGAAGACGTCACCGGTGAGAAGGTAGAACAGGCCGCTGCCGACGCAGAAGGAGGCAACAAATGAGTATTGGAGTAACGACAGCTCTGCTGTTTATTGTATTTGGTATTCTGCTGTTCATGGGAGTTCCGATCTCGGTCAGCATTATCGTGTCCTCCATTGTGACAGCTATGTCGACACTGTCCTGGGACCAGATCACCTTTATCACGATGCAGAAAATGAATTCCGGTGTGGAAAGCTTTTCGCTTCTGGCCATTCCGCTGTTCATTTTGGCCGGCAATATTATGAACAACGGCGGTATCGCCAGACGCTTGATTGCTTTCGCGCAGCTCTTCGTTGGTAAAATTCCCGGCAACCTTGCCCAGGCGAATATTCTCGGCAACATGCTGTTTGGTGCTCTGTCGGGCTCCTCGGTTGCGGCAGCTTCTGCCATGGGCGGATGCATCAATCCCACGGAAAAAGAGCAGGGCTATGATCCTGCGTTCAGCGCGGCTGCCAACATTGCATCTGCGCCGACAGGACTTCTGATTCCGCCGACATCTGCATTCATCGTATACTCTACCGTTGCAGGCGGCGTATCGATCTCTACTCTGTTCATGGCTGGCTATATTCCCGGCATTCTCATGGGACTTGGCTGCATGGTTGTGGCTTTCATTATGGCCAAAAAGGCTGGAATGAAGGCAACCGGACGTGACAAGAGCAAGAGTGTTGGCCGCATTGTTTGGGATGCTGTTCCGTCGCTCCTTCTGATCATCATTGTTATCGGCGGCATTGTGTCCGGTATCTTTACCGCAACAGAGGGCGCAGGCATTGCGGTTTTATATTGCCTGATCCTGTCCATCATTTATAAGAGCCTGACGTTTAAGAGCTTCATGAAGATCCTTCTGAACTCGGCAAAGACCTCCGGAATTATCCTGTTCTTGATCTCGGCATCCTCCGCGATGAGCTTTGTTATGGCGTATGCGGGAATCCCGACAGCAATCAGCAATGCACTGATGGGAATTTCGGACAACAAATATGTGATTTTCCTTCTGATGAACATCATCCTTCTGATCGTAGGCATGTTCATGGATATCACACCGGCCATTCTGATCTTCACGCCTATTTTCCTGCCGATCGCACAGAGCCTCGGTATGAGTGATATCCAGTTCGGCGTTATGCTGATCTTCAACATGTGCCTGGGCAACATCACACCTCCGGTGGGCTCCGTTCTGTTCGTGGGCTGCGGTATTGGTGAAGTTTCCATTGAGAAGGTTACACCGAAGCTGATCCCGTATTTTGTGGTTCTGATCGGACTGTTGTTGCTGGTGACTTACGTTCCGGCGTTGTCTCTTGGCATTCCGACACTGATGGGATTGATCTGATAGAACCAAAACAGAGATATATGCAATTAAAAGCGCTCCTTCGGGCATTATGGCCTGGAGGGGTGTTTTTTTTATGGACATGATTCACTGTATTATGCAAATAATTGACCGAGCGGTTGCAAGATTTGCACAAAAGATAGCAATTAGTGAAGAATGAAATGAGTTGCAGGCGGAGGGGCATTTTTTTACAATCTAGCTAAGATTGTTCGTCAGCAAACAGAGAAATCTGGTAAATCTGACATAGGAGGGAAGACAGATGAAAATTTATGTTGATATCCGTGCAGGACATGACGGAAATGGATCCAAGGAGATGCCATTCCGTAGAATCAGCGAGGCGGCGAAGGTTGCAATGCCGGGGGATGAGGTGCTGGTGGCGCCCGGTGTGTATCGGGAAAATGTGGAGCCGATGCATGCGGGGACGGAGGATGCCCGGATTACCTATCGCAGCACAGAGCCTCTGGGTGCGGAAATCACCGGAGCGGAGGAACTGAAGGATTGGAAGCACTACGAGGGGGATGTGTGGGTCAGCCGGGTTAGCAACAGTGTATTCGGCGCTTACAATCCGTATACAACATATGTATTCGGTGACTGGTTCTTCGCAAAGAGAGATAAGCATACCGGCTGCGTGTGGCTGAACGATGAAGCACTATACGAGGCGGTTACGCTGGAGGAGTGCAAGGCAGGAGAGACGACAGCGTACTCTTGGAATCCGGAGGCATCCCGGCGTAAATGGTATGCCGAGCAGGACAAAGAAACCGATGAGACTGTTTTGTATGCCAATTTTGGCGGCGCAGATCCGACCCGGGAAAACGTCGAGATTACGGTGCGCAGAGAGTGTTTTCTTCCGCAGCAAAATGGCATCGGCTATATTACGGTAAGCGGATTCAATATCAATAAGGCGGCGACAACATGGGCTCCGCCGGCGGCGTATCAGGATGGTATGATCGGTCCGCATTGGTCCAAGGGGTGGATTATTGAGGACTGCGAGATCTGGGGCAGCAAGTGCGCCGGTATTTCTGTCGGTAAATACTATGACCCGGACAATGATCATTTCTTCACGGTGCATCATGTGAAGAGCCCGACCCAGATGGAGCGGGATGCAGTCTGCCGCGGGCAGTACCACGGATGGCTGAAGGAGAAGGTCGGAAGCCATATCATTCGCCGCAATAATATCCACCACTGCGAGCAGGGCGGTATCATCGGCCGTATGGGCGGCGTATTCAGCATCATCGAGGACAACCACATTCACCATATCAACAATATGATGGAGCTGGGCGGTGCGGAAATTGCCGGCATCAAGATGCATGCGGCCATTGACGTCATTATGCGCCGCAACCACATTCATCATTGTACCATGGGCATCTGGACAGACTGGGAAGCACAGGGGACACGGATTACGCAGAATCTGCTGCATGACAACATGCGCCCTGCCTTTGCAAAGCAGCTCAAGGGCGGAATGTGCAGTCAGGACCTTTTTGTGGAGGTGGGGCATGGACCGACCCTGATTGATAATAATATCCTGCTTTCCGACGCTTCGCTTCGTATTGCAACGCAGGGCGTGGCGATGGTGCACAATCTGATTTGTGGCTCCTTTACGGTGGTTGGCGGCGGAACCGGCTGGCGCTATACACCGTACCACATGCCGCATCGCACAGAAGTGATGGGCTTTATGACCGTCTTGCACGGTGATGATCGCTTCTACAATAATATTTTTGTTCAGAAGTGGCCGTCGGAGGCGTTCTGCATTGAGCACGACAGTAGAGAAGGCTTTGAATACGACAACCGTGAGGTTGGAACGCATGTGTTTGATGAATATCCGACCTATGAGGAATGGATTGCACAGTTTGACATGGATCAGGAAATTCCGGACATGAGCAAGTTGGAAACGGCACACTTCGGGCACCTTCCGGTATGGGTGGATGGAAATGCTTATTTTGACGGTGCAGAGAGCTATCAGAAGGAGAAAAACCACCTGATTGATAAAGAACATACGGTTTATGCGGATGTTGAGGAGCAGGAAGACGGCACCTGGACTCTGAAGACGAATGTTTACGACTATTTGAAAGATTTCTCTTGCGGCATGATTCATACCGAGACGCTTGGGAAGGCCTTTGAGCCGGATGAAGCGTTCGAGAATCCGGATGGGACCCCGATCACCTTTGATCATGATTACTTGGGCAATCACCGCGGCATCCGCGTGATTCCGGGTCCGTTTGCGGGTGCAGAGGATGCCGAAAAGCGCGTATGGTAATGTAACAGCGGACGTATAGGGAAGCGCTGATTAAATCAGCATATCCTTAGTATAGGTAACAGCCGGCGACAGCGTAGCGGACATTTCCGCTGCAGCCTGTTGCCGGCTGTTTTTTATAAACGATGTACGTGTGCTGTGTTTGCTGTATTAAGGAGTCATGAATGTCTGGAGTCTTCGGCGAAGAACCTGGTAGTCCTGAAGCCCAAGCTCATAAAGCCGCCGGTTCTCTGCCTCGTCCATGGCAAATGTGCTCATGGGAAGATTCTTGCTGGGGGCAAATACCAGGGCTTTCCCTGTAGCCTCTAGTTCGAAGACCCGTGCAAAGCTTTTGGCATAGATGAGATGTCGTTTGTTGAGCAGATCTACGATCTTCGGGTAGGAGTGACATAAAGCGGAGTAAACAGGGCGAAAGCCTTCAGGCTTTTTTACGTAATTTCTGGGTTTTGACAGAATTACCACGAGTCGATCGCACCCCTGAGACAGCGCACGCCCTGTGGGGATGGAATCGGAAACGCCGCCGTCGTAGTAGGGAATACCGTTGATCTTGCGGGGACGGCAGGCGGCGGGAAGAGCACAGCTGGCCTTGATGATCTGGTAATCATCCTGATGTATTTCATTCTTGTCAAAATAATGAGGCTGCCCGGTCTGTGCATTTGTTGCAACGATTTCGTATTGCGACGGATTTGCCAGTACGCCGGGCCAGTTCAAGGGATCGGCACCGTTGCTGTTGGTGAGCGTGCTGTAAATGTAGTCCAGTCCGAACAAATCGCCGGTTTTCAAGAGACTGGCCGGTCCAAAGTAATTTTTTTCATGAATGTGATCGGTATAGAAGCGGATATTACGACCTCGCTGTCCGCCCAGGTAGGACGCGGCGTTGGCGCTTCCGGCAGATACACCGATTACATAATCAAATTGAATTCCATCATCCAGGAACCGATCCAGTACAGCGGCGCTGTAAGCACATTTCATGCCGCCGCCTTCTACCACCAAACCGATCTTTGTCTTTTCTGCTGTCATACGGTTATCTTTCCTGTCAAGCCTAACAATTACACGGATTTGCAAAGGGCTTTGCCGCTTCGCAGCGCAAATCCGCGTGTGAAACGCTGTAAGCAGCGTATCCTAATTTATCTTCGACGATTAATCCTACTGCCAAATTCGGCGGAAAAAAATGGTCAAATCCGTCCGGATGATACCGCGTGCAGTGTTTATAGATTCTTCATAAATTCTACATTGACTAACTGTTCTATAAGAGATATAACAATAATTGTCGAAGGGATAGGAAATCCCGAAAGACAAGACAGCATACAAGCCGTATGCGGAGCATGGAACAGATGAATTTGCAGTTTATATAAAGGAGGTAGTAATTATGTTGATGCCTATGATTTGGAACAATAATCGCGGAGATGATTTTTGGGGACTGACGAACTGGGATCCGGTTGACCACATGTTTCGTGATTTCTGGGGCAACACCCTAGAGAGCACACAGGCTATGAAGACCGATGTAATCGAAGAGGAGAAGGATTATAAGGTACAGGCAGAGTTGCCTGGCTTCCAGAAGGAAGACATTCATGTGGATATGAAGGATGGCAATCTGACCATTTCTGCCAGCCATAAGGAAAACAACGATAAGAAGGATGAAAAGACCGGCAAGTACATTCGCCGTGAAAGAAGAGAGGCTTCCTTCCAGAGATCCTTCTATGTTGGAGAGACCTTAAAGCCGGAAGATATTTCGGCCAAGTATGAAAACGGCGTTCTGACATTGATTGTGCCGAAACTCCAGGCACAGGTGGAGAAGAAGGAAGAGCCTAAGAAGATTGAGATTCAGTAATTGTCTGCTCTGTTTTGACGCGGTATGTCTCCTGATAGTCTTTGGGAGACATACCGTACTCCTTCCGGAACATACGATAAAAGCTTGAATAATCGTGAAATCCGTAATCACTGAAGGTACGGGTAATATCGGCTCCGGCTGCAATGGCTTCACTGCAGCCCTGGAGCCGTTTTTTTGTGATGTACTGATGAATGGAGATACCAAGGCAGTCTTTAAAATAATGAGAAAGGTAGTATTTGGACAGACAAACCTGTGCGGCCAGTGCGTCGAGAGACAGATCCTCCGTCAGATGGCTGTCGATGTACAGTGTCAGATCCTGCATCAGATCACCGGTTCCGGAAACGAGGGGGTGCTCGCGCTCATAGATGACCCGGTTCATGTACAGAATCAGGTCATTCAGTGCCAGAGTAACGGCGGCGTCTCTGCCATAGCGGCCGGCGTGAAGCTCCTCCAGAAGACGCAGCATGCGGGCCTGAATGGAGGAAAATTCTGCCTGGTGAAAATGATAGAAGCAGCGACCGGAGGTGGCGGCGCGCTGCATCAGGAAAACATAATCGGGGGACTCCCGCAAAAGACGCGCAGCATAATCGCGACTGATCCAAAGAACGAAACGCCGATACGGCCGATCGGAATCATGCATCAGTGCGTGATGGGAGACGCCGGGCGGGACCAACACCATGTCACCGGGATGCAACGGACGTGCGTGACCGGAGATTTCCAGATCAAGATTTCCTTCCAGAAAAAGGTAAAACTCATAATAATCGTGTGTATGGGCCGGTAATGTGCGGAAGTGGAGATCGCTGTAGTAGAAGACCTCAAAATCCTTGGACTGCATGTATTGGCGATTGTTAAATGCGGAACGCAGATTTCCCTTCATACAAAATCTCCTGGAACAAAAAACAAGGCAACTATCCGGCACCCATCTGGGGTTCCTTCAAAAATACTCTCTTACAATTCTCAGAGTAACATTCGATAGCAACTTTTGCAATGTTGACAACAAATCCTTCAATGGATTTTATGGAGATATCTGCAATAATAAAGTAAGATAAAGAAAAGCGAAGGGGCGAAAGCCATTATCACTGTTTACCAAGAAAGGGGATTACGACAATGGAAATGACAATGCGCTGGTATGGATCCAAGCACGATACCGTTACTCTGAAGCAGATTCGGCAGACTGCTTATGTAACCGGTGTAATTACCATGCTCTATGACAAGCAGCCGGGCGATCTTTGGACTCAGGAAGAGATTCATGCACTGAAGGAAGAGGTTGAGGCAGCTGGCCTTCACATCTCCGGTATTGAATCGGTAAATGTTTCGGATGCGATTAAGACCGGAAGCGCAGATCGCGATAAGGATATTGCAACCTACATTGAGTGTCTCGAGAACCTGGGCAAGGAAGACATTCACATGGTTTGCTATAACTTCATGCCTGTCTTTGACTGGACGAGAACAGAGCTGGCAAGAAGAAGACCGGACGGCTCCACGGTTCTTGCATATACACAGGAAGCAGTTGATGCCATCGATCCTGCGGATATGTTTGATTCCATCAAGGGCAGCATGAACGGCACGGTTATGCCTGGCTGGGAGCCGGAGAGAATGGCTCACATCAAGGAGCTGTTCGAGATGTATAAGGACATCGACGAGGAAAAGCTGTTTGAGAACCTTGTTTACTTCCTGAAGGCAATCATGCCTGTCTGCAACAAGTATGACATTAAGATGGCCATTCATCCGGATGATCCGGCATGGAGCGTATTCGGCCTTCCTCGCATCATTACCAGCAAAGAAAAGCTGCTCCGCATGATGAATGCAGTGGATGATGTGCACAACGGCGTGACGCTTTGCACAGGCTCCCTTGGAACCAATCTTGAGAATGACCTTCCGGATATCATTCGTGCACTGCCCGGCAGAATTCATTTTGCACATGTTCGCAACCTGAAGTTCAACTCCCCCACCAACTTCGAGGAGGCAGCTCATCTGTCAACCGACGGAACCTTCGATATGTATGAGATCGTTAAGGCTCTGCATGACATTCATTTCGACGGCCCGATCCGTCCGGACCACGGCCGTATGATCTGGGATGAGGTGGCTATGCCTGGCTATGGTCTGTATGATCGCGCCCTTGGCGCAGCTTACATCTGCGGACTGTGGGAAGCAATTGACAAGGCAGAGAGCCGCGCATAATTTCGATAGCGCAGGTATTCTGGCTGGGAGTACAAAGTGATCCGATGCTGCGGACAAATTCCGGCAGCATCGAATACGCGTAAAGGGAACTGCCGCTCTTGCGGCAGACATGATATGCGCCGCAAGGGCGGCATGGAGGCGGAAATGAAATTATCGACAGAAGGACTGAAGAATCAGCAGGAGTGGCTGGAGAAGGGATATCACCTTCCTCAGTATGATCGCGAGCAGATGATCGCGCAGACACATGAGAATCCGGTATGGGTTCATTTTGGCGCAGGAAATATCTTCCGTGCGTTCCAGGCAAATCTCGCACAGAGACTTCTGGAGGACGGATCGGCTACAACCGGTATTACAGTTTGCGAAGGCTTTGACTATGAAATCGTAGAGAAGCAGTATCGCCCGCATGATGACTTGTCGGTTCTGGTAACGCTGAAGGCAGATGGTTCGATCGAGAAGTCGGTCATCGGATCCATCGGAGAGTCCACCATTCTGGATTCGGACAACGAAAAGGAATTCTCCAGACTGAAGGAGATTTTTGCGAAGGATTCGCTGCAGCTTTGCACCTTTACCGTGACCGAGAAGGGCTACAGCCTGGTAAACGGAAAGGGAGAGCAGCTTCCGGCAGTTACATCTGACTTTGCAGAGGGCCCGGCAAAGCCGCAGAGCTATATCGGAAAGGTTGTGTCCCTACTTTATACACGTTATCTGGCAGGTCAGAAGCCGATTGCAATGGTTTCTACGGATAACTGCTCCCATAACGGTGAGAAACTTTACGGTGCAGTCATTGCCTTTGCGAAGGCATGGATTGCAAACGGGTTGGCAGAGGCCGGCTTCGAAGCATATCTGAACGACGAGTCGAAGGTTTCCTTCCCTTGGTCTATGATTGACAAAATCACCCCTCGCCCGGATGCATCCGTTGAGGAGCTTCTCCGCAAGGACAGTCTGGAGGATCTGGACGCTGTTGTTACATCGAAGAAGACCTGGGTTGCTCCTTTTGTAAATGCAGAGGAGACAGAGTATCTTGTTATTGAGGACAAGTTCCCGAACGGAAGACCTGCGCTGGAGAAGGTTGGCGTAATCTTTACAGATCGTGACACCGTAAACAACGTAGAGAGAATGAAGGTTACCACCTGCCTTAACCCGCTGCATACAGCACTTGCTGTATATGGCTGCATCCTTGGCTACACGAAGATCTCTGAGGAGATGAAGGACAAGGAGCTGGTGAATCTGGTAAATACCCTTGGCTATAAAGAAGGTCTTCCGGTAGTGGTAAATCCTGGCGTTCTTGATCCGAAGGAGTTCATCGACACCGTTCTTCAGGTGCGCGTTCCGAATCCCTTCATGCCGGATACGCCCCAGAGAATTGCAACCGATACATCCCAGAAGCTGGCGATTCGTTACGGCGAGACCATCAAGTCCTATGTGGCTGCTCCGGAGCTGAATGCAGCTGATCTGAATATGATTCCGCTGGTACAGGCAGGATGGCTTCGCTATCTGATGGCAGTGGATGACAACGGCGAGAGCTTCGAGCCTTCTCCGGACCCGCTTCTGGAGGACGCGCAGAAGTATGTTGCAGACTTCAAGCTGGGTGAGGCAGTTACAAAGGAAGAGATCAGCAGCAAGGTGCTGCCGCTTCTGAAGAACAAGCAGATCTTTGGCGTTGATCTGGAAGAAGTTGGACTGGCAGACAAGGTGATCTCTTATTTTGCAGAGCTGATCGCCGGGAAGGGTGCTGTTCGCAAGACTCTGGAGAAATACTGCGATTAAACGAAAATGTGGTTACTGTTCACTCTGCCGCCGGCATTTTGAACTATAATGAATCCTGCAGCGGAAACGCTGCAGGATTTTTGCATGAATAGTGTGATGGAGGGCGAAAATGCCATCGATTTACGCGCACCAGAAATTCGGAGATGAGACAGAAAAACGACTGCCGCTTTCGTTGCGGAAGGAACTGGAACCGAATCGGGATCTTTTCAGCATTGGCTTCCAGGGACCGGATATTTTCTTTTTCTATCATCCGTTGTCCTGGGGAGAGATTCCGCAGTACGGAAACCGGATGCATGAGAAATCCGGCCACGACTTCTTTGGCCGTGCCCTGGAGTTGTATTACCGATTGCCGAATGGAACACCAAAGGAACGGGAGGATCGGAAGGCTGCAAGAGCGTATCTGTACGGCGTTCTTTGCCATTATACGCTGGACAGCACCTGTCACCGGTTCATTGATGAGACGGACGCTTCCGGAATCACGTCGCATGCGGAGCTGGAGGGCGATTATGACCGCCGACTGATTGCGAGAGAGGGCAGAATTCCGGTGGAAGAGGATCTCACCAGCCGGTTTCATCCGTCTGCGGAAGCGGCGAGGATCATTACTGTTTTTTATCCGGAGGTAACTCCTACTATTGTAGAGACGGCTCTTCGATCCTGTGTGGCGCTGCAAAAGCTCCTGCGCTGTCCGCATGATGGAAAACGGAATTTCCTTTACACCGCACTTCGCCTTGTGGGAAAATATGAATCCTTCCAGCCACATATTATGAACAAGGAACCGGATCCGGATTGCCAGGAGGCGGAGGATCGGCTGGATGAGCTTTTTGAGCAGGCACTGCCCCAAGCGGCGAGATGCATTGAGGAACTGGACCGCTGCATTCGGGAAACGCCGGAAGAACGTGCGTCGACGTGCTGTCATGAATTTGTATCATCGACAGAATACGACAGGAACTTTAGCGGAAGATAAGACTTGAAAGGGAGACAAAAGCTATGGCAGAAGTACAGCAGCTAACCATTGGTGCATTTGAAAAGGCTTGTGAGACAGTTCAGAAAGTAACGCTCAACACGGATCTGATTTTTTCGGATTACTACAGCGATCAGACCGGGGCCAAGGTATACCTGAAGCCGGAGAATATGCAAAGAACCGGTGCATATAAGGTGCGGGGGGCCTATTACAAAATAAGCACACTTTCCGATGAAGCTCGTGACAAGGGCCTGATTACAGCTTCTGCCGGGAATCACGCGCAGGGAGTGGCTTATGCGGCCAAATCCTATGGATGCCGGGCGGTTATTGTCATGCCGACAACGACGCCATTGATTAAGGTCAACCGTACCAAGGCTCTTGGGGCAGAGGTTGTGCTGCACGGCGATGTCTATGATGAAGCCTGCGAGCACGCGCTGAAGCTTGCGGAGGAGAATGGCTATACCTTCATTCACCCCTTTGATGACCCGGCAGTGGCAACCGGACAGGGGACCATCGCGATGGAAATCTATAAGGAGCTGCCGCTGGTGGATATGATTTTGGTGCCGGTGGGCGGCGGCGGACTTGCAACGGGAGTATCAACCCTGGCCAAGCTTCTGAATCCCCGGATTCAGGTGATTGGTGTGGAACCGGAAGGGGCAGCATGTCTGAGTGCATCCCTGAAGAATGGAAAGGTGACGACACTTCCTTTTGTGAATACAATCGCAGACGGAACGGCAGTGAAGACGCCGGGAAGTGTGATTTTCCCGTATCTGCAGAAGAATCTGGATGATGTGGTGACCGTGTCGGATGAAGAACTTGTGGAAACCTTCCTGGACATGGTGGAAAACCACAAGATGGTTGTGGAGAACTCCGGACTCCTGACGGTTGCGGCACTGCGTCACGTAGACTGTAAAGGGAAAAAGGTGGCCTGTGTTCTGTCCGGCGGTAACATGGACGTCATAACAATGAGTTCGGTGGTTCAGCAGGGACTTCTTTTACGAAATCGAATCTTTACTGTTTCTGTTTTGCTGCCGGATAAGCCGGGAGAGCTGATGAAGGTGGCTGGTATCGTTGCCAAGGAAAACGGTAACGTGATCAAGCTGGACCACAACCAGTTTGTGTCGATCAACCGCAGCGCAGCAGTGGAACTGAAAATCACGATGGAAGCGTTCGGTACAGAACATAAAGAGCAGATCATTGCTGCACTTACGAAGGCAGGCTACGAGCCGAGACTTCGGAGAACGAACATATAAGAAAACTGTAATAGGTGCATTAGGCCAAAACAAGCGGAAAGTGAACACCAATGGCGATATCGGTTAAGGATTTGTTCTCCCTTACGCATTATGAATATGGGGAGGCGTATTACGGAAGCTATCGGGGAATGCGGTTTCGCGTTGCCAGAGAACCCCTTGAAAACGTTCATTTTACTCCGGTGGATAAGCGCGGCGAGGCAACACTTCGCGTGGTGATCTGGCCGGAACCGGAAGGCTACTATGCTGCGCCGGAGCAGGCAAAGGTGGTGAAGGATTTTCCGGTTTCGGAAGAGGGATTGCAGGCGATAGCGGATTACCTGAATGCGTATCATGAAAGCCATTTGGAGCTTTGGCCGCAGAAAAAGCGGGTAAACGGGCAATACGGAGGTGAATTATGATCAATCGGAAATTGACGGGGATTCTGCTGTTAATGGCGGGGGCAGTTCTGGTGCTGTATCCGGGGAGCACTCTGTATTCGTTTTGCCGGTTGATTGGCTGGTGCCTTCTGATTTCCGGTGCGGTCAGCATTTTTGCGGGATTAAGAGGAAAGAGATCGCCGGCAGACACAGCAAGCGGAGCTGCGTGCGTGGTGGCTGGTATTGTATTTTTATCACACCCGGGGATGCTGATCGCCATTCTTCCGGTTCTTGCGGGAATTGCCGTGGCAGGAGCCGGAGCGGCGCTTCTTATTCGGGTCCTTATGGAGAAGAGAGGCGGCGTCAATGCAACCATGCAGCTGATTGGCGGTGGAGTTACTCTGGCGGTTGGTCTGATTCTTATTTGTCATCCGATTTCAGCAGTGAAGCTTTTGATGGTGATCGTAGGCGTGGTGCTTGTGTACTACGGAATTGTGATGGTGAGTGCGAATTGAGGATTGCGGAAATGTATTGTATGCAAGAGATGCTTGCATCGCTACTGCCCATGGGAGAAGAGGTGATTCGTCATGGAAGAGAAGGACAAAATTCGCGAACTGAATGACCGGATTCGGGAATCGCAGAACATTGTGTTTTTTGGCGGCGCTGGGGTCTCTACAGAAAGCGGAATACCGGATTTCCGCAGTACGGATGGACTCTATAACCAACAGTATGCGTATCCTCCGGAGACGATTCTGAGCCATACCTTTTACCGGGATCGGCCGGAAGATTTTTTTCGGTTTTATCTGGATAAAATATTGCTTCCGGCCAGAAGCGCCAAACCCAATGCGGCACATCAGAAACTTGCCCAGTGGGAGCAGGAGGGAAGATTGCGGGCGGTGATTACGCAGAACATAGACGGACTGCATCAGGCGGCAGGAAGCCAAAATGTTCTGGAACTCCATGGCAGTATTCTTCGGAATTACTGTGAGGACTGCGGGTGCTTTCATGCGGCGGAAGAGGTGGAACAGAGCCTTCGGACGGGGAAAATGATTCCGCGCTGCAAAAAGTGCGGCGGCCGTGTGAAGCCGGACGTAGTGCTCTACGAGGAAGGCCTGAACATGGATACGCTGCAGCGCGCAGCGCAGGCGATCGCGGAGGCAGACGTTCTGATCATCGGAGGCACGAGTCTTGTGGTGTATCCGGCGGCGGGACTGATTGATTATTATCAGGGAGATAAGCTTGTCCTGATCAATAAAAGCGCAACAACAAGAGATGCGCAGGCGGATCTGGTTATTTGCGCTCCCATCGGGGAAGTGTTCCGTCAAATAAAAACCGTTTGAAATAGTATCTGTTCAGCTGAATTGAAGTTTTCCGAAGAAAAAACGAGATGTGGACGCTAAAAACCGCTTGAAATGTCGGTAGATTCTGTGCTATTATGAGCGTCCGTGGGAATTCATCCACACCCGCAGTCTGCCCTTACGCAGGCGCGGCAGTAGCTATTATCAATCCTTGTTCTTACCGAGGGGTAAGAGCCGGAGACCAGAAGGAGGTACAGCACATGAGCAAATACGAGTTAGCCGTTGTTGTGAATGCGCAGATTGATGATGAGGCGAGAACTGCAGTTATTGATAACTGCAAGGCACTTGTCGAGAAGGTTGGCGGCACCATTACCGGTGTTGATGACTGGGGCAAGAAGAAGCTGGCTTATGAGATCCAGAAGATGAACGAGGGTTTCTATACCTTTATTCATTTCGATGCCGATGGTTCCGTTATCACAGAGATCGAGCAGCGTATGCGCATTATGGACAATGTCATCAGATATCTGTGCGTTAAACAGAACGAAGCTTAACAGAAAGCAGAGGCAATATGAACCGAGTTGTTCTAATGGGACGTTTAACGAGGGATCCCGAAGTGAGATATTCGCAGGGGGATCAGGCTATGGCGATTGCCAGGTATACCCTTGCTGTGGATCGCAGACGCGGTCGCAGTGGTCAGGGTGACCAGCAGACAGCAGATTTTATTTCCTGTGTAGCATTCGGGAAATCCGGTGAATTCGCGGAGAAGTACCTGCACAAGGGAACCAAGATTTGTGTGTCCGGTCGTATTCAGACGGGCAGCTATACCAAGCAGGACGGCACAAAGGTCTACACCACAGAGGTTGTGGTTGAGGATCAGGAGTTTGCGGAGAGCAGAAATGCACAGAGCGCGGCTCCGGATTATAGCGGATATGCAGGTGCAGCAGCGCCGGCAGTTACAGCATCTGCTGGAATGAACAGTGCATCCACCGCCAGTGCCATTGACGGATTTATGAATATTCCGGATGGCATTGATGAAGAGCTCCCGTTCAACTAGAGCGAATAAACGAAATCCATTCGAACGAGCCGAGGCGGCAATGAGGATCCGGCACTTGTCCGGTGAGATTGGAGGATATTATGGCTTTCACAAAGACGGCAGGCAGCAAGCCTTTTAAGCGCAGAGGAACCTTCCACAGAAAGAAAAAGGTTTGCGTTTTCTGCGGAAAAGATAACACCATCGATTACAAGGATGCAGCAAAGCTGCGTAAGTACATCTCGGAGGGCGGCAAGATCCTTCCCAGAAGAATTACCGGCACCTGCGCAACACATCAGCGTGAGCTGACGGGCGCTATTAAGAGAGCACGTCACCTTGCAATTCTTCCTTATGTTGAGAAATAATTACAGGCATGAAGGCGAATTCGGCCCCTGTCCGAAAGGACAGGGGCTTTTCTTAACCTTGGCTGTGTTATAATCCTGCTGTGCGCTTGTTTAACGGCAATGGTTCACTTGCTGGCCGGCTGTACAGTAACGTTTGACGACCACGCATTATGAGCCGATGCAGGAACAGTTTGTACTTGCCGGAATGAGGTGAGAAGCAATGGGGAACCAGATTAAATTAAAAAAAAGAATATCGGGCTATTTTGAAACACCGATTCGACTTGGCTTTTTTCTGATTCTTGTCAATATCCTGATTCTCTTCATGGACTGGCCATCCGGACTGGTTCTGATGGTGTTTACGACAGCATATGTGATTGTCGTAGTGGCAATGCGTATGCACAGCAGGGAATTGATTCTCAATGAACTGGTAAGTTTTGCGACGGAATACGGTCAGGTGCAGAAACGTCTGCTGAAAAATCTGGAGATTCCGTATTGTATACTGGATGACACCGGAAGAATTGTCTGGACCGATTACGAATTCGACCGGGTGGTTCATCAGGACAAAACGGTTCGAAAACAGATCAGCTCCTTTTTTCCATCACTGACAAAGGATACGCTTCCGACGGGAGATGACGGCATCAGTCTTAAGATTGAGTTTGAAGGCAGCAGCTTTCGCGTGGAAATGAAGCGAATTCCGTTGGATACGCTGGTGCAGGATTCAGACATCATCGAAGACAGCGGCTATGGGAGTGCCTTGATCGCAGTATACTTCTTTGATGAAACAGCGGAAAGACTGGCAATTCAGGAAGTGGATGATCAGAGCGTCGTGGTGGGCTTTATTTACATTGACAACTACGATGAGGCATTGGAAAGCCTGGAGGATGTTCGTAAATCGATCCTTGTTGCGTTGATTGACCGGCAGGTGAACAAGTATATTGCATCGGTGGACGGCATATGCAGCAAAGTGGAGAAGGATCGCTACCTGATTGTCCTTCGCAAGCGAGCGTTAATCCTTCTGCAGGAAGCTCATTTTTCACTTCTTTCCGAAGTAAAAACGGTTAATATCGGCAATGAGATGGCGATGACGCTTAGTATCGGCTTCGGTATGGATGGCCTTAGCTATGCGCAGAACTATGAGTTTGCCCGCAATGCCATTGATCTGGCACTGGGGCGCGGCGGCGATCAGGCGGTCGTGAAGATGCCGGGCAACATTGTCTACTATGGCGGCAAGACACAGCAGATTGAGAAGACCACGCGCGTAAAGGCGCGCGTGAAGGCGGAGGCGCTGAAGGAGATTATCTCCACAAGGGATAAGGTCTTCATTATGGGACACCGGCTGGGAGACATTGACTGTGTTGGTGCCGGTATTGGTATTTACCGGATCTGCCGCACCCTTGGAAAAGAGGCGCACATTGTTCTGAATCAGGTGTCTACATCCCTGCGCCCCATTGTGGATCTGTTCGGCAAGAACCCGGATTATCCGGAGGATTTGTTCCTCTCGAGCGAGCAGGCGATCCAGCGGGTGACGGATGATTCTGCGTTGGTTGTGGTGGATGTGAACCGGCCCAGTATCACGGAATGTCCGGAACTTCTTCGGATGTGCAAATCGATCGTTGTTCTCGACCACCATCGCCGCGGAAGCGAATTTATTGAGAATGCAACGCTTTCCTACGTGGAGGCGTATGCGTCCAGTGCCTGTGAGATGGTATCTGAGGTTCTGCAGTATGTGGATGACAATCTGCGTCTGAGTCAGGAGGAGGCGGACGCACTTTATGCCGGAATGGTCATGGACACCAACAGCTTTCAGAGCAAAACCGGTGTACGTACCTTTGAGGCGGCGGCCTTCCTTCGACGAAATGGTGCGGATGTAACACGGGTCCGGAAGCTGTTCCGGGAAAATGCCGTGGAATATAAAACAAAAGCGGATGCGGTTTCCCAGGCTGAGATTTACCGGGAGGAATACGCGATTTCGACCTGTCAGAGTCAGGGACTGGAAAGCCCTACTGTCGTAGGAGCGCAGGCTGCCAACGAGCTTCTGGATATTAAAGGAATTAAAGCAAGCTTTGTATTAACCCCATATCAGGGGAAGATTTTTGTCAGTGCCAGATCCATTGATGAAGTAAATGTACAGATTATCATGGAACGGATGGGCGGCGGCGGTCATATGAACATTGCAGGAGCGCAGCTTGAGAATAAGTCGGTAGAAGAGGCGGAAGAGCTGCTCAAGCATACCATTGATTCGATGATGGATGACGGGGAACTGTAGAGAAAGGAGAGACAGAAGATGAAGGTTATTTTGCTGGAGGATGTAAAGTCCCTTGGGAAAAAGGGCGAGATTGTCAATGTTAGCGACGGCTATGCAAGAAATTTTGTTCTGCCCAAGCACGTAGGCGTTGAGGCTACGGAAAAGAATAAAAATGAACTCAAGCTTCAGAAGCAGCACGAGGACAAGCTGGCAGCGGAACGCCTGGCACAGGCAAAAGAGCTGGCGGTTAAACTGGATGGTCTGACCATCGAGGTTTCTATGAAGGCCGGAGAGAACGGAAAGGTATTCGGCTCGGTTGCTTCCAAAGAGATTGCTGAACAGGCATCTAAGCAGCACGGCCTTTCTCTGGACAAGAAAAAGATTGTTCTCGAGGAGCCCATCAAGTCCTTCGGAATGCATGACGTTTCGATCAAGCTTCATCCGGAGGTGACAGGAACGCTTCATGTGAAGGTGAAGGAAGCATGACATGCCGCAGGAAGATGCTGTAAAACGGGTTATGCCCCATAATCTTGAGGCAGAAATGTCTGTCATTGGCGCTATGCTGATGGACCAGCAGGCTATCGGAAGCGTCATGGAGATCCTGACTAAGGACGATTTTTATTCCAGACAGTATGGAATTATGTATGAATCGATCCTGGAACTGGAGCAGAGCGGACTTGCAGTGGATCCGGTTACCCTGCAGGAGAAGCTGAAAGAAAAGAATCTACCGCCGGAAATGTATGATGCCAGGACTCTTGGCACGCTGATTGCGCAGGTTCCTACATCGGCAAATGTGGTGAGTTATGCTCGCATTGTAGCTGAGAAATCGCTGATGCGGCAAACCATCCGCGTATGCGAGGAGGTCGCCAATGATGCCTACATGGGGGCTGGCGGCGCTCAGGAAATCATGACCAAGGCGGAAGAGTCTATTTTCCATCTGTCACAGGGAAAACGCGGATCGGAATACCAGGATATACGCCAGATTGTTTCCAACGCGATGCGGAAAATTGTCATGGCTTCGAAGATCAATGGCAATATTACCGGAATTCCGACGGGTTTCACGGATCTTGACAATAAGACAGCGGGCCTTCAGCCGGCAGATCTGATTCTTCTGGCGGCACGGCCTTCTATGGGCAAAACGGCGTTTGTGCTGAACATAGCGGAGAACTGCGGCGTCCGGCAGAAGAAACGCGTAGCAATCTTTTCGCTGGAAATGTCCAAGGAACAGCTGATCAACCGTATGTTCTCGCTGGAAAGTCATGTGGATGCGCAGAAGATTCGTACCGGTGATCTTTCGGAAGGAGAGTGGTCGGATCTGATTGAGGGCGCGGAAACCATCGGCGAATCTGCACTTATGATCGATGATACTCCTGCCATTACGGTGGGTGCCATGCGGTCAAAGTGTATGAAGTTCAAGATGGACCAAGGACTGGATCTGATTATTATTGACTATCTCCAGCTGATGAGCGGAAGCGGCGGTAAAAGTTCGGAATCCAGACAGCAGGAAATTTCAGAGATTTCTCGGTCCCTGAAGGCCCTGGCCCGTGAATTGAACGTTCCGGTGATCGCTCTTTCGCAGCTTTCGAGAGCGGTAGAGTCCAGAACGGATAAACGCCCCATGCTCTCGGATCTTCGTGAGTCCGGCGCCATCGAGCAGGATGCGGATATTGTGATGTTTATTTACCGCGATGAGTATTATCATGAGGATTCGCCGGATAAGGGAATTGCCGAAATCATTATAGCCAAGCAAAGAAACGGCCCGATTGGAACAGTGCAGCTGAAATGGCTGCCGGAGCTTACCAAATTCGCCAATTTGGCCGGAGCGGGTGCGGCACAGAATGGATAACACAATGACAGATTGTTCGAATAAAGCAACAGAAACGAATAGAACATCCGTGAACCTTAAAAATAGACAGGACCGGGAGAAATGCATGTTTCTCCTGATCCTGCTTTTGTCTTTTGCGGCGGTGCTGATTTTCAATTTCCTTACGCCGATGCTTTCCGACGATTATTCGTACGCGATGGAGGTTAGGAAGGCATCAGGAATAGGGGATCTTATCCGACAGGAATATCATCAGTATATGAACTGGAACGGACGAAGCGTTGTCCATTTTTTGCTGCGCGTTTTCCTTTATCTGCCGAGACCTGTCTTTAAAATTGCAAACAGCATGGCGTTCGTTGTGCTTTCCTTATTGATGTACCAATTGGCGAAACCGGATAAGCGCTACGATGTTTTCACACTTCTTTTGCTGCAAATGGGACTTTGGCTCTATGCAGTGGATTTTTCGGAGACAATATTGTGGGAGGATGGAGCCTGCAATTACTTGTGGGGCGCCGTCTTTATCCTTGGATTTATGAATCTTCAGAAAAAGGTACTGGATACTTCGACTTGTGCGTTCAAAGATGGAAAGGTCCATAGTGTCCTGGCAGCTGCCGGTATATTTCTTTTTGGGATTCTTGCCGGATGGTGTAACGAGAATACTTCGGGCGGTTGTTTGCTGTATCTTATGTTGCTTCTTCTTGTGCAGAAAAGGAGTGGGCAGAGAATATCGGCCGGATATTATGCGGGGATTGCGGGGAATGCGATTGGACTTGCGATCATGGTGCTCTCACCGGGAGCGAGAATTCGTGCTTCGTATCATACGGAGGATGAAAACTATTCCGGCTTATTGGGACTTTTGGCAAGAGTGCAGAAGATTACGCTCACCATACACGAGTATTTTGGCCTTTTGCTGGCGGTTTTCCTTGTTTGTACAGTAATTCTCCTCCTGCAGAAAAATCGCCGTGCTACGGCTGAAATGGCCCTGTATGGCGTGCTGTTTCTGGCAACCTCGTATGCACTTGCAGCAACCTCACAGACACAGGCAAGGGCCTTCTTTGGTGCTGGATTATTTCTATTTGTTGCACTTGCGATCGGAATTCGCGAGGTGATGAAAGGGGAGAGCGAGGGCTATCTTCTGAAGGCGGCAGGGTACAGCCTTCTGGCGGTTCTTTTGCTTCGCTTCTTCTTTGCCTATGTGGAGGATGGAACCAACCTGGCCAGGATCTGGAGAGATGAGACAAGACGAATTTCCTATATTCAGGAGCAGGCGGCACTTGGAGCAGAGGATATTACCGTACCGCTGGTTCATGTGGATTTCTACAATACCTATTCTGCCATTGAGAAAATGGAGATGACAGAGGATCCGGGATTTTGGATTAATGTTTTCTATGAGTCGTATTATGGAGTTCCGACCATTCGCGCGGTGGACTATGATACATGGGCTGCTGAAGTCGGAAACGCATCGGAATAACGGGAGAAAACGTTAAAGACAACGAAAAGAGCTGACACCCAGAAGATGGATGTCAGCTCTTTTTAATTGCGAATGTCTGGATGCCTGTCTGAAATGGCTCAGCCCTCAGAAATTGCACCTACAGGACACTGTGCCTCGCATGCGCCGCAATCGATGCAGGAATCTGCATTGATCTCATAGTGTGCATCGCCCTCAGCAATAGCCTGTACAGGACACTGAGCAGCGCAGGAACCGCAGCTGATGCAAGCATCTCCAATAACACGTGCCATAGTTTTATCCTCCTTAATAATGCATGTAATCATGCTTCATACGACTTTTTGAAGAAAGGACAGACATCGAAGGATGCCTGTCCTTTGATCGTTTTCATCTTACAACCCACTGTCTTTGTTAGACAATGCTAAAATCAATCTAATTATTCAGCATATACCTTGTCTAAAATTAGTTGTTGTAGAGAGCGCCGAGCTTCTCGAGGTAAGCATAATGAGCCTTTGCGTGAGCCTCAGCCTCTGCAAAGAGCTTCGCTGCTCTTTCCGGATTCTTACGCTGCAGGGATGTGTAGCGAACCTCTCCGCTGAGGAACTCGCTGTATTCCTTGGTAGCGGGCTTGGAGTCCAGAGTGAACTTCTTATCGCCGCCGGCAGGGTTGAAACGGAACAGGTTGTAGTAGCCGGTCTCAACAGCAAGCTTCTCTTCGTCCTGTGCCTTGTTCATGCCCTTACGGATACCGTGGTTGATGCAAGGTGCATATGCGATAACCAGAGACGGTCCCGGATATGCCTCAGCCTCTGCAATTGCCTTGATGCACTGATTTCTGTCAGCGCCCATGGAAATCTGAGCAACGTATACATAGCCATAGCTCATAGCCATAGCAGCAAGATCCTTCTGAACGGTTTCCTTACCGCCTGCTGCGAACTGGGCAACTGCACCTTCCGGAGTAGCCTTGGAGGACTGTCCGCCGGTGTTGGAGTATACCTCGGTGTTTACAACGAAAATATTAACATCCTTGCCGGAAGCAAGTACGTGATCCACTCCGCCGTAACCGATATCGAATGCCCATCCATCACCGCCGAAGATCCACTGGGACTTCTTTGCAAGGTAATCCTTCTCTTTGAGGATATCCTTTGCGGCATCAGAGCCATCGGCCTCAAGAGCTGCGATCAGCTTGTCGGTAGCAGTGCCGTTCTCGGCACCCTTTGTGAAGGTATCCAGATATTCCTGACTTCCTTCGCCGCCCCATGCAGCAACCTTATCCTTGAGCTGTGAACGGATAGCGTTGTTGGCAAGAAGCATACCATAGCCAAACTCTGCGGCATCTTCAAACAGGGAGTTGGACCATGCAGGACCATGACCCTTTGCGTTCACCGTATAAGGGGTAGAAGGTGAAGAGTTGCCCCAGATGGATGTGCATCCGGTTGCGTTTGCGATGTACATTCTGTCGCCGAACAGCTGTGTAATAAGCTTGATGTAAGGTGTCTCGCCGCAGCCTGCGCATGCGCCGGAGAACTCCAGCAGAGGCTGCTTGAACTGAGAACCCTTAACGGTTGTCTCCTTGAATTTGGCAACAACATCATCCTTAATCGGGAGCGTTACTGCGTAGTTGAATGCATCCTGCTGATTCGGAAGTGCCTGTGCCTCATCCAATCTTGTCATGGTGAGCGTTGCAGCCTTCATGTTGCCAGGGCATACATTTGCGCAGGAGCCGCAGCCGGTGCAGTCAAGGCTGGAAACAACAATTGCAAACTTGTAGCCGGGCATACCGGTGAGATCCTTAACAACTGTGCCGGCCGGAGCCTTTGCAGCCTCTTCCTCGGTCATAGCGATCGGACGGATTGCTGCGTGAGGGCAGACGTATGAGCAGAAAGTACACTCGATGCAGCTCTCTGCGTTCCATACAGGAACATTGACAGCGATGCCGCGCTTCTCGAATGCAGCTGCACCGGAAGGAGTGGAACCATCTACATAAGGAAGAACATCAGAAACCTTCAGGTTGTTGCCTTCCTGAGCGGAAACTGCCAGCTGAATGTTGTTGACGAATGCCTCAACATCCTTGCGATCGGTAGTAACCTTCTTGAAATCAAGACCCTCGTCCTCGGCGTTGCCCCAGCTCTCCGGGATCTCAACCTTATGCCAGTTCTTGGCACCGGCATCAATAGCGGCCCAGTTCTTCTCAACCACGTCCTGACCCTTGCGGCCGTAGGTCTTCTGAGCGGCATCCTTCATCAGCTGTACAGCATGATCTTCCGGGATGATCTTGGTGATGGTGAAGAAAGCGGACTGAAGGATGGTGTTGATACGAGTCGGTCCCATGCCGGTTTCAATTCCGAGCTTTACACCGTCGATGGTATAGAAGTTGATCTTGTGATCGTGGATAAACTTCTTTACCTGTCCGGGGATGTGCTTCTCCAGATCCTCGTCGCTCCAAGAGCAGTTCAAAAGGAAGGAACCGCCGTCTACCAGCTCCTGCACCATGTTGAACTTACGCATATAAGCCGGGTTGTGACATGCAACGAAGTTCGCCTGATGAATCAGGTAAGTGGACTTGATTGCCTTCTTACCGAAACGCAGGTGGGACATGGTTACACCGCCGGACTTCTTGGAATCATAATCGAAGTAAGCCTGTGCATACATATCGGTGTTGTCACCGATGATCTTAATGGAGTTCTTGTTGGCACCTACGGTACCATCAGCACCAAGACCCCAGAACTTGCAGCAAACCGTTCCCTCGGGAGTGGTAACGATTTCCTTGCCGGTAGGAAGGGAAAGATGTGTAACATCATCATCAATACCGATGGTGAAGCGCTTCTTATCCTCGTTATTGTAAACAGCGATGATCTGTGCAGGAGTTGTGTCCTTAGAACCAAGGCCGTATCTGCCGGTGTAAACCGGAACCTGATCAAACTTGGATCCCTTCAGAGCAGCTACAACATCCAGATACAGAGGCTCACCGATGGATCCGGGCTCCTTGGTGCGGTCCAGAACAGAAATCTTCTTAACCGTTTCAGGAATAGCATTGATCAGAGCTTCTGCGCAGAAAGGTCTGTACAGGCGAACCTTTACAAGTCCAACCTTCATTCCCTGTCCGTTCAGATAGTCAACGGTCTCCTCGATGGTCTCATTCACAGAGCCCATTGCGATGATGACCTGCTCTGCGTCAGCAGCACCATAGTAGTTGAAGAGCTTGTAATCTGTGCCAAGCTTCTCGTTTACCTTGTCCATGTACTTCTGAACAACGCCGGGCATCTCATCGTAGGTGGTGTTGCATGCCTCACGTGTTGTGAAGAAGATGTCAGGGTTCTGTGCGGAACCCATCTGACGAGGATGATTCGGGTTCAGAGCATTGTCGCGGAACTCCTGTACCTTATCCAGATCGATCAGATCTTTGAGATCATCATAGTCCCAAACCTGAATCTTCTGAATTTCGTGGGAAGTGCGGAATCCGTCGAAGAAGTTGATGAAAGGAAGCTTGCCGTCTACAGCTGCGCAGTAAGCGACAGGAGTCAGATCCATAACTTCCTGTACGGAGCTCTCGCAGAGCATAGCTGCGCCGGTCTGACGACATGCGTAAACGTCGGAATGATCACCGAAAATGTTCAGTGCGTGGGATGCTACGCAGCGTGCAGATACATTGAACACTGCCGGAAGACCCTCGCCTGCTACCTTGTAGATGTTCGGGATCATCAGGAGCAGTCCCTGAGAAGCGGTGAAGGTAGAGGTCATTGCACCGGCTACGATGGAACCGTGGGTTGCACCTGCTGCACCTGCCTCAGACTGCATCTCGGTTACGTGTACAATGTCACCAAAGATGTTCTTGCGTCCGGCAGTTGCCCACTCGTCAACGTGCTCGGGCATAACGGATGACGGTGTGATGGGGTAGATGGTAGCAACTTCCGTATACGCATAGGCGGCGTGTGCGGCAGCCTCGTTACCATCCATGGTTAAGTACTTTCTTGCCATTTTGGTTTCCTCCTGTATATTTGCGCACCCTGATACAGCAAAAATAGGAAATTCACGGAATGAATGACCTGTCTGCACTGTTTCAGAAGCAGGGCACACTTTGCCCTACTGTGATGCTGATCTATCGGTTAGAAGTCTACCATTCGGTTTGTGAGAATGCAACGATTCGAAACGGCGAAGAAGTTAAATCTTTGATACATTTGCCTAATGCGAGTTAACGACGCCTAATAGTAATTAGAAATGTTTAACACAAAAGAGGGCTGATATTTGTCAGATGTGTGGTAACACCCCGGAATGCACGCACAGTGTGCATTCCGGGGCTTTTCGGCGATTTAATCCAACGGATTTGTCTTGCGGGCGATTCCGGAGAGCTTTTCTACGGCTTGATCGGCAATCAAAAGCGTCCCGTGCTCTTCGAGATACTGCTCTCTCGCATAGGATACCGGCTGCATGGCACCGAATTCGGATATGGATGCCAGAACACCGCCTTGGGCAGCAGCCTCATTGGTATCTTTCATCTTCAGGAACAGCAGGTATGAGTTATTTTCTTTATAGAGCGCACTTTCTCCGGAGAAAGCGGCCTGAATTCGGTCAGTCGCCTGCAGCACCTGATCCATACTGGGAAAAGAGTACAACCGGTGACAAGCCGTATATTCCTGAAACTGGCGCAGTGCCTCCCGAGGATCGCGGGCAGCAGAAGAATGTTCTCCCTCCTGTCCGGATGAGGCGGATGCAACGTGCTCTGTCAGGGACTGAAGGAGCTGCTCAAATGTACTTGTTCCGTGCTCTTTTTGACGAATGGAGGGTGCAAAATTGGAAAATCGGGGATCGAGTTCCTCCGGATCATGGACCTTGGTGACAATCAGAACAATACTGCCATCCTTCAACGGAATTGCCTCGATCATCAGCGGAGAATTGTCGCTTTCAAAGCCCACCATGCGGTAAGCCTGCTGCAACATCTCGCGAAAAAGGGCTTTGGCTTTTTCGGTGCCGTACGCGAGCTCGCTCAGACGCATTTGACGAGAATCGAGATCCTCCTTCGTCAGAGTGAAGCGCACCTGGTTTTCATTGATTTTTTCGATTTTCAAGAGGGTAACCTCCGGGTGGATTGATGGTGAAAACGGAACTCTGTAGTTAAGTGTATCTACTGGTAGCAGTTGTCGTCAATGTGATTATAAAAAGTTTAGAAAACTTGTGAATGATTACTGAAATATCTGTATGTGTGAAAAAATACAACAAACAAGCTTGCAATTACCGAATCTGTTCGATAACATGGAGAAACCGAGAGGATCGGATAGTCACGGCATCGTAAAGGAGGCGATGAAAACGGTTCTCTGTCGAACATCCTATCTGTATATTACACTATGACATCATTTCAAAGGTTTCCATTTGTCTTTTGAAGTTTAAGGTAGATTCTCTGACACAAAGTTTCCCGGATACAGAAAGATCATATACGAAGATCATTTGCTCAAAATGAAATCACAATTACAACTCATTTTGTTCGGCAGTGAAGGATATTGTGCGCCGCGGGGAGCTGCTGCCCTTGCGGATGAATGAATGCACGATGCGGCAGCAGGAAGATGCGGTCGGATCATTTTCGGTAATGCTGCGGCTACGAAGGGGTGAGTTCCTGCGGATAAGAATACCTTCTGGTCGCCAACTTCTGGCTAAAGAGCGATGAACGGCTCTTTTTCTGAGATACTATCTACAACGGAATAGTATTTTCTGATGTCATCTCATTGCGGCTGCAAGGCCGGCAAAGATGGTATGGCAGCGTCCTTTGCTTAATTTCGGCGCAGTAAAGAATACATTTTGGGGCCCCGTCTTAAAGTGTGCTGCGGGAAATGGCGCGCTGTCATGCCATTTTTGTGTGCATAAAAGTACAGAGGCAGGAAATGGGGAAGTTTGATATAATGACTCCGTTATGGGCATATGCAGACAATGGACCTGTTTATTTGAGGATATAGTAACGATTCGGAGCCGGCGAATGAGCTCTGAGCGGTCAGCTTTTATTTAATCGGAGAGAGGAATGGCATCCAGATACGACGATTTTCCGGATTATGAAGATGAATACTACGGCTATGGCGGTGGAAATGATGACTATGAAACGCGGGCCTGGGGGGATATGGTCGGAGAATATGACGCATATCCGCAGGAGGACTATGCAGATGACTACGAGACCTACGATGAATCCGGCGAAGGGCTGTATGATGTAGATGTGAGGCGGGAAACGAGGCGGCCGGCGAGGGAAAAGGCTGGCAGAAAGGGCGGTAAATCGTCTGCCGGGAACCGCCGAGGTAAATCTGCAAGCACAGGGAGAAGGGGCTCATCCGGAAGTACCGGAAGATCAAACGGAAGAAAGCGGAAAAAGAAAAAAGGCGGTTCGCCCATTGCTGCAGTGATTCTAATGATTCTTGTTCTGGTCATTGCATTCGGAGCCAAGCTGTTTCTGGATCGATATTCCTATTCCAGAGAAACAGCTGATCTTGCCGAGCAGTTCGCAATACAAGGCGAGGACGATGTTCCGATCATATGGGGAGATACGCTGTCGGAAATTCGTGCGAAGCGTATCGATGGCGTGGATTACATGGCGTTGGATGATGTGAAGTCCGGATTGAACAGCAGATTTTATTATGGCGTTCAAAATGCGGCAGACACGACAGGGATGATTCTGTATTGCCTGCCGACGACCAAGCTTCAGGTTCAAATCGGAAGTCAGGAGGTTCTGGCGGATGACGGGAGCTCGCAGATGTATTCCTATATACCGGCTCGCAATGTAGATGGAGTCATTTACCTGGCGCTGGATTTTGTAAAAGAGTATACCAATTTTACAATGACGGCTTTTGAAAATCCCCATCGTCTGCAGATTGATACGGAGGGGGGGACCAAGACGGTAGCGACCATCGCCAGAAAAACGCAGATCCGTACTTCGGGAGGCATCAAAAGCCCTGTGGAGGAGCAACTGGAGAAGGGGGCAACGGTTACCGTTCTGGAGCAGATGGAGAACTGGTCCAAGGTTAAGAGCGAGGACTCCATCATCGGCTATGTGGAAAACAGACGGCTCACTGACATTCAGTCCGTGGAACAGACGCTGGCTTCGGATTATACGGAACCGGAATTTACCCATATTAGTGTGGACGGGAAAATCAATATGGCCTTCCATAATGTGTGGGGGTCGGCGGGAAATTCCACACTGACTTCCTATATGTCACAGACTAAGAGTGTGAATGTAGTGGCACCGACCTGGTACTGGGTGAGTGACAATGATGGAAACATGGATAAGGCAGGGACGGCGGATTACGTAAATCAGGCGCACAATCTGGGGTGCCAGGTATGGGCGGTTGTTGACAATATCAATTCCAGTACACTGACGGACAATCACACGTTTTTGACGACACTGGATGCCAGAACCAATCTGATCGGTCAGCTGCTGCAGGAAGCCTCGTCCTGTGGATTTGAAGGCATCAATGTGGATTTTGAGCTGATTCCGGAAGAGAACGGAGAAGATTACATTGAGTTTATCCGCGAGCTGTCCATTGCATGCCGCAATGCGGGGATCATATTGTCAGTGGATAATTATCCAAGCTACAATTTTAATTCACACTACCATCTGGAGGAGCAGGGCATCTTTGTGGATTATGAGGTTGTAATGGGCTATGATGAGCATTATGCGGGAAGTCAGGAACCGGGGAGCGTTGCTTCTATTTCCTATGTCACGGAAGGAATTCAGATGGCACTGGAGAAGGGAATTGATAAGGATCGCCTGATCAATGCAATTCCGTTCTACACCAGGGTTTGGAAGACACAGAATGGTTCCGTGTCCTCAGAGGCACTTGGTATGCAGCAGGTGCAGGATTATATGCAGACGAAGGGGATGACGGCCAGCTGGGACGCGCAGACCGGACAGAACTACGCGGAGACAACGGACACGGACGGGACAAGAATTCAGATCTGGATAGAGGATACGCAGTCGATTCAGCAGAAACTGGACGTTATGCAAGGCTATGGAATCAAAGGCGTTGCGGAATGGAAACTGCAGTATGAAACCTCTGATATCTGGGATGTGATCTCCAATTACATGACATCTTGATGCAATGTAACTATTTAACACCCATCTCGATTTTGATGCTCGCAAGTGCCCGATGGCACGTTCTCCCTATATTCAGAAAACCCTGATGGGGCGGGTACTGGACAGATACAAGAAAAGCTGAAACAGAAGGTGACAGAAATGGTGACACGATATGTGTCAATGACAGAAGAGAACATAGATGATGCTGCCATTGCGGAGGCCGGACGCATTCTGCGGGATGGCGGATTGGTGGCATTTCCGACAGAAACCGTTTACGGGCTTGGCGGAGATGCGCTGAATCCGGAATCCTCTCGGAAAATTTATGCAGCAAAGGGGCGTCCGTCGGATAATCCGTTGATTGTGCATGTTTGCCGGCTGGAGGATATATCGCGGATTGTAAAGGACTTTCCGCCGCACGCGAAGAAACTCGCAGAGACTTTCTGGCCGGGGCCTCTGACGATGATTTTTCGTAAAAGCGCGGAAGTACCGTATGAGACAACGGGCGGGCTGGATACCGTTGCGGTTCGCTTCCCGAGCAACAAAATAGCACAGGCACTGATTCGGGCGGAGGGCGGATACATTGCGGCTCCCTCTGCCAACCGCTCCGGACGCCCTTCGCCCACCATTGCCCGGTACTGCAGGGAGGACCTGGATGGACTGGTGGAGATGATCATTGACGGCGGCGAGGTGGGGATCGGATTGGAGTCCACAATTATCGATCTGACGGAAGAGAATCCGATCATTCTTCGCCCGGGCTACGTTACGCAGGAAATGCTGACAAAGGTTTTGGGATCGGTTGAGGTGGATCGGACTATTTTATCTGCAGATTCCGGGGAAAAGCCGAAAGCTCCGGGGATGAAATACCGTCATTATGCCCCGAAGGGAGATTTGACCATTGTGGAGGGGGCGCAGGAGAAGGTTGCGGCTTATATCAATGCCAGGCTGCAGGAAGCGCAGAGAAATGGAGAAAAAACGGGTGTTCTGTGTACAGATGAAACAAAGACGCTGTATCAGGCTGACTGCGTGAAGAGCGTGGGAAGCCGGTTGGATGAAGCGGAAATCGCCAGAGATCTGTTTCGCATACTGCGTGAATTTGATGACGAAGGTTGTACAGTGATGTATTCGGAATCGTTTCGCGATGGTGAAATCGGAAAGAAACGTTCTAATGAAAGCGATACCGGGGGATTTGGTATGGCAATTATGAACCGGCTGATGAAGGCTGCCGGTCAGAAAATTGTGGTGTTGCCGCAGTAAGACGGCAAAAGGAGGGGGATATGATAGCAATTGCAAGTGATCACGGCGGGTTCGAGTTGAAGGAGAAGGTAATTCTCCATCTGAAGGAACAAGGATATGAGGTGAAGGATTTCGGTACCGATGGAACGCAGTCCTGCGATTATCCGGATTATGCAGGGCCTGCTGCGAAAAGCGTTGCGACGGGAGAAGCACAGAGGGCGATTGTGATTTGTACAACGGGGATCGGCGTCAGTATTACCGCAAATAAAATTCCCGGAATCCGCTGTGCACTGTGCCACGATGTGACGACAGCCAAACTGACAAGACTCCATAATGACGCGAACGTGCTGGCTCTTGGGGCGGGTGTTATCGGCGAGAATGTGGTAATGGATGTTGTGGATGCGTTTTTGGGGACGGAATTCTCCGGTAGCGAACGCCATGCAAGACGAATTGCAAAGATTGCAGAATATGAAAAAAAGCAGTAAAAAAGAAGTATAAAAGACAGATGCGTACAACAGGAGGCTAAAATGGCAAACGTTATCATCATGGATCATCCGCTTATTCAGCATAAGATTGGTTTCATACGCAGACGGACAACCGGCACCAAGGCATTTCGTGAGACGGTCGGAGAAATTGCAATGCTGCTGTGCTATGAAGCAACCAGACATCTGGAGCTGGAAGATGTGGAAATTGATACCCCGGTAGCTCATTGCGTGGCAAAGGAACTCAAGGGCAAGAAGCTGGCAGTAGTTCCGATTCTCCGCGCGGGACTTGGTATGGTAGACGGCATGCTGCAGATGATCCCGGCTGCAAAGGTGGGCCATATCGGAATGTATCGTGACCCTGCGACACTGAAGCCGGTAGAATACTACTGCAAGCTTCCGGCGGACTGCGCAGAGCGAGAGGTGTTTGTGGTAGATCCGATGCTGGCAACGGGCGGCTCTTCGGTGGATGCAGTGGCGCAGCTCAAGAAGCATGGCTGTGAGAAGATTCATTTCCTTTGCATCATCGCTGCTCCGGAAGGCGTGAAGGCGTTTACAGAGGCACATCCGGATGTGGATCTGTATGTGGGCGCACTGGATGATCATCTGAACGAGCACGGATACATTGTTCCCGGTCTTGGAGATGCCGGCGATCGTATTTTTGGAACCAAGTAATTTCCCGGATGATCCGGAATACCGGAGAATGGAGGAGAACATGTCGGCAAAGCGAAGGGATTATATTTCCTGGGATGAATATTTTATGGGAGTAGCCCAGCTTGCGGGAATGCGTTCAAAGGATCCGAATACGCAGGTTGGATCGTGCATCGTCAGCAAGGAACATAAGATCCTTTCGATCGGATACAACGGAATGCCGAGAGGGTGTGATGATGACCATTTCCCGTGGGAACGGGAAGGGGAGCCGCTTATGACCAAGTATCCTTTCGTGACACACAGTGAGCTGAACGCAATACTGAATTTTCGCGGCGGTTCACTGGAGGATTCTACGCTATATGTTTCTCTGTTCCCCTGCAATGAATGTGCCAAGGCGATCATTCAGGCGGGGATCCGCAAGGTGATCTATAAAAGTGACAAATATGCAGGCTCCGATAACAACACGGCCAGCAAGCAGATGTTTGATGCGGCGGGTGTAGTCTATGAGCAATATCAGGAGACCGGCCGTCATATCGAATTAGCAGTGTAATCAGCCTATGATGTTACAAAGACTGCGACGCAGCAGAGTTTGCAGCAAAGAGTTTATAAACTACTTGTCCGGAAAGACAGGAAAACAACTCTGGGGAGGAAAATTTCTCTCCGGAGTTGTTGTGTTGTCTTTACTTGCCGGCACGGTTCCGGTGTATGCGTCGCAGCAGACGCAGGAAGCGCTGAATAAGGCCAAGCAGGAAGCGCAAAAGACCCAGCAGGCGGTGGAAGCGGGACAGGAAACGGTGGATCAGCTGGGAGATGAACAAAATGCACTGACCAGTACCTTGAATAATCTCAATTCACAGCTGAGCGTTCTCTCTTCTAATCTGGCCCAGCTCTCTTCTCAAATCAGCAGCAAGGAGCAGGAAATATCTGACAAGCAGAAGGAAATCGACCAGGCGCAGAGCGATCTGGACGATGCCATTGCGACGCAGGAGCAGCAGTATGCGAGCATGAAGAAACGAATTCAGTTTCTTTACGAAAGAGGAAATTCGTATTACCTGGAGATCCTCCTGAAATCCAGCTCCTACGGAGAACTCCTGAACCGCAGCTCCTATATTCAAAAGCTGAATGAATATGATCAGAAAACGTTAAAGCAGTATAAGCAGACAAC
>CAVKRN010000002.1:45482-113894 GCA_963658695.1 bacterium
CTTCAGGCACAAATGGATGAACTGGAGCAGCTTCATGATGACGCCAGCAGCCAGGCAAATCAGGTGAATGCATTGGTGACGCAAACGGCCGGATCTTTGAATGCAACCAATGCGCAGTTGGACTCGGCTCAGGATGCGGTGGACCTTCTGCAGGACCAGCTGGACGCACAAAACGCTACGGTTTCTGCTCTGGAAAAGCAGCTCGCAGAGGAACGACGCCTTCAGGCTGCTTCGGATGCGTCCTCCTGGCGCTCACTTGGAAGCATTTCCTTTGAAGAAGGAGATCGAATGCTTCTTGCGAATCTGATCTACTGCGAAGCGGGCGGCGAACCCTACGCAGGACAAGTGGCAGTTGGCGCTGTCGTTATCAATCGTCTGATGTCCGGAGCGTTTCCGAATACTATGTCCGGAGTTATTTATCAGAACAACCAGTTTTCGCCGGCAATGTCCGGTCGTCTTGCGGTTGCACTGGCTTCAGATGAGGCGACGGCATCCTGCTATCAGGCGGCAGATGAGGCAATGGCAGGGCAGACCAATGTTGGGAACTGCCTGTTTTTCCGTACGCCGATTCCGCAGGTTACTCCCAAGTACACCATTGGTGGTCATATTTTTTATTGACGGAACATACAAAAAATTCATTTGTCAAGTCTCAAAAACTGTTAAGTATATACCTGTATTCATTGCACTGCTCTTCAAAATCAAGTATCATCGAAAAAAGAGGGAACAGACTATGAGCGAGCTTACACGCGTGTTTCGAAATCTTTCCTTGGTGGGACAGCTGGGGATGTCATTGGTAACGCCGCTGCTCATGTGCCTGCTTGGAGCATACTGGCTGAACAGTAAAGCAGGAGCTCCGCTTTGGATTTATATTCCGGCCTGGATTTTGGGACTGGGAAGTTCCTTTATGACGGCCTGGAAGGTATACCGGGCAGCTCTTCGCAAGGACAAAAAAGAGGAGCCAAGGACGGCATTTAATCGGCATTATTGAGTTGACCGGAGAGGAATGAGAATGAACCTGAAAATGTCTGAAGCGGTACAGGAGTCGACCGGATTTGTGGCAAAGGGAACGGCTGTTTGCACAGGGGCGATGCTGCTGTGTTTTGCCGGTCTTCATGCGGTCACAAAGTCCGTTCCGTTTGATGCCGGTGTTGTGCTGGGGGCGGTCCTTGGATTTGTTGTCGCAGCAGGTAATTTCTGGCTGATGGCAATTCAGGCAGAGAAGGCAGCGTCGGACGATAACTATGACAATGCCAAGCGGAAGATGACTCTCTCTTATCGGTACCGCACATTGGGACAGATCCTTTTTATGATTCTGGCCCTTGTAGTACCGGCAATCAATCCGGTAGCAGCTATTGTGCCGCTGTTGGTGCCGGGATTGCTGATCCGGGGGAAGGGTGTTATTTCCTATCGCAGAAAGAAGGGCTGATTCATGGATTTTTCAATTGAGGGAGCCAAAATATTAGCAAGGATTCCAACCGGGATTCCTGTCCTGGGAGATATCCTCATTTCGGAGACATTGGTGGTGTCCTGGGTGATCATGGGTATCATTCTGGCATTGTGTCTGTTTTTGACGCACGATCTGAAGGTGGAGAATATTACAAAGCGTCAGGCAGTTGCAGAATGGCTGGTGGAGTTGGCAACGAACTTTGTCCGAAACAACACCGGCGGAACCCGATTTGACGCATTGATTCCGTTTATTGCGGCCCTGTTCTCTACCAGTATCATCTCGAATCTGATCTGCCTTTTGGGAGTATGGAGCCCGACGGCGGACTTGTCCACTGAGGCGGCCTGGGCGGTGGTTGTTTTCATTATGATCACGGCGACCAAGATTAAGACCAGCGGTTTGGGGGGCTATTTAAAGGGATATACACAACCGATTGCTGTAATGACGCCGTTTAATGTGCTCTCGGAGCTGGCAACACCGGTTTCCATGGCCTGCCGTCATTTCGGAAATATACTTTCCGGTGTAGTCATTGACGGATTGATTTATTGGGCACTGGCACTTGCCTCTTCGGCAATTCTCGGACACATTCCGGGAGCAGTCGGGAAGGTGCTGTCACAGATTCCGATTCTTGATGTAGGTATTCCGGCGATTTCGTCGTTGTATTTTGACTGGTTTACCGGATTTATGCAGGCATTTATTTTCTGTATGCTGACGACAATGTATATCGCCAACGCAGCAGAAGAGTAGGTTTATTCTATCACCCACAAGGATTATAACAGGAGGTATGTCATGGGAGATTTTCAGTTACTGGCAAGAGGTATTGCACTGGCAGGATGCGGAATTGGTGCAGGTTGCGCACTGATTGCAGGTATCGGACCCGGTATCGGTGAAGGTAATGCGGTTGCAAAGGCTCTGGAAGCCATCGGAAGACAGCCGGAGTGTAAGAGTGACGTGACCAGCACGATGCTGCTGGGCTGTGCCATTGCGGAGACAACGGGTATTTACGGCTTTGTAACAGGACTTCTTCTGATTTTCGTAGCACCTGGAATGTTCATGAATTATCTGCAGTAATCTGCTGGCAGGAGGAATGGGTATGGAGACACAAAGCCTCGTTACAATTGTCCCGTGGACATTTGTGGCAACGATCATCAACCTGTTTCTGACCATGCTGCTGGTGAAGAAATTTCTGTTCAAGCCAATCAATGAGATTCTGGAAAAGCGAAGAGCACTGTCAGAAAAGGAATTGACGGAGGCAAGAGCTGCCAAGGAAGAAGCGAACGGACTGAAAGCGGAATACGAAGAAAGTCTGTCGGATGCAAAGGCTGAGGCGGCCAGAATCCTGCAGGATGCGCAGAAAGAGGCACAGGCGAAAGCGGATCAGACCATTCGAGATGCACAGCAGCAGGCAGCGGGCATCCGCTCGAAGGCGGAGGCTGATATCGCGCAGGAAAAGAAAAAGGCCGTCAATGAGGCCAAGGATGAAATCGGTGGTCTGGCAATGGATATCGCCGGTAAGGTGGTCGAAAAAGAAATCCGCGAGGAGGATCACCGCAAACTGATCGATGAGTTTCTGGATCATATAGGAGAGGCATCATGACAGAAACGGGTGCATTGTACGGGAAAAGCCTGTATGACCTCGCTGCGTCGGAGTCGCTTTCCGACGAGATCATGAAGCAGCTGGAGCTGGTGCAAGGCTTGTTCCGGGAGAACGAAGATTACATTCGTCTTTTGCAGGAGCCGTCGATTGCCAAAAAGGAGCGACTTGCACTCCTGGATCAGGCGTTTGGAGAAGCGCTGCATCCGTATCTGCTGAATTTCCTGAAAATTCTTACCGAAAAGGGGATTCTTCGGGAATATTATTCCTGCGCAGAAAACTATCGAAGGCTGTACTGCAAGGATCAGGGGATCGCAGATGCAAAAGTAACCAGCGCGGCGACATTGGAGCCGGAACAGCTTCGACTTTTACAGGAGAAACTCGAGAGCATAAGCGGGAAAAAGGTTCTGCTGCAGCAGAAAATTGATCCGTCTGTCCTCGGCGGACTCCTGGTGGAGATGGATGGCCGCCAGTATGACGGAACGGTGAAGGGAAGGCTTTCGGATTTGCGAAGAAAGCTTACAGAAACAGTACTGTAGCGGAATAAACGCTGCAGTCAGAGACAAAAGGATGTGGTTGGAATGGAATTAAAACCAGAAAAAATTTCCGAGGTAATCCGCAGCCAGATCAAGTATTACCAGAACGCAATCATCCAAAGTGAAACAGGAACGGTTCTTACGGTAGGTGATGGTATTTCCAGAGTCAGCGGTCTTGTGAACTGTGTATCCGGTGAGCTTCTGGAATTTGAGAACGGCACCTATGGAATGGCACAGAACCTGGAAGAAACGAGCGTTTCTGCTGTTTTGTTTGGTGAGGATACGGGAATTCGAGAGGGACAGACGGTCAAGAGAACCGGACGTGTTGTGTCGGTTCCGGTCGGAGAAGCCATGATTGGCCGTGTTGTGAACGCGATCGGGCAGCCAATTGACGGCGCCGGCCCCATAGATACACAGGAGTACCGGCCGGTGGAGTCTCCGGCACCGGGAATTCTGGATCGGCAGCCGGTAAAGGAACCGCTCCAGACAGGAATCAAGGCTATTGACTCCATGATTCCGATTGGAAGAGGACAGCGTGAGCTGATCATTGGAGACAGACAGACCGGTAAGACGACCATTGCCGTGGATACCATCCTGAATCAGAAGGGGAAGGATGTTATCTGCATTTATGTGGCAATCGGACAGAAGCGCTCTACCGTTGCCAATCTTATGGAGCAGCTGCGTCAAAACGGCGCGATGGAGTATTCCATTGTGGTTGCCGCAACCGCATCGGAACCGGCGCCGCTGCAATACATTGCGCCCTATGCAGGGTGTGCTATGGGCGAGTATTTCATGAACAAAGGCAAGCACGTGCTGATTGTGTACGATGATTTGTCCAAGCATGCTGTTGCCTACCGCGCACTTTCGCTCCTGATTCGGCGTCCGCCGGGACGTGAGGCCTATCCGGGCGATGTATTCTACCTGCATTCACGGCTTCTGGAGAGAGCGGCAAAGCTCTCGCAGGAGAAGGGCGGTGGATCATTGACCGCGCTCCCGATCATAGAGACGCAGGCAGGTGACGTTTCGGCGTACATACCCACTAACGTCATTTCGATTACGGACGGACAGATCTTCCTGGAAACAGAGCTCTTCCATTCCGGCATCATGCCTGCCGTGAACCCTGGCATTTCGGTGTCCCGTGTCGGAGGAAATGCACAGATTAAGGCGATGAAGAAGGTCGCCGGGACACTGAAGCTGGTGTATTCGCAGTACCGCGAGCTGCAGAGCTTTGCACAGTTCGGTTCTGATCTGGATAAGGACACGAAATCCCGACTGGATCAGGGAGCTCGTATTGTAGAAGTGCTCAAGCAGAAGAATTCCGCACCGGTTCCGGTGGAGAAGCAGGTGGCCATTCTGTATGCGGTAACGCAGAATATTCTGAGTGAGGTTCCCGCAGCCTCGGTCGCTGCGTACGAACAGGGATTGTATCGCTTTCTGGATACAGACAGTGACGCCGTGGCGGCAATGAATGCCATTCGAGAGACAGGGAAGCTGGAGGATGAGACACAGGAGCATCTGAAGAAGGCACTGGAGTCTTATACAAGCCGCTTTTTGTCGGAAAGGTGACAGGTGAATGAGCAATGGCTGCTGCGAATATGAAGGCAGTGAAGCTCCGGATCAAGAGTGTCCAGAACACCATGCAGATCACCAAGGCCATGCAGCTGGTGGCTGCATCCAAGCTTCGAAGGGCAAAGGAAAAGGCAGAACAGAGCAGACCGTATTACGAAACACTTCATCGAACATTGACAGAGATCGCAGCCGGGAATACGGAATTCAGCTCCCGGTATACGAGAGCCGGACAAAGTTCCAAGTACTTGTATATTGTCATTGCAGGTGATCGCGGACTGGCAGGTGGGTATAACGCCAATCTTTTTAAAAAGATGGAAGAAGAGTCTGCGGGAAAGGACTATGAGGTCCTGCCGGTTGGACGGAAGGCAGTGGACTATTTTCACCACAAGGGGATCCCTGTGCTGACGGAAGCATATGCGGAAGTTGCTGTGGTTGGACCTTCTGACTGCTTTGAGATTGCAAGACTTGTATGTGAGGAATACAACAAGGGGAGCTTTGGACATGTGAGTCTATGCTTTACCCGGTTTGTTTCTATGATGACCCAGGCACCGGAGACGACAGCAATATTCCCGCTGTCGGATCTGGCAGAGGGTGCGGAAGGGAATCGGACGGAAAAGACCGACGAGAAGGCGAGAAATCTGATTCTGTACGAGCCGGATTCGGAGACTGTGTTTGATTCGATTGTTCCGGACTATTTGGCAGGAATTTTATATACGAGTGTCAATCTTTCTGTAGCCAGTGAGTATGCGGCACGCCGAATGGCAATGGAGGCTGCAACAGATAATGCGGAGGAGATGATTGATACACTCAGTCTGAATTATAACCGTGCCAGACAGGCGAGCATCACGCAGGAGATTACAGAAATTGTGGCGGGTGCAGAGGATGCCGGGTAACAGGAATCAATCCTCTTACGAAGAAAGGAAAGCAGCAAATGAGCAAGCAGCATACAGGAAAGGTGATACAGGTTACAGGACCTGTTTTGGACATCCGGTTTGCAGAGGGTGAACTTCCGGAGCTGAATAATGCAATTGAGTTAACAATTGATGGCCGCAAGTTGATTGCAGAGGTGGCTCAGCAGATTGGCGATGAGGTGGTTCGATGCATTGCCATGAGCTCTACGGACGGATTGGCAAGAGGTGTAGAGGCAATCGATACCGGTGCACCGATTTCTGTTCCTGTCGGTGAGGAGTGCCTCGGCCGCGTATTTAATTTGTTGGGAGAGCCGGTGGATAATCAGCCGGCACCGGAGACGGCACAGAGATGGTCCATTCACCGTCAGGCTCCCAGCTTTGAAGAGCAGGTCCCTGCACAGGAGATTTTTGAAACCGGAATCAAGGTCGTAGATCTGATCTGCCCATATGCGAAGGGAGGCAAGATTGGTCTGTTCGGTGGAGCCGGTGTAGGAAAGACGGTTCTGATCATGGAGCTGATCCATAATGTGGCGACGGCTCACGGCGGAATTTCGGTCTTCACCGGTGTAGGAGAACGTACCCGTGAGGGAAACGATCTGTACGGAGAGATGAAGGAATCCGGTGTTTTGGATAAAACCGCACTGGTGTATGGACAGATGAATGAGCCGCCGGGAGCCAGAATGCGAGTGGGCTTGTCCGGACTTACGATGGCGGAATATTTCCGTGACGTGAAGAATCAGGACGTTTTGCTGTTTATCGATAATATTTTCCGTTTCACGCAGGCAGGCTCAGAGGTTTCCGCACTGTTGGGACGTATGCCCTCAGCAGTAGGCTATCAGCCGACACTGGCAACGGAGATGGGCGCTCTGCAGGAACGGATTACATCCACGAAGAAAGGCTCTATCACCTCCGTACAGGCAGTATATGTCCCGGCGGATGACCTGACGGATCCGGCACCGGCAACAACCTTCACGCATCTGGATGCAACAACGGTATTGTCCCGAGACATTGCAAGCCGCGGCATTTACCCAGCGGTGGATCCTCTGGATTCTACAAGCCGTATTCTTTCACCGGAGATTGTCGGTCAGGAGCACTATGACGTGGCAAGAGGCGTGCAGATGGTACTGCAGCGATATCGTGAACTGCAGGATATCATTGCCATTATGGGTATGGATGAGCTGTCGGATGATGATAAGAACGCGGTTTACCGGGCACGTAAGATCCAGAATTTCCTGTCGCAGAGCTTCTCGGTTGCAGAACAGTTTACCGGTATACCGGGAACCTATGTGCCGTTGAAAGAAACGATCCGCGGGTTTAAGATGATACTCGACGGTGAATGCGATGATCTGCCGGAGAGTGCATTCCTGATGGCAGGAACCATTGATGATGTGTTCCGGAAGGCAGAGCAGGATACCGCACATTAAAGAAAGGATCAACTATGTCAACCTTCCAGATACAGGTCGTCTCGTTGGATGGCCTGGAATACAAAGGAGAAGTGCAGCGGATTCGCCTGCGTACCATAGGCGGGGATGTGGCGATTCTGGCCGGTCATACCAACTACTGCACAGCGATCGGTATGGGTACGGCAGAGATAACCATGGAGGATTCCTCCAAACGCTTAGCTGCCTGCATCGGCGGTATGGTGTCCGTTATGAACGGCGTGTGCCGCGTGCTGCCTACAACCTGGGAGTGGGAGGAAGAGATTGACGTTGACAGAGCGCAAAGAGCCAGAGACCGCGCCCAGCAGAGACTGCAGGACGAGACAATCTCGAAGATGGAGCGTGCCCGGGCACAGGCCAAGCTCTATCGCGCTCTGGTTCGCCTGAGCACGGCACACAAATAAAATGCGAAATACCATTTATCGAATTTTGTATGCTGCTGTCTTATTCTGCGTATCCTTCCTGCTTCTGGAAGTGTTCGCCGCAGGGACCAGCACACAGACCACAACAAGAATGTCAGATGCAGTACTGCCGGTTGTATCCATGGATACCGGCAGTACTGTTTTTAATACTCTGTACGGATTGACACAGGAGCAGGATCCCGGTCAGATGCGAACCGTACTGACGCCGATTGATTCGAATCGCTCCATCGGGCTGCAGATACGCGCATACGGGCAAAGTATTTCGGCACTGTCCATGGAGGTGCGGGATATTACCGGAGATCGTCTCATTGAGCAGGAAGCGGTGGAAGTAACCCTCGAGGAAGACTCCGTTTACAAGGCGCAGCTCGCATTTAAAAATCTAATCTCACCGGATACGGAATACATGCTGGTCTTACGGCTGTCCACCGAGGAGACACAGGACATCCGGTATTACACCAGATTTATGTATACCGAAGATAATGAGGTTTGGGATGTGGCGGAGGAGGCACTGACATTTGCACGCACATTCCACGATAAAACCTTTGATAAGACCGCAGAGGATTATCTTCTGACCTACCTGGAGCCTTCGGATGATGTATCCAACAGTTCTTTAGCCAGTGTTACCTTATACAACAGTGCAGATGCGGTGACCTGGGGAGACCTTAACCCGACGGAGATAACGGAACCGGTTTATTCCATTACGGACAGAGAGGGGGCCACGGTTGGCATCCGGGGGACTTATTATGTGTCTGCACCGGCACAGAACGGTGAGCCGAGCCAGACACTGCTGTTTCGCTGTGAGGAGTTCTACGAACTCCGGAAGGGGACGGACCGCTTTTATCTGATGGACTATGAGCGGACGATGTCGCAGGATTTTGACCCGCAGCATCCCTATGGGACATCCGGCGGCCTGACGATTGGAATAACCTCATCGCAGATCCAGGCTGTGCGTAATGCACAGCGAACCGTTACTGCGTTTGTGCAGGATGGGCGATTGTACGAATACTCTTCGTCGGAGGACTTGCTGATCTATATCTTTGGCTTTGATGAGGCGGGAGACACCGGAGAACGCGAAACACATGCCGAGCATGATATCCGGATCCTTCACGTAGAAGAGGATGGAAGTACAGACTTTCTTGTCTATGGATACATGAACAGCGGGAGACATGAGGGCAAAATAGGCGTCTCGTTCTACCATTACAGCGGGGAATATCACACAATGGAGGAGAAAGTGTTTGTTCCCTACAGCGGATCCTGGGAACGCCTGAAGGACCGCATTGACCAGATTTCACACTATGATGTGGAAACCGGAAAGCTGTATCTGATCCTGGATAACGCACTGTATGAAATTGATGTAAATGTTTGCAGTTTGCGGCTTGTGGAGGGAAACCTTGCAGAGAAGTCAACGGTCATTACATCCAACGGTGTTTTGGTAGCATATGCAGAAGAGGAAGGAGGGCAGGCAACCGGGCGGATTGTTCTTGTCAATCTGAATGGGCTGAATAAAACCGTTGTGGAGCCGCCAACTGGCAGCTACGCCGTTCCTCTTGGATTTCTTGGTCAGGATCTTGTATACGGGACAACGAGCCGGCAGGAAGAACTTCAGGATGTGATCGGATCCAAAATCACGCTGATGGATCACGTGTATATTGTGGATCAGGAGCTTAATGTTCTGGAGGATTATCATTCGGAAGGCTATTATGTGACCGGGTGCGAAGTACGTGACAATCAGCTGGTACTGGACCGTGTACAGAAGAATACATCGGACGATGCGTCTGAAACAGCATATGTGCCGGCCGAAGCAGATACCATTAGCAGTGCAGACAGCTCAAGCACATCATCTCTTGTACAGAACGTATCCTTCGCTGGGTACGGAACAATGAAGCAGCTAAGTCTTGGTGTGACAGACTGGTCTGAATGTCAGTATATGCGGCCGCAGGAGATCCTGTACGAGGGCTCCAGAGAGCTCTCGCCGAGGGGAAGCGTGCAGACGGGAGCAAGTTCGCAGAGCACCGTTTCGACAGAGAGTGAGGAACCGGAGACAGAATATTTCATATACAGCTGCAAGGAATATCTGGGATCAACCGATCGAATCAGTACAGCTATTGAACAGGCAGATCAGGAACGAACCGGTGTAGTTGTCGATAAAGGCGGCCAATACATCTGGAAAAATACGACCCAGCAGCGCGTTGAAATTGATGCCCTGACAACCATGGAGAGCGGCGCGGCCATGAATAATGATTCAAAAGCTGCCTGCTTAAATGCCATGCTCGCTTATGCGGAAGAGGGAACGCTTCAAACCGATGCATCTGACCTTCTGGCGGAAGGGAAATCTGTTCTGGAGATTCTTTCCGATCAGCTACAGCAATCGCAGACACTTGATTTGACGGGGTGTTCCATGGATGAAGTGCTCTATTATGTGGAGCAGGGCAGTCCTGTTTATGCGGCAGCGGAAAACGGAACGGCGGTATTGATTGTGGGGTATGGACCGGAGAACATTGAAGTATATGATCCGTCAGCCGGAAGCGTACATCTTCTTGCCAGATCGACGGCAAGTGAACTGTTCGAGAAAACAGGAAACCAGTTTATCAGTTATATGTAGTAGTAAAAAAGAGGAAACGCTGACCAAACGCAGCGGTTCCTCTTCGTTTATTACTTATGCAATGGTATGCAGACCGCCTTCCTGATAGCGGGCCACGAGGTTCTGGATTCTCGCAGACGGATCCAGAAGATCCGAAATGGAGCTGTCGTGATTCAGCGTATCAATGATGTAAGCAATGTACTTACTCATGCTGCAGCTGATATACCAGGGACGATCCAAGAGCTCTTGGGGCTGGTAGATCAGGTTCGTGGTAAGGATGCGATCGATCAAACCGCTCTCATAGGCCTCGTCGAATTTCTCAAGACCACTGGTAAACAGTCCAAAGGTAGCAAAGACAAAAATACGTCCGGCATTGCGTTTCTTCAGTCCTCTTGCAACCTCGAGAACACTTTCTCCGGAGGAAATCATGTCATCGATGATGATCATATCCTTTCCTTCAACAGAAGAACCAAGGAACTCGTGCGCCAGAATCGGGTTACTGCCATCCACAACCTGGGTATAATCGCGGCGCTTGTAGAACATACCCATATCAAGGCCAAGGACGTTTGCCGTGTATACAGCACGCTTCATGCCGCCTTCATCCGGGCTGATGACCATCATATGCTGCGCATCAATCTGCAGACCCTCCACATGGCGGAGAAGACCTTTGATAAACTGGTAAGCTGGCTGAACCGTATCGAAACCGGACAGCGGGATAGCATTCTGCACACGCGGATCGTGTGCATCAAAAGTAATGATGTTGTCTACCCCCATGTGAACCAGCTCCTGGAGAGCCAGTGCGCAGTCAAGGGATTCCCGCATGGTACGCTTATGCTGCCGGCCTTCATACAGATACGGCATAATAACAGTGATACGCCTCGCCTTGCCGCCAATTGCTGCAATGGCACGCTTGAGATTCGCATAGTGATCGTCCGGAGACATATGGTTGATCTCGCCGAACATGCGGTAGGTCTTGCTGTAGTTTACAACATCTACAAGAAGATAAAGATCCATGCCGCGAACCGACTGCTTCATGACACCCTTACCCTCACCGGTGCCAAATCGAGGGAGGTCCACGTTTACAATATATGTCGGACGCTGGTAACCATTAAACGCGAGGCTGTCCTTGTGCTCGCTTTCTCGTTCTGCGCGCCATTGTGTAAGAAAATAATCGATTTCCTTTCCGATTTCCTCACACCCTGACACCGGGACCAGTCCAAGAGAACCAACAGGAATGGATTCAAGCTTACGTTTGTCGTGTCTTCTGATCTTCTCCATCTTGTCCTTTCTGCTGCGGCCGGTTTGCCTGCAGCCCCTATCCGGAGGATGGATGCATCCTCCGGTGCAATTGCTAAACTAACGTTTCGTATGTATCTATCACTGCTTCATCTTCCGACTCACGCGAATGTCGGAGCCGGTGAGCTTCATAATAGTATAACTGCTGGTGATTCGCGAAAAAATACGATCGGAATACCGGTCGCGCAGCTCCTGAAGGGATAAATTTGTTGAAATAATGGTGGAGCGCCTTCGTAGCTCGCGCTCATTCAACAGCGAGAACAGCTGCGTAGATACGAAATTATTGGTTATTTCTGTACCAAGATCATCAATGATGAGGGCCTCGCAGCCATATAGATCCTCCAGAAAGCGCTGATATTCGGAACGCTTATCCTGACCGAATATGTAAGAGGAGATAGTTTCGAATAAAGAAGATGAGCTGAAATACAGGACAGAATGTCCGGCTTTCAACAGTTCTCCTGCGGTACATATGGACAGGAAGGATTTACCGACACCGACTGTACCATAGAAAAATAAATTTTCATAGTCAGAATTAAAATGCCGGATATATTTTCTGCAGACCTCAACAGCACGGCGAAAATGTGCGAGGTCTTCGCCGTGGTAGAATTCTTCAGACATATTCTCAAAGCGATTGGTGCGCAGCAACTGATCCAGGTGAGACTGTCGATAGAGAATAGCAGATTCTTTCTTTTTCAGACAATGGCATTTCTGATTATCAATGTAACCGGTGTCATGGCAGTCGGGACAGTCGTACCGGAGCTGGAGGTAGTCTGCAGGAAAACCGGCATCGGTAAGCAGCTTTTCTTTTTGCGCCGCGATATCGGAAAGACGTTCCCGAAGGGAAAAGGAGGGCGCTGCACCGGAGAGCTTCTCCTGAAGAGCCGCATAGGAGATTTCCGGGATTTCCTTGTCGAGCTCCTGATAACGCGGAAGTTTGGCATATACCTTATTTCTGCGGAGATCCAGCTCATGGCGATGCCGATCCCGAGTTCTGCTATATTCCAGCATTAGCTTATTGTAGTCTTCTCTTGGCAGTGACAATATTGCCTCTCCTGTAAATTTGTACTAGGGGAACCCTTAGTTGCTCAGCAGCTGCTTTTCCAGCTCCTCCATGTTGTAAGAGGATTTCTCAAAGTTCTGGAAGGACCGTGCGGAACTCTTGGCGGTCTTGGCAGTACGTCTGGCCGCAGTCTGGGTCTGCACACGATTTCTTGCCTGCTCTGCCGTGGAAATACCGGCCTCTGCCCAGTTAAGAGCAACCTTTTCGATGTAGCGGAAATCCTTTTTACCAAGACCGACACAGTATTCTACCAGATAATCAATCAGCTCATCCGAAAAATGCAGTTGATCCGAGATGAAGCAAATTGTCTTGGCTTCGCGTACGGACAGCGGCTTTCCGATGTACTGCTCTACAACGAACATGAGCTGGCGGCTTTCATCGCTTTGCTGGAAGCTCTCGAGCTGTTCGGCAGTGACATCACTGCCCTGCACGGGACGGGCCGTCGGCGGCTGCGGAGCCGAATCGACAGGAAGGGCAGGAGCAGGAGTGGCACTAACCGGTGCTTGGACACCGGCAGAGGAATCCAGGACGGCATTTGCAGCCAGCATCGGTGCAATGGAAATGACCTGATGGTTCTCCTGAGAAACCGATGCTCTGGGCTCACGAAGAAAAATACCGGCCAGATTTCCGGCGGCATCGATCTGGAGTGTGAGGAGTCCCTTTCGCTCCCAGTAACGCAGAGATCGCAGCACTTCCTTTTCGGTGTGATTAAATTTATCGGCGATATCCGACATACTGGTTGCAAGACCGGCAGACATCATACGGACAAGATAGAGGTAGATCTTGATCTGCGCATCATTGGCGTCCTTCATATATTCATCAATAAACAGATTGGAAATAACGGTAGATTCCATAGCTTGATTGTTGTAAATCGCAAATGCTCCCATACTGTAACCCCTCTTCTATTCAGACTTAGGGAAATACTGACTTAAATCGGCATTTCCCTAGCAACCTCCGGTGGATCGCACGGATTTGTAAAGGAATTTGCTGTTTCGCGGCACAAATCCGGCGCGGGAAACGCTTTAATCTGCGTTTCCGTTAAAAATGCCAACACAATGTACCAGCCCGCATACATACTTCGGATTGGAAATCTGGTAACGATTCAGTTGCTTGTTTGGATAGGAGAGAGTATAGCATCGCGTTTTTTTCTTCAAAATGGTAAAACTGAACAGAAAAAAACGGGGGATCCGGCACGACATTTCAACCACTGATTTGTGGATAATGTGGATAACGGGAATAAGTCTCTCGAACCATGCAAAATATAAAAAAGTTGTCCACACCCTCTTTGCGGCAGAGAAATGTGGACAACGTGGATAAATATCAGTCTTTGGATGAGGAAAGCAGTGCGGGACCGATATCTGTTACATTTCCGGCACCCATGGTTATCAACAAATCGCCTTTTCGGCATTTTTTTCGTACAAAATTCTGGATTTCATTAAAATCGGGCAAGTAGAATACTTCCTCCCTGCCGAGCGCACGTATTTTGTCGGCCAGTGTCTGCGAGCTGATGCCAAGCGTGTCGGTTTCTCTGGCAGCATAAATGTCAGCGAGAATTACAATATCCGCAAGCGAAAGAGCACTTGCAAAATCGTCCAGCAAAGCCTTTGTTCTGGTGTAGGTATGGGGCTGGAAAATGCAGACAATGCGGTCGTGGGCAATGTTAGCGGCAGCGGTCAGCGTGGCGCGAATCTCTGTCGGGTGGTGCGCGTAGTCATCAATGATCGTGACGCCGTCCATCGTGCCCTTGTACTCAAAGCGCCGATCGGTTCCCGCAAAGGCAGCAAGTGCTTTGGCAGTGTGCCCCCGGTCTACGCCGATGAGATCAGCGACAGCAATGGCAGCCAGCGAATTATATACATTGTGCTCTCCGGGGACGCCCAGAGAAATCAGCTGCGTATGGCCGCCGGTTTTAATATGGCGGCAGCAGGTGAAGGAAGCGTGTGCCGCGTCATCATAATGAATATGAACCGGATAGTAATCGCTACGGTTCCGATCACTGCCGAAGGTGACAATGTGACAGGAGAGTCCCGCGATCAGCTCCTCATAATTTTCAATATCGCTGTTAATGATCAGTGTTCCGTCCGAAGGGATCAGCTCGGCAAATTTGCGGAAGGAGCGCCGAATGTCTGCAAGGTCCTTGAAAAAGTCCAGATGATCGGCATCAATGTCCAGAATGATGCCGATTTTCGGGAACAGTGACAGAAAGCTGTTGGTGTATTCACAGGCCTCTGCAACAAAATAATCCGAATGCCCCACGCGTACATTTCCGCCAATGGATTTTAAAATTCCTCCAACTGAGATGGTCGGATCATCGTCGGCAGACAGAAGAATTTCAGAAATCATGGAGGTAGTAGTCGTCTTGCCGTGTGTTCCGGCTATGGCCACCGGACAGCCGTAGTTGCGCATGATCTCCCCCAGAAGCTCTGCTCTGGTCAGATGGGGAATATTAAGAGCCAGTGTTTTCTGATATTCGGGATTATCGGGATGGATGGCAGCGGTGAAAATAACAAGGTCAATATCAGAGGTAATGTTCTCCTCTTTCTGACCAATGCACACGCGGATGCCGTGACTCTCCAGCTCCTTCGTGATGGGAGACGAAGCGCGGTCCGAGCCAGAAACTGTAAATCCGCGGCTTGCCAGAATCTCAGCAAGGCCGCTCATGGAAATGCCGCCGATTCCGCAGAAAAAGACGGAAATCGGATGAGAAAAATCAACCTGATACATAGGATGTCCTTTCGCTTTTAATGCCGCCGGAGGCGGCCGATCTTTGTTTTGCATATGATTATAGAAGAGACAGAGAGGAACTGCAAACAGCCAGAGCTGATCGTCAGGAAATGGGCGGTGCGATTGTTGCAGTACAGACACCCGCCAGCGACAGGGTGGCGGAGAATGTCCAGATCAGGGGCCTTGCGAGGCCTCGGTGCTTGCGAACGTCCTGTGTGAGCTTAGCACCGCTAGGTCCGAGGATGGAGCACGTTTTTGCCGAGTGGCCGTCAGGCCATCTCGTAGCTGACGAAGTCAGCGTGGCGCACCCTGATCGGACAACTCCGTCAGGACCCGTCGCTAGTGGGCGTGTATACAGTGACATTTGCGTTGTGACAAATGCCTGAACTCATTGCGGTAACTAATAGGATGAAAATAAATCTGTACAAAACAAACGATTGAAAAAACATCAAACTTGGATATTAAGCACAATTACACGCCGGAAATTCCTTTTATTCCATGCGCTGCTGTGCTATACTGTGTCTGCTGATGGGTTCATCCAAAGGCAAATACAGACAGCACTGAGGTGATCGTGATGATCAAGAAGGAAATGATAGCGATGCTGTTGGCAGGAGGCCGCGGCAGTCGACTTGGGATTCTTACATCCAAGATGGCAAAGCCTGCAGTTCCCTTTGGTGGTAAATATCGAATTATCGATTTTCCACTGAGCAACTGCATTAATTCCGGCGTGGATACTGTGGGCGTATTGACGCAGTACATGCCGCTGAAGCTGAACACGCACATCGGAATCGGTATTCCGTGGGACCTGGATAAACTGACAGGCGGCGTGTCCGTACTTCCGCCCTATGAGAAGATTGCAGGGACGGAGTGGTATACCGGGACGGCAAATGCCATATACCAGAACATGAGCTACATGGAAAATTACCATCCGGATTATGTTCTCATCCTTTCCGGCGATCACATCTACAAGATGGATTATGAGTCTATGCTGGACTTCCATAAGGAGAACAACGCCGATGTAACCATTGCGGTTATGCCGGTTCCGATGGAAGAGGCTAAGCGCTTTGGTATCATGATTACCGATGAGAACCGGCAGATTACGGATTTTGAGGAGAAGCCGGCCAATCCCCGCAGCAATCTGGCATCCATGGGAATTTATATTTTCTCCTGGAAAGCGTTCCGGGAGGCATTGGAGACCAACAAGGATACGCCGGGGCTTGATTTTGGTAAGCATATCATCCCGTATTGCAGGGATAAGGGCGAGCGTCTGTTCGCTTATGAGTTCAACGGCTACTGGAAGGATGTCGGAACGCTGACCTCGTATTGGGAAGCGAATATGCAGCTCATAGATATTGTTCCGGAATTCAATCTGTACGAGGAATACTGGAAGATTTATACCAATGTGGAGTCGTTACCGCCGCAGTATTACGGCCCCTCGAGTAAGGTGTTGCGCTCCATTGTAGGGGATGGCAGTGAGATTTACGGACACGTGGAGCAATCCGTCATTGGCAGCGACGTTGTCATCGGTGAAGGTGCCGTGATTCGTGATTCCATCATCATGAATGGTGCCAGAATCGATGCCGGATGCCGCTTGGAAAAGGCCATTGTGGCAGAGCGGGCTCACGTCGGAGAGAATGTGGTGATCGGAGAGGGAGAAGAGGTCCCCAACGAGACGAACCCGGATATCTATTGCAGCGGCCTGACGGTTATTGCAGAGGATACGGAGGTTCCGGCCGGCGTTTCCATCGGAAAGAATGCAATGGTGAATGGCAGGACTGTCGCGGAGGACTATCCGCAGGGCAGGCTGGAAAGCGGCCGGACACTGAATAAGGAGGGAAGCGCGTTATGAGAGCGATCGGAATCATTCTGGCGGGTGGACGTTCCAACCGCATGAGAGAGCTGTCCCAAAAACGGGCGGCCTGCGCGATGCCGGTGGCAGGGAGCTTCCGCAGCATAGATTTTGCTTTGACGAATATGGAGTATTCCAGGGTTCAGAAGGTGGCGGTTCTGACCCAGTACAATTCGCGAAGCCTCAACGAGCATTTGAGCTCCTCCAAGTGGTGGGATTTCGGACGCAAGCAGGGCGGAATGTTCCTCTTTACACCATCCTTTACCAGTGAGAACGGGAACTGGTACCGCGGAACAGCCGATGCAATTGCACAGAATATCAGCTTCCTGAAAAACTCCCACGAGCCGTATGTCGTCATTGCATCCGGTGACTGTGTTTACAAGATGGATTACGGCGAGGTGCTGGAATATCACGTGGCAAAGCGGGCGGATATTACGGTTGTATGTAAGGATATGCCGGAGGACGCAAGTGTTGAACGCTACGGAACAGTGACATTGGACGGAGATGGCCGTATCACAGAGTTTGTGGAGAAACCAATTGTCGCCAAGTCCAAGACCATTTCCTGCGGCATCTATGTCATTCGGCGCCGTGCACTGATTGAACTTCTGGAGCGCAGCGAGGAAGAAGGCCGGTTTGATATCGTGCAGGATATTCTCATTCGCTACAAGGATGTGAAGCGGATTTACGGGTATAAGATCAACTCCTATTGGAGCAATATTGCTTCGGTGGACGATTATTTCCGCATGAACATGGATTTCCTAAAGCCTGAGGTGCGGAACTATTTCTTTAAGGAATATCCGGGTGTGAATTCCAAGGTGGCTGACCTTCCGCCGGCCAAGTTTAACGTGGGTGTAAACGTTCGCAACAGCCTCCTTTCCAGCGGTTGCATCGTCAATGGTGACGTTGAGGACTCCGTGCTGTTCCAGCAGGTATATGTGGGGAACAACTGTGTGATCCGCAATTCGCTGATTCTCAATGATGTCTATATCGGTGACAATGTCTACATTGAGAACTGCATTGTGGAATCCGGCAGCACAATTCGGGCCAACGCGTACTACAAGGGAGAGAATGCAGTCCGCATCGTTGTGGAAGAGAAGGGGGAGCGCTACAGTCTGTAGCAGGGACAGTTATGAAAATTACGGATGTTCGAGTACGCAGGATTGCACAATCCGGCAAGATGCGGGCCGTTGTTTCGATTACACTCAACAGCGAATTTGTGGTACATGACATAAAGGTAATTGAAGGGGAAAAAGGCTTGTTCATTGCGATGCCCAGTAAGCGCACCGCAGAGGGTGAATATCGGGATGTGGCACATCCCATCAATGCACAGACCAGGAAGATGGTGGAGGATGCCATCCTGACAAAGTATCGGGAGTGTGTTGAAACCTGGGACAAGGCCATGGATGAGTCGGCAGCACTGGCATGAATCATTGCGGCAATAGAGGGAAACGGAAAACTTTTGGGCAGCAGGAGCGGGGGCTCCTGCTGCTTTTGTATCTGTTCAGCACCTGCCATATTTCAACGTAAACCTTCTGCGTGCAGGCAAATTCAGTTACTGTACAGATGCCGCCCATCGCATGGCTGGCGAGTGAACTGTTACCAAATTCACGATTGAAATTGGCAGGAGACCCGTCGCTTTGCGGGGGCATCGATACCGTGGTATGCTACTACCTTGTGACAGTGTGTGGAACAGAAAGGAGAAACGGGAGTGGAGCAGGAGTGGTACTTAATTGTAGGACTTGGTAATCCGGGCAGAGAATATGACGGAACAAGGCATAATGTTGGCTTCGCGGCGGCCGATCTTCTGATTGATGCATGGAATATTGACGGACCGGCACGGTTTAAAAAGTCTCTGGTAGGAAAAGGGAGAATCGGAGACGCCAAGGTGGTGGTTATGAAGCCGATGACGTATATGAACCTTTCGGGAGAAGCGGTGCGGGAAGGAATTGATTATTACAAAATAGATCCGGCCACCCATCTGATTGTGATTTCGGATGACATTGATTTAGAGCCGGGACGAATCCGGGTTCGTCAGAAGGGAAGCGCCGGCGGACACAACGGTCTGAAAAACATCATTCAGCATGTGGGAGACGGAAACTTTTACCGCGTGCGGATTGGCGTCGGAGCAAAGCCCAATCCCCAGTATAATCTGGCAGATCATGTATTGGGGCATCCCAAGGGGGAGGACGCGGAGAACATTTGTCTTGCTGAACGGAAAGCGGCAGAGGCCATCGAGGTCATCCTGCGGGATGGTATACAAAAGGCAATGAATCAGTACAACAAAAGCACCACATGAGTGAAATATACAGGATAGCGAATGGCTTGGAGACGGTGGGAGAACATCGCCTGTAGCAACCCGCTCACAGGTGGTGTCAAAAGGTATAGGCAGGGATTTCATGAGAACTTTAACAGAACCGCTTCATGAAGCAGCGGAATATCAAACACTTCTGGAGCAATTAAAGGAACCGGGGGCAAGAGCGCTGGCGGACGGGTGCGTACCGTCTCAGAAGCTCCACTTGATCGATGCCCTTTCCGGAGAACGTGCGTTGGCACCACATGCACGGTTTCGTCTGATCCTGACCTATTCCGACAAACGGGTTCGGCAGATTCAGAGCGAGTATCTTTTTTATGACCGGAACACCGTGGTATTCCCGGCGAGAGACCTGATTTTCTATCAGGCCGATCTGCGCGGTAAGGCACTGGAGAAGGAACGGATGCTGTGCCTAAGAAGGATCATGGAAGGGCGCCCGACTACCCTTGTCACAACCTTTGCGGCACTGATGACCCCTCAGGTTTCGCTTCGCACACTGCAAAACGCTGTTCTTTTTCTGGAAAAAAGACAGCGCTTTGCTTTGAATCAGCTTTCCGGCAGGCTCTTGCAGCTTGGCTACGAAAAGACGCTGCAGGTGGAGGAGCCGGGGCAGTTTGCCATTCGCGGTGATATTGTAGATATTTTTGATCTGACCGAAGAGAATCCTTGCCGTCTGGAATTTTTCGACGATGAAATTGACTCCATTCGCAGCTTTGACCTTGAGACGCAGCGCTCCATTGAGCAGCTCGAATCGGTGCAGGTTTACCCGGCAGCAGAGCTTATTATGTCGGATGCACGGCGCCGGGATGGCCTTGCAAGAATCAAGGAAGAGCAGGAGAAGACGGTGCAGACGCTCCGGGATCAGGGGAGAATGGAAGCGGCGCATCGCCTCTTACAGGAGACGAAAGAGATTCTGGAACGGGCGGAAGAGCTTCGGGATTATACAGGACTGGAAGGATATATTCATTATTTTTACCCTCAGACAGACAGCTTTCTGGAGCTGTTTCCCAAGGATCAGACGATGGTGTTCCTCGATGAACCCGCGCACATCCGGGAAGAGGCGGATGCGGTTGAGCTGGAGTTTCGTGAGAGCATGATCAGCCGGAGCGAAAAGGGGTATGTGCTTCCCGGCCAGATGCAGCTGTTATCCAGCGCCGATGCCATCGAGGCGAAAATGAAGGACTACCGGTGCCTCGGATTGACAGAGCTGGCTTCCGGCAACTCATTTTTCCTGCCGGAGTGCATCGTGTCCGTGCATGCCAGAAGCGTGGCGGCGTACAACAAGAGCTTCGATGCTCTGGCAGAGGATCTTCGCAAGTACCGGTTGCAGAAGTACCGCTGCATCATCATCTCTGCTTCCCGAACACGTGCCAAGCGGCTGGCGGCGGATCTGACGGCCAGAGGCCTGACGAGCTTCTATAGCGAGAACCCGGACCGTGTGCTGGAGCCGGGCGAGATCATGACCTACTACGGGAGTATTGCGCATGGTTTTGAATATCCCCAGCTGAAGTTCATTGTGATTGCGGAGACCGACATTTTCGGCGCCGGTATCCGGAAAAAACAAAAAAAGCATCGCTATGAGGGGGAGTCGATTCGGGATTTTGCCCAGCTGAAGGTGGGGGACTACGTGGTGCACGAGGACCACGGCATCGGCATCTATCGCGGAGTGGAGAAGATCGAAGTCGATGGCATTGCCAAGGACTACATCAAGATCGAGTACGGTGGAGGCGGCACACTCTACATTCTGCCGGGAGAGCTGAAGGTGCTGCAGAAATATGCCTCGCAAGAGGCGGCAAAGCCTAAGCTCAATAAGCTCGGCACGCAGGAATGGTCGGCCACCCGCAACAAGGTGAAGGGCGCTGTTGAGGAAGTGGCGGCCGATCTGGTGCAGCTCTATGCCAAGCGCCAGGCGATGAAGGGGCACGCGTTCGAAAAGGACACGGTGTGGCAGAAAGAATTTGAAGAACTGTTCCCCTTCGAGGAAACACAGGATCAGTTAAACGCCATCGCAGACACCAAGAAGGATATGGAGTCAGACAAGATTATGGACCGCCTGATCTGTGGCGATGTGGGCTTTGGCAAGACGGAGATCGCTATCCGTGCTGCTTTTAAGGCGGTGCAGGACGGCATGCAGGTCGCGGTTTTGGTCCCCACAACGATTCTGGCTCAGCAGCACTTCAATACCTTTACGGAGCGTATGAAGGAATATCCGGTATGTGTGGAGATGCTCTCGAGGTTTCGTACTGCTGCCGAGCAGAAAAAGACTCTGGCAGGTGTCGCATCGGGCCGTGTGGACATTTTAATCGGAACGCACCGGCTTCTATCCAAGGATGTGACATTTAAGAGCCTGGGACTTCTGGTGGTGGATGAAGAACAGCGCTTTGGCGTTGCCCACAAGGAGAAAATAAAAAAACTCCGGGAGAATGTGGATGTACTGACACTGTCTGCCACCCCCATTCCCAGAACGCTCCATATGAGCATGATCGGCATTCGCGACATGAGTGTTCTGGAGGAGGCACCGCAGGACCGGGTCAGCATCCAGACCTACGTCATGGAATACAATGAGGAAATGGTGCGGGAAGCTGTACTGCGGGAGCTTTCCCGCGGCGGCCAGGTGTACTACGTATACAACCGTGTCAATGATATTGCGGAGACGGCGGCCAGACTCCAGCAGCTGATTCCGGAGGCCAGAATCGGCTTCGCCCACGGACAGATGAATGAGCAGGAGCTGGAAAAGGTTATGTACGATTTCATAAGCGGCCGGATCGATGTGCTCGTTTCGACCACGATCATTGAAACCGGACTGGACATCTCTAACGTTAATACAATCATCATTCACGACTCGGATCGCATGGGCCTGTCACAGCTGTACCAGCTGCGCGGGCGTGTGGGACGCTCGAGCCGTACGGCCTACGCCTTTTTAATGTACAAGAAGGATAAGCTTCTGCGGGAGGAAGCCCAGAAGCGCCTGGCTGCCATTCGCGAATTTACCGACCTTGGCAGCGGCTTCCGCATCGCTATGCGGGATCTGGAAATCCGGGGAGCCGGCGCAGTTCTTGGAAAGGCGCAGCACGGTCATATGGCAGCGGTTGGCTATGACCTCTATTGCAAAATGCTGGATACAGCGGTAAAGGAGGCAAAGGGACTTCCGGTAAAGGAGGAACGAAATGTGGTGGTGAACCTCTCTGCCGACGCATTCATTCCCGGCAGTTATATTCTGAACGAGGCGCAGAAGCTGGATATCTATAAAAAGATTGCAGCCGTATCGTCACTGGAGGACTGTGAAGACATCCGGGATGAGCTGCGCGACCGCTTTGGAGAGAAAATACCGGCACCGGCCGAAAACCTGCTGCGTGTCGCATTGATCCGCAGCATTGCCGGGAAGCTCGATATTGCGGAGATTGCAGGCGGTGCCGGGACAATCCGCTTTACACTGACACCGGATGCCGGCATTCAGGTGGCGAAGATTCCAGCCTTCCTTGCAAGTCGAAAAGGAAGGCTCACATTCTCACCCAAAGGGGCACCGAAAGGGGACAGGAAAGGGCAGCCGTTTTTTGAATACCGCTATTCGATCAGCGGTGTAACCATTCGGGACGAAGCGGAACTTCTGGCACAGACCGAGGAATTTCTGGTGGAATTCAATAAATTTTTGCGGTGAACGCCAGCCGACGGTAACAGTACACTCTGCCAGGACGTTACTGTGCATACGCCATCCATCGCCTGACTGGCGACTGAACTGTTACGTCAGGACCCGTCGCTGGCGGAATCTTCACAATGGGGCTGTTGCGAGTGCAGTCGAAATGTTAAAATCAAATCAAATGCGCGTTAACAGACTGTAAAACAGCGGAGAAAATGAAAATATGAGCATATATGGGATTCTTACCATTGTGGGGGGACTGGTCCTGTTCCTCTATGGCATTACAACTCTGGGGGAGGGGCTCAAAAAGGTATCCGGAGGCAAGATGGAGCAGATCCTGCAGACATTGACCTCCAATAAATGGAAGGGAGCGCTCCTTGGCATGCTGGTGACGGCAGTCATCCAGTCCTCCGGAGCCACCATCGTTATGGTGGTGGGCTTTGTCAATTCGGAAATCATGTCCTTGAATCAGGCGGTCGGTGTTATTCTCGGTGCCAACATCGGCACCACCATTACGGCCTGGCTGTTATCCCTTACGGGCATTGAGAGTAGCAATTTACTTATGTCGATGCTCAAGCCTAAGAATTTTTCCCCCATTGTCGGCTTTATCGGCGTCTTCATGATGATGTTCTGCAAAAAGCAGAAGCAAAAGGATGTAGGCGGCATCATGACGAGCTTTGCCGTTCTTCTGATCGGTATGACGACGATGTCGGAGGGAGCGGCGCCGCTGGCAGACAACCCGCAGTTCGTAGGGCTTCTTACGGCCTTTTCCAATCCCATCCTCGGCCTCTTGGTCGGTCTTATCGTAACCGTCATCTTGCAGAGCTCCTCGGCTTCCATTGGTATTCTGCAGTCCCTTTCCCTGACGGGCGTTTTGTCGATGGGAAGCGCCATTCCCGTCATTATGGGCGAAAACATCGGCTCAGCCATTACCGGGATTATCGGGGCCATCGGTGCCTCCCGCAACGCGGTACGGGCGTCGCTGACGCAGCTTTTTTATTGCATTCTGAAGACGGGGGTCTTTATGATCGGCTTTTACTCCCTGAATGCATTGTTGCATTTCCCGATTATGGAGCAGACAGCAACGCCGGTAACCATTGCCGTGTTCCACAGCGTATTCAATATACTGGCCGTTGCCTGCATGCTTCCGATCTCCGATATTCTGGTGAAGCTGGTAACGAAGGTGCTGCCGGTTACCGAGGCGGAGCGCGCGGTCAGTGAACGACGCAAGGAGCTGCAGATGCTGGATCCCCGCTTTATCACATCGACATCCTTTGCGCTGGAGCAGTGTCAGAAGGCAACGCAGAAGATGGCAGAGTACACGCAGGAAGCGCTGACAACGGCGGTTGACCTGGTGCTGGATTACAACGAGGAAGGTGCGGAACGCGTAAGCCGCCTCGAGCGCACGGTAGACGAATACGAGGATCAGCTCAACGGCTATCTTTCCAGTCTTTCTAATAAAACATTTACAGCAGAGAATTCTCATCAGTTTACGCTGCTGATGCACTGCATCGGTGATTTTGAACGCATCTCCGACCATGCACTGAACATCATGCAAAAGGCCCAGGAGCTGAATGAAAAGGGACAGCATTTTTCTGGAAATGCTCTGGAAGAGCTTAGGGTCTTCCAGGAGGCAATCAAAGACATTCTGCAGCGTGCGGTGCGGGCCTTTTGTGAAAACGACCTTCAGCTGGCAGCGACCGTAGAGCCCTTGGAAGAAGTGATTGACGGACTGAATATGGAAGTCAAGCGGCATCACGTAAAACGCCTGCAGAAGGGAAAATGTTCGGTAGAAACCGGTGTCATTCTGGAGGACATCACGACCGACTACGAACGCATTGCGGACCATTGCAACAATATAGCGGTACACTTGGCACAGCGGACAGAAGACGGGTTTGATACGCACGAATATCTCCAGCATTTAGAGCAGAATGCAAGAGAGGATTTCCGCACCTATGTTTCCTTGTTCGAAGCTCGCTACCGTCTGCCTGCGGAAGGGGAGGACAACGGTAAAGCCGGAAAGACGGTGAAGGCATCTCAGGGAGAGAATACGATTCGCGGGGAGGATGATCCGAAGAAGGAGAAAGGCCTTTCGGCAGCAGAGAAGACAGCGAAGAAACTGAAAGAGAAAAAAGATCGAAAGAAGAACGCCAAAAAAGAACAGAAGAAAAAAGTCTGATATAAATCCGGCAAAAAAGGTACTGCCCTGTAGGGCAGTACCTTTTTTGCCGGACCGGTTGCAAGACAGGTTATCGTCCGCTTTGGTCCAGAAGTCGGAGCTTGGTATCGTAAAGTCTTTGCGACAGATCCACGTGGATCTCATGGGGGTTATCCAGACGCCGGGATTCCTCCCACAGCGTATCCTGCTCGGACAGGCAGTAGGAGCGAAGCACCATGGTGGGCTTTGATTCATACACACAGTTGCCGTTTTTGAATAGCGGAACCAGCATTTCCCGGAGTGTAAACTGTCCGGGAGAAAGAAGCGTCTTCTTCCAGGGCTCACTGGGATCAAACAGAAGGAGCGATTCGTCCTCACTGTAATGTTCATCCGCAAAGCAGATCAGGTCTGCCTTGATCTTGTGCGTCTCCTTTTCGTAAACGCGGTAGATTTTCTTGTCACCGGGATTGGTGATTTTCTCTGTATTCTCGGAGAGTTTGATCTTCGGCAGGAAGGTACCGTCCTCCTGCTGTACAGCAGCAAGTTTGTAAACGCCGCCGAAGCTGGGGTTATCTTTGGCTGTGATCAGGTGGGTTCCAACACCGAAGGAATCAATGCAGGCCCCCTGTTGGAAGAGAGAGGCAATCAGGTGCTCGTCCAGATCGTTGGAACAGGTGATTTTTGCCTGCGGGTAGCCGGCCTCGTCCAGCATGCGGCGCGCACGTTTGGTCAGGTAGGCAAGGTCGCCGGAGTCCAGACGAATACCGATGTGATCCAGCGGAAGTCCCTTTTCCCTCATATAGTCAAATGTGCGGATGGCATTCGGAATGCCGCTGCCCAGTGTGTCGTAGGTGTCCACCAGAAGCGTACAAGCGGACGGATAGAGCTCGGCGTAGGTCTTGAACGCGTCAAGCTCGCTGTCAAAGCTCATGATCCAGCTGTGTGCATGGGTTCCAAGAACAGGGACATCAAAGAGCTCGCCGCACAGAACGTTGGAGGTTCCGACACAGCCGCCGATGACAGCCGCTCTTGCACCATAGGTGCCTGCATCCGGCCCCTGCGCCCTCCGGAGTCCGAACTCCATGACCGGTGCACCCTTCGCGGCATAGCAGATCCGGGCTGCTTTGGTTGCAATCAGGCTCTGATGATTGATGATGCACAGAATGGCAGTCTCCACCAGCTGTGCCTCCATGATAGGCGCTATCACCTTCACAATCGGCTCTCTGGGGAAAATAAGAGATCCTTCCGGAACACACCAGATATCGCCGTGAAACCGGAAATCCGCCAGGTAATCCAGAAAATCCGCATCGAAAATACCGGTGCTGCGAAGATACGCGATGTCCTGTGAGGAGAAATGCAGATCCTTAATATATCGAATCAGCTGCTCCACACCGCACATGACAGAATATCCGCCCTCGAACGGGTTGTTGCGGAAGAAGGCATCGAAAATGACGGTTTTGTTCTCATCCCGGTGCTTAAAATACCCCTGCATCATGGTGAGTTCATAGAAATCGGTAAGTAGTGTCAGGTTTTGCCTGTCCATGGAAGATGATTTCCTTTCTCGTATGTGGTGGAAGCATAGTATTGTACAGACGCCAGCAAAGCGATGGGTGGCAGAGAATGTCCAGATCAGGGGCCTTGCGAGGCCTCGGTGCTTGCGAGCGTATTCTGCGAGCTTAGCACCGCTAGGTCCGAGGACGGAGCGGGAGCGTCCCCTGATCGGACAACTCTGCCAGGACCCGTCGCTGGCTGGCGTGTGAACTGTTACACGATGTCTATACGTCAATGATACACCATCCCGGCTGGCTTGACACGATTTTTGCCGCCGCCGTATAATCGAGGGGCTTGTCAATGGGCAAAAGCCCGGTAAACACGTAACGCCGGCTGACGAGAAAGGCTGGCGAAGGAGGTTCTATGTACAAAAAGGTAAATCCTGATCTGAATTTCGTACAGCGCGAAGAGAACACGGCGAAGTTCTGGCAGGAGAACGACATTTTCAATAAGAGTGTGGAACAGAACGAGGGAAACCCGATCTACATGTTCTATGACGGCCCGCCGACGGCAAACGGCAAGCCCCACATCGGTCATGTTGAGACGCGTGTCATCAAGGACATGATTCCCAGATACCACACCATGAAGGGGGAACAGGTTCCCAGAAAGGCTGGATGGGATACCCATGGCCTTCCGGTGGAGCTGGAGGTTGAGAAGGAGATCGGCATTGAGGGAAAGGACGAGATCGAGAATTACGGCATCGAGCCTTTCATTAAGAAGTGCAAGGAATCTGTCTGGAAATACAAGGGAATGTGGGAGACCTTCTCCCGGAAGGTTGGCTTCTGGGCAGATATGGATCACCCGTATGTGACCTATTACGATGATTACATTGAGTCTGAGTGGTGGGCACTGCAGCAGATCTGGAATAAGAATCTCCTGTACAAGGGATTTAAGGTTGTGCCCTACTGCCCGAGCTGCGGCACACCGCTTTCTTCCCATGAGGTAGCACAGGGCTATAAGACGCTGAAGGACCGCACGGCCATTGTTCGCTTCCGGGCAGCGGGAGAGGATGCGTATTTCCTCGCCTGGACGACGACACCCTGGACGCTGCCTTCGAACATCGCACTTTGCGTGAATCCGGAGGACACCTATCTGAAGGTAAAGGCGGCAGATGGCTATACCTATTATCTGGCAGAGGCACTGGCAGATAAGGTGCTGGGCGAGCTTGCCACAGAGGAAAAGCCTGCTTACGAGGTTCTTGAAACCTATAAGGGCAAGGAGCTGGAATACAAGGAGTATGAGCCGCTTTACTCCTGTGCCAAGGAAACAGCTGACCGTCAGCACAAGAAAGCCTTCTTTGTGTACTGTGATGATTATGTCACGATGACAGATGGTACCGGTATCGTTCATATCGCACCGGCCTTTGGTGAAGACGATGCCCGCGTGGGACGCAAATATAACGCTCCCTTCGTACAGATGGTGGACGACCATGGCCGGATGAAGCCGGAGACTGGCAAGTTTGCCGGCATGCGCTGCAAGCCGACGCAGGCGGAGCTGGATGAGGGTGCTATCAGCTGTGATCCGGAGGTTCTGAAGGACCTGGATGAGAGGGGCATTCTGTTTGCTGCTCCGAAGGTAGAGCACGACTATCCGCACTGCTGGAGATGCGGAACGCCACTGATCTATTATGCACGTGAGTCCTGGTTCATTAAGATGACCGAGGTGCGTGATGATCTTGTGCGGAACAACAAGGAAATTAACTGGGTTCCGCCGACCATGGGCGAGGGACGCTTTGGCAACTGGCTGGAGAACATTCAGGACTGGGCAATTTCGCGCAACCGCTACTGGGGAACGCCTCTGAACATCTGGGAATGCCCGGACTGCGGCAAGCAGATCAGTGTCGGCTCCCGCAAGGAGCTGGCCGAGCTTTCCGGAAATCCGGAGGCGGAGCACACCGAGCTTCACAGGCCCTATGTGGATCAGTATGAGATCAAGTGCCCGGACTGCTCCGGCAGCATGAAGCGTGTACCGGAGGTAATCGACTGCTGGTTTGATTCCGGTGCCTGCCCGTATGCAGAGCTGCATTATCCATTTGAAAATAAGGAACTGTTCGAGAAGCAGTTCCCGGCATCCTTTATTTCGGAGGCTGTTGACCAGACGAGAGGATGGTTCTACTCCCTGCACGCAGAGGCTACCCTTCTGTTCAACCGGCCGGCATTCAAGAACGTAATTGTTATGGGTCTTGTTCTGGACGAAGAGGGCAATAAAATGTCCAAGTCCAAGGGAAATGCGGTGGATCCGATGGAGGCTCTGGAAACCTATGGCGCCGATGCTGTCCGCTGGTATTTTTACACGGCAAGTGCACCGTGGCTTCCTAAGCGCTTCTCCGGAAAGTCGGTAAAGGAAGGACAGAGCAAGTTCCTCGGAACTCTTTGGAATACCTACGCCTTCTATGTGCTGTATGCGGAGATTGATCAGTTTGATCCGACGAAGTATACGCTGGATTACGACAAGCTTTCTGTCATGGACAAGTGGCTTTTGTCCAAGATGAACTCCATGATTCAGAAGACCGATGCCAACATGGCAGCATATAAGCTGCCGGAGGCAGCTGCTGTGCTGGAGGAGTTCGTGGATGACCTTTCCAACTGGTATGTTCGCCGAGGAAGAGAACGCTTCTGGGCAAAGGGCATGGAGCAGGATAAGATCAATGCCTACATGACGCTTTACACGGCGCTGAAAAATGTCTGCCTGTGCGCAGCACCGATGATTCCGTTTATGACGGAGGAGATCTATCAGAACATCGTGCGCAGTGTGGACGCGGCCGCTCCGGAATCGATTCATCTGTGCCGCTTCCCGGAGGCAGATCAGAATCGTATTGACGAAAAGCTGGAAGAGGATATGGACGAGGTTCTTAAGATTGTGGTGATGGGACGCGCCTGCCGCAATACCTCCGGCCGCAAGAATCGTCAGCCGCTTTCCAAGATGTATGTGAAGGCCGACAAGAGCCTGGATCGTTTCTATCAGGAAATCATTGAGGATGAGTTGAATGTAAAGAGCGTGGAATTCGCCGATGATGTGAGGGCATACACGACCTATACCTTCAAACCGCAGCTGCGCACGGTAGGACCCAAGTACGGTAAGCACCTTGGCAGCATCCGGAAGATCCTGTCTGAACTGGATGGGAACAAGGCCATGGATGAGCTGAATGCAAACGGCGCGCTCCGCTTTACGGCAGACGGAGAAGAAATCGAATTGACAAGAGATGATCTTCTGGTCGAGATGGCGCAAAAGCCTGGTTACGTATCCCAGGAGGATGGCAATCTTACCGTGGTGATCGATACCAATCTGACGCAGGAGCTGATCGAAGAGGGGTATGTTTACGAGATCATCTCCAAGATTCAGACGATGCGCAAGGATTCCGGCTTTGAAGTGATGGATCACATTCACTTAGCGCTTTCCGGCAATGAGAAGCTTTACGAAATTGCCGGCAGGAAACAGGAAGCCATCTGCACCAAGGTTCTGGCAGATGCAATTCAAAAGGACGTTTCTCTGGCCAATGAAAAGGAGTGGGACATCAATGGTGAGACAGTAACCATTGGCGTAGAGAAGGCATAGGATACGCCGGATTGCCTGGCGGCAATCCGGTATTACACACGGCATGCAGAAAGGGAAACGGAATGAGAAAGACCAAGATTAATTTTGACAAGGCTCTGTTCAAAAGAAGTGTGGAATACAATGTCCGCACCATGTTCCGCCGCGAGATCGCAGAGGCGAGCAAGGAGCAGATTTTCCAGGCAGCAGCCTATGCGCTCAAGGATCAGATCGTGGATGACTGGATGCGCACGCAGAAGGAATTCGACGAGAAGAATCCGAAGACACTGTATTATCTTTCCATGGAGTTCCTGATGGGAAGAGCCTTCGGCAACAACCTGATCAATCTTCAGGCGTATGAGCCGGTTGCAGAAGCGCTGAAGGAGCTGGGCTTTGATATCAATGCTATCGAGGATCAGGAGCCGGATCCGGCACTTGGAAACGGCGGACTCGGAAGACTGGCAGCATGCTTTTTGGATTCACTGGCAACGCTGAACTATCCGGCCTATGGCTGCGGCATCCGGTATCGTTACGGAATGTTCAAGCAGAAGATCGTGGACGGTTATCAGGTGGAGGCACCGGACAACTGGCTTGAGAACGGCAATCCGTTTGAGCTTCGTCGTCCGGAGTACACGCAGGAGGTGCACTTCGGCGGCTATGTGGCTTCCTATGTGGCAGAGAACGGACGTACCATGTTCCGTCAGGAAGGCTACTCGGCAGTGAAGGCTGTACCCTATGATATGCCGGTGATCGGCTATGGCAACGGCTTCGTGGATACGCTGCGTATCTGGGACGCAGAGCCGGTGAACAGCTTCCACCTGGATTCCTTCGACAAGGGCGATTATCAGAAGGCCGTTGAGGAGGAGAACCTCGCCAGAACCATCTGTGAGGTCCTGTACCCTTGCGACGATCATACCCAGGGCAAGGAGCTTCGCCTCAAGCAGCAGTACTTCTTCGTATCAGCTTCGGTACAGCTGGCTATCAAGAAGTTCATGTCCCGCAACAAGGATATTCATGACCTTCCGTCCAAGGTGGTGTTCCAGATGAACGATACCCACCCGACACTGACCGTGCCGGAACTGATGCGAATCCTTCTGGATGAGTATCAGCTGGAGTGGGACGATGCATGGCAGATCGTACAGAAGTCTACCGCATATACCAATCACACCATCATGGCAGAGGCTCTGGAGAAGTGGCCCATCGAGCTGTTCTCCCGTCTTCTTCCCCGTATCTATCAGATCGTGGAGGAGATCAATCGCCGCTTTGAAAATGACATTCATGCCAAGTATGATCACAGCGGCACAGATGTGGCCTACAAGATTTCCAAGATGGGTGTCATCTATGACGGTCAGGTTCGCATGGCGAACATGGCTATTGTGGCAGGCTTCTCCGTCAACGGCGTTGCAAGACTTCATACCGAGATTCTTAAAAATGAGTCACTGCATGACTTCTATGAGATGTTCCCGGAGAAGTTCAACAACAAGACCAACGGCATCACGCAGAGACGTTTCCTTATGCATGCCAATCCGTTGCTGGCATCCTGGATTACGGACCACATCGGGGACGAGTGGATTACCGACCTTTCTCACATCGGGGAGCTTAAGCCTTATGCAACCGATGAGAAGGCGCAGCGCGAGTTCATGCAGATCAAGTATCAGAACAAGGTGCGCCTGGCTAATTACATCTTAGAGCACAACGGCGTGGAGGTAGATCCTCGTTCCATCTTTGACGTACAGGTGAAGCGTCTGCATGAGTATAAGAGACAGCTTCTGAATATCCTGCATGTTATGTACATTTACAATCAGCTGAAGAAGAACCCGGGTATGGATTATCCGGCACACACCTTCATCTTCGGCGCAAAGGCGGCAGCAGGATACCGCAATGCGAAGCTGACCATCAAGCTCATCAACAATGTGGCAGACGTGATCAACAACGATCCTTCCATTCAGGGCAAGCTGAAGGTGGTCTTCATTGAGGATTATCGCGTCAGCAACGCAGAGATCATTTTTGCGGCAGCAGATATCTCCGAGCAGATTTCCACGGCTTCCAAGGAGGCCTCCGGAACCGGCTGCATGAAGCTCATGCTCAACGGCGCGCTGACTATCGGAACCATGGACGGAGCCAATGTCGAGATGGCAGAGGAGATGGGCAAGGAGAACATGTTTATCTTCGGTCTATCCTCCCAGGAAGTCATCAATTACGAGAACAACGGCGGCTACAATCCGAACGAGATTTTCAACAACGATCAGAATGTTCGCGAGGTCCTTATGCAGCTGGTGAATGGGACCTACTCCAGAGAAAATCCGGAGCTGTTCCGCCCGCTGTACGATTCGCTCCTTAAGAGCCAGCCGGGATGCCCTGCGGACCGTTACTTCATCCTGAAGGATTTCGAGTCCTACGCAGCAGCACAGCGCGACATCGTTGCAGCGTACCAGAATAAGAGCAAGTGGGCAGAGATGGCCATCATCAACACATCCTCCTGCGGAAAGTTCTCCTCTGATCGCACCATCGAGGAGTATGCTCAGGAAATCTGGAATCTGGACAAGGTTGAGATTCCGGCACCTACTCCGAAGAAGGAAGAAACCAAAAAGGAAGAAATCAAGGAAGAGCTGAAAGAGGAGCTGAAGAAGGATGCGGCAGTAGCCAAGAAGACGGTGGCGTCTGCTCTGAATGCGGCTGTGTCGAAGAAGAAATGATGTTTATTATTTAGCCCGCATCTTGATTTTCCTTCGGAAAACCTCGATGTGGCTGGCCAGAGGCGCTTCGCGCCTTGGCCGCCTGCCAATTTCAATGTGAATTTGCCTGCGAGCAGTCAATTCACATTGAAATATGGCAGGTGCTAAACAGATACGTGAATTGACAGATTCGTGTAATTGTATACAATCTAAGAAGGAGCCCACAGACGGAAATCATCTCCGGCTGTGGGTTTTCTTGTAGAAATGAATGGACAATGGCACCTTTAGGGATAGGAAAGGAAGAAAAGACGATGGTGGAGCTGCATAAAAGTGGCGCATATTATCTTGGGAACGGACAGTGGATCTGGGATGGACCGGATGCCGGAGCTGCGCTTGCCGCGGAAGGACTTTCCGGGAGCAAGGAGGAGGCCAGGGACAAGACTATGGCCTGGGGAATTCTTGCGGCACATAATACCAGTGGGAGTAAAGATAAGCTGCGGATCAAATTTGATCAGCTCACCAGTCACGACATCACCTATGTCGGCATCATTCAGACGGCAAGAGCATCCGGCCTGGAGAAATTTCCGATTCCCTATGTGCTTACCAACTGTCACAACTCTCTTTGTGCGGTCGGAGGTACGATCAACGAGGATGATCACATGTTCGGCCTGACAGCGGCACAGAAGTACGGCGGCGTCTATGTTCCGCCGCACCTTGCAGTCATCCATCAGTATGCGCGCGAGAAAATGGCCAGAACCGGTGGCATGATTCTGGGATCGGATTCTCATACGCGGTATGGAGCACTGGGAACCATGGCAATGGGCGAGGGCGGACCGGAACTGGTTAAGCAGCTCCTCGGACAGACGTACGACATTGCAAGACCGGAAGTAATTGCGGTTCATCTGACCGGAGCACCGCGACGGGGCGTTGGTCCGCACGATGTCAATATTGCATTGATCGGAGCTGTATTTGAAAGCGGCTTTGTCAAGAATAAGGTGCTGGAGTTCATCGGAGAAGGCGTACATAACCTTTCGGAGGATTATCGTATCGGCATCGATGTCATGACCACGGAGACGACATGTCTTTCCTCCATCTGGGAGACCGACGAGGTGACCAGGGACTGGCTGGCTCTCCACGGAAGGGAAGAGGATTATGCACCGCTCGCACCGGAAAAGGGCGCATACTACGACGGTGTGATTGAGATTGACCTTTCCAAAATAGAACCGATGATTGCCATGCCCTTCCACCCTTCCATGGCATACTCGATCGATACGGTAAATCACAACCTGGCAGACATTCTTCATGAGGTTGAGCTGCGGGCGAAGGTGTCCTTCGGTGCTAAAGTGGAGACGCATCTGCAGGAGAAGATTGTTGACGGACGTCTCCTGGTGGACCAGGGAATCATTGCCGGCTGCGCCGGCGGCGGCTTCGAGAACATCTGTGAGGCAGCCGGAATTCTGGACGGAGAGAGTATCGGAAGTGATAAGTTTACACTTTCCGTGTACCCTGCTTCCCAGCCGGTTTATGCAGAGCTGATTAAAAATGGCGTGGCGATGAAGCTGATGGATGCCGGAGCCGTGCTCAAGACCGCGTTCTGTGGACCGTGCTTTGGCGCCGGCGATACTCCGGCCAATAATGCGTTTTCCATTCGGCATTCGACGCGCAATTTCCCGAATCGTGAGGGCTCGAAGCCGCAGAAGGGTCAGATTTCCTATGTGGCACTGATGGATGCCAGATCGATTGCTGCAACGGCAGCACATCAGGGATTTCTTACTGCGGCGACGGATATGGATAAGGATATCCCGAGTTACCACTATCACTTTGACGGCGCCATCTATGAGAAGCGGGTGTTTGACTCTCATGGAGTTGCTAACCCGGATACGACGCTGCAGCTCGGACCGAATATCAAGGATTGGCCGAAGATGGAGCCGCTTCCGGAGAATTTGGCACTGCGCGTTGTTGCTGAAATTCATGATCCGGTTACCACAACCGATGAACTGATTCCTTCCGGAGAGACATCCTCCTACCGCTCCAACCCGGAGGGACTTGCGGAATTCACGCTGTCCCGGAAGGCTCCGGACTACGTGGAACTGGCCAAAGAAGTGCGGGAAGGTGAACGCGCACAGGTTGCCGGAACCTGCATCGGAAAAGCACTTCCCGGCTTCCATGATGTCATGAGCACCATCCGCACCAAGTTCCCGGAAGTGGGACGGGCCAATATCGGTATCGGATCAACCATTTATGCCGTGAAGCCCGGTGACGGCTCTGCAAGAGAGCAGGCGGCTTCTTGTCAGAAAGTGCTCGGCGGATGGGCCAACATTGCCGGTGAATATGCGACTAAGCGGTATCGCAGCAACCTGATCAACTGGGGCATGCTTCCCTTCCTTTTTGCAGGAGAGGAGCTTCCGTTCCACAAGATGGATTATCTGTTCTTCCCGAAGATTCGGGAGGCTGTGGAGAATAAGGCAGAGGAGATCACCGGATATGTTGTGCGGGAGACAGATCTTCTTCCGTTTACTGTGACCCTGGGAAGTCTGACCGATGAAGAGCGGCAGATTATTCTGGATGGATGCCTGATCAATTACAACCGTAGATCTTTGGAAAACAACTGATACGGCATGGGCCTGGTACAAAGCTTCATTATGGTGACCTTCGCGGCAACGCTGTATGTCACCATGCGTTATTATCTGAATATGCTGCAGGAGCAGGACTGGCAGGCAGAGGATTATTTTCGCCTGCTCATGAGGGACAGCCTTCGCTGGCTGCCCCTTCTTTTCGTGTTGGTTCCGTCGGCGGCATTGTGGATGGATTATCAGGTCTTCGGAAGGGGGCTGCTACTCCTGTATCTTTGGGGAATGCTACTGCTGTACAGCTTCCGCCTGCAGAGAATGTACAGAACCGGAAAAGAGCCGGAGCAAAAAGAAGAGAAACAAAGCATTCGTGATGTGCTGCTGCACCCGGGACGAAAACTGGGCGTGCTCCTTGGCATATGGATCATCGTATGGCTTGGTGCTTTCCTGGGGAGCCTAGGAATGCAGAAAAACCATAGGAATGTGCTGAATCTGGTGTTTGGCACAGCTTTTTTGCTGCAACCGCTTGCCGCGCCGCTTCTGCGGAGGCTGATAAAGCCGGCGGAATGGATTCTGGGACGGCGTTATGTGAAGGCAGCGTGGGAGCTTCTGCAGGGACGACATGGACTGAAGATCGTTGTCGTAACGGGAAACCGAAATCTGGATGAGATGGGGCGAATTCTTGCCGCGTTTCTCTCCCGATGCGGGTCTTGTCGCCTGGAAGAGAAAGTGCTTCATACGGCCGTAGATGCAGCGCAGGTTATCCATGAGCTTCCGGGACATCAACTGGAGGTTCTGATCTGTCTCGTACAGGCGGGCGATCCGCAGGATCTGCAGCAAATTGTGGATATTCTGCATCCGGAGCTGCTTCTGCGCGTTTCCAAAGATGCAGCCTCCGGGGGTGAAACGTCGGAGCTGTCCGGCATGCACGGAACGATGCTGATTAACGGAGATGATAAGGAGCTCATGCGGGAAAACCGAGGGAAAAAAGTGGTTACCTTTGGCTTTGGTGAGCAATGCCATGTGAAGGCAACCATCCTTGAAAACAGCGCAGAGGGAACCCGGTTCATACTTCCGGGAGGGAGACGTTCACCGGAGGAATACACGACCATCCTGATCGGCCGGCAGCAGCTTCGCTTTTTGATCGGTGCCATTACGGCGGCGCGAATGCTGGGAGTTCCCAAAGAAAAACTTCCCTATCAGGCAGCACTCATACCGCAGACGCCGCATCACATGCAGCTGATCAACATCCCTAATGCCACATGGATTGATGATACAGCCAATGAGGATCCGGCGCAGGCTATTGAGGCCGTACAGACGCTGCGGCAGTTCCGGGGCGATCATGTTCTGCTCACATCGGGACTTTTAGGACTGGGCACTGCGCAGGAGAGCGTGAATTATCATCTGGGATATGAAGCGGCGAAGACATGCAGCCATATCGTCCTTGTTGGTGAGAATGTTGCTTTTGGCATAAAAAGCGGAATCCTGGATGCCGGCTTTCGACCGGAAAATCTGTGGGAAGCGTCAACGCTGGATGCGGCAAAGGAGCTGGTGAAAGAACTTGAAAGTGCGCCGGATGGGCGCGTCTTTCTGGCAGAGGCAATCGCAACCATATAGACGCCTGCTACTTCATGCGCCGGTCAAGCGACAGAGCGACGGTTCCACCGGAATCCGTCGCTGGCGGGCGTCTGTAGAGTGACAAGCGATGGCACGGAGAATATCCGGATCAGGAGCCTTGCGAAGGGCGGGGGCGGCGTCTATGATGGAATAGAACCGCCACAGGAAAGGGGATTAAGAAGTTATGACAATTCGTACCATTTGGGCCGTGCTGGCAGCAGCGTTTTTTTTCATTTGTTCCTTGCCAGTCATGCTGATCGTGTGGATCGCCGGGAAGCTGTCGCCGCAGATGGCAGACCGCATTTCCTATGCCACTGTCTGCTGGGGGCTGCGGCTTGTGGCAGCATCGACGGGATGCCCTGTGACGATCGTTGGGAAGGAGAACATTCCGAAGGATCGTCCGGCCTTATTCGTAGGAAACCATCGTTCGATTTTTGACATTATTATGACGGCGCCCCTTCTGCCGAGACCGTTTATCATTATTGCGAAAAAGGAGCTGGGGGAGATCCCGCTTCTTCATTTCTGGATGATGCGAATTCACTGCCTGTTTCTGGACCGCAGCGATATCCGGGCTGGTGCTCAGATGGTGACCGATGCGGCCGGGAGTCTTAAGTCTGGCAGTTCGGTCCTTATTTTTCCGGAGGGAACCAGAACCAAGGAAGAGGGACAGTTTGGAGAATTCAAGGGCGGCAGCTTCAAGATAGCCATTCGCGCCGGGGCACCGGTGGTCCCGATCACGCTGATCGGAACAGGAAATATTCTGGAAGATCATCCGATGAAGGTGTATAAGACACCGGTTACCATTGTGATCGGAACACCGATAGAGACGAAGAATTTGCCGATTGCGGAGCGCAAGCTCCTGACGGAGAATGTGAAGCAGGTGATTGCATCGACGTATCAGCAGTACGCACCGGAGAAAAGCGGCGGGGCAGTATAGAGAGGCATGGTATGACGGAGAAGAAAACGAAACAGACGCTGAAGGTGGCAGAGAGTACGGAGCTTTCAAAGGGCGTTTATTCCCTGACACTGGAATATGAAAAAGGAGAGGAGCCGCAGGAGGTGAAGCCGGGACAGTTTGTCGGAGTCTATCCAAAGGATGCATCCCGGCTTCTTCCGAGACCGATTTCCATCTGCAGTTGGGATGCGGAAAAACGGCAGCTGCGGCTGGTGTACCGCGTGGCTGGCAACGGAACAAGGGAGTTCTCCGGTTGGCGGTCCGGGGATAAGACGGAGATCTTAGGGATTCTGGGGAATGGATACGATGTGCCGGCTATGACGGGCAAGAGAGTACTCCTTCTGGGCGGCGGCATCGGTGCTCCGCCGATGCTGGGATTGGCAAAGGCTTTGTATTCGGCGAATACGAATCTGGGCCTGGATGCGGAAGCAGCGCGTGAGTGTGTTACCGCAGTGATGGGCTACCGCACCAATGACCTTTTCCTGAAGGAGGACTTTCAGGCAGTGAGTCGCCTTGTTGTTTCAACGGATGATGGAACTGCCGGCTTTCACGGAAACAGTGTGGCAGCAGCCAGAGATCTGGTTGGAAGCAAAGAGAAAGGAATCTCGGATATGACAGGAGCGGCGTTTGATGTGATTTGCTCCTGCGGGCCGCTGCCGATGCTGCGCGGTGTGAAGGCGCTGGCAGAAGAGCTGGATGTTCCTGCGTTTATTTCATTGGAAGAGCGCATGGCCTGTGGAATCGGCGCCTGCCTTGGATGCGTAACAAAGACGATCAAAAAGGATGAACATTCCCAGGTTCATAACGCAAGAATCTGCACAGAAGGACCAGTGTTTGCGGCGAAGGATGTAGAAATTTAGGAAAACGCTGATTAAAGTGCTTCCTACGCCGGATGTACTAGAGAAAAGAGGATGATAAGGATGAGCGAAGAAAACCAGAATAAGAAAACCGGAAAGCCGGATTTGTCGGTACAGATTGCGGGTGTTACGTTTCAAAATCCCGTCATGACGGCATCCGGAACCTTTGGCTCTGGCCTGGAGTATTCGGACTTCGTGGATCTGAACCGGTTGGGTGCCGTTGTAACCAAGGGTGTGTCGAGTGTGCCGTGGGAGGGGAATCCCACACCGCGCGTAGCGGAGGTATACGGCGGAATGCTCAATGCCATCGGACTGCAGAATCCCGGTGTGGAAGTCTTCGCAGCACGCGACCTGGCGTTTCTGAAGGAGTTTGATACGAGGGTAATTGTGAATGTCTGCGGACACAGCGAGGAGGAATATCTGGCTGTGGTGGAACGCTTATCCGACGAGGAACGGGTAGATATGCTGGAAATCAATGTCTCCTGCCCCAATGTCAAGCAGGGAGCCATTGCGTTTGGCACGAAGCCGGAAAGTCTGCAGCATATCACGGAGCAGATCAAAAAGATTGCACGTCAGCCGGTTGTTATGAAGCTGACACCCAATGTGACCAGCATCGGCGAGCTTGCAAGAGCGGCAGAGGCAGGCGGAGCGGATGCGATTTCGCTGATCAATACCATTACCGGGATGAAAATTGATGTGGAAAGAAGACGTTTTGTGCTGGCTAATAAAACCGGCGGAATGTCCGGACCTGCTATCCATCCGGTGGCGGTGCGAATGGTGTACGAGGCGGCCCATGCGGTGAAGATTCCGATTATCGGTATGGGAGGGGTGTCCTGCGCGGAGGATGCACTGGAGCTGATGCTGGCCGGGGCAACCGGTGTTGCTGTTGGCGCAGCAAATTTCCACAACCCTTCGGCGACGATGGACGTGCTGGAAGGAATCAAGGCATACGCCGAGCGTCACCAGCTGGGGGCGATTACAGAGATTGTGGGAGCAGTGGATTAAGATGCGAGAATGCGGAGATAAGCGGTTACCTGCTATGTGGCAGTGACTTCGCAAATGATCTCAAATGGTTACGGCAAGTGGAAAGGAAGCGAAACATGCAAAGCAGCATCACAGGAAAGGCCTATGGGAAAATCAATCTTTCGCTGGACGTTACCGGAAGACGGGCGGATGGATATCACCTGGTCCGCATGATCATGCAGACCGTCGACATCTTTGATACGGTGACCATTACAAGGTCGGAAGGTGCTGATATTTCAATGACAACCGACAGTGGTGCGTTGCCGTCTGGTCCCTCCAACCTGGTCTGGCGTGCAGCCGATGTCATGCGCAGGGAATTCGGCCTGACAGACGGACTTTTGATTCATCTGGATAAGCGAATTCCGATTGCGGCCGGAATGGCCGGCGGAAGTGCGGATGCAGCTGCAGTCTTTCGCCTTCTGAACAGGATGTACGGACTGGGGGCATCTGAGGAGGAGCTGCAGAGACTGGCGCTTCCGCTGGGGGCAGATATTCCCTACTGCGTGACGGGCGGAACGTGTCTTTGTGAAGGGATTGGTGAGGTGTTGACAGCGCTTCCTGCACCGCCGGAGAATACGCTTCTTGTGTGTAAGCCTGCGCTGGACGTATCCACGGCGTGGGTATATAAGGAATATGACAGCATTCCGGAGGCAGAAATTCATCATCCGGATGTGGATGGGATGGTAAAGTCGATTCAGGAGAGAGATCTTGGTGAGATGTGTGCACGCTTCGGAAATGTTCTGGAGCAGAAGACGGGAGCGGAATACCCGGTGATCGGCCGGTTGGAGCAGTTCTTCTTAGAGCGTGGCGCGCTGGGCAGCATTATGACCGGGTCGGGCCCCACGGTATTTGCTGTCTACGAAGAGAAAGAAAAGGCGCAGGAGGCTTTTGCGGAATTGCAAATGCATCCGGAGTTCGCGGCATTCCAGAGCTTTCTGACGAGCTTTGTCAGTCCGGAATGATCGCAGGAGCTGGTGGTCCTGACTTTGTTGATGAAAGAGTTCTGCGTCTAATTGTATAAAAAACTTGCTGTTTTTTGAGTCGTTACGAGACATAAAAAGAGCTTCCGGGATCTCTCGGAAGCTCTTTTGTGACGATGTCGATGAAAAATGTAGTTATATCCTTGCGGCAGACTTACTTGCCGGTAGGGCCGGCACTGCCAACCTCGCGGACCTTGTCCATGAAGCGTCCGATGAAGTTCTTCTTTTTCTGCTCCGGTTTCTCCAGTTTCTGGCCGTGCAGCCCCTTGACCTCGACAATGTAAATGCCGCTGACCATGGCGCGAACCTGCTTCTTCACCGGGATTTCATCAAAAATCTTATCATCTGCCACCAGATTCATGATCTGGGGACCAACCTTTGCCTTTACAATGGGAAGCTTGGCTCTGCGGAGGTATTTCGGAGTGGAGTCCATCACTGCCTGCGGAAGACCGGCTTCCTTTAGCTTCATTTTCTTTTTGTCAATGATCAGCATGGTGACGGGCTGCTTGGTCGATTGCACCGTCGCTTCCTGCTCCTGCTGCTTTTTCTGCATTCTCTTGCCGAGAAAATACAGTGCAACCACGGCGCCGATAAGGACAGCCAGAATAATTAGGGTTACGATAAGGGAAGTGCTCACTCAAAAATCCTCCTGAAGATTACGTAATACAGCGCTGTGGCTGAAGCGACCGTTCAACCCTTATCGTGAACTTGTCTGCGAGCAGAACGTCCACGGTGAAAAAAGGTGCTGAACAGATGCAGTTATTGTATCACCTGCCTTATTGTGAGGGCAAGGAAAAGGTCGGCAAAGGGGTTTAATGGCCTGAAACATTGTGCTAAACTGTAGTCTATTATGGACTTGATACCGGGATCGAAGAGCTCTTGTTTAAAAGCGGCGTTCTCCATTCCGGCAGCATGGACTCGTGAAAGGATAGAAGGAACGATTGATGAGAAAGCAAACAATTCTGGCGTCTGCAGCGGCGGCGCTTCTTGCAGTCAGTGTAACAGGATGCACAAGCTCAGATGCAGCATATTTAAGCGGACTGAAGGCATCCAACTTTGTAGAGCCCTGTGACTACAGCGCAATTCCGGTGGAGGAGGCTGCGCCGTCGGTGTCTGAGGACTATGCGAATTATGTGGTGCAGTATCAGCTCAGCAGCTCTGCTACAACCGAGGAGATCACGGACCGCGACGATGTGGAGGACGGTGATATCGTCAACATCGATTATGTCGGAACGAAGGACGGCGAGGAGTTTGATGGCGGCAGCGCTACCGGTTATGACCTGACCATAGGCTCAGGATCCTTCATTGATGGCTTTGAAGACGGTCTGATTGGGCACAAGGTTGGTGAGACAGTAGATTTGGACCTTACGTTCCCGGAGGACTACAGCAGCTCCGATCTGGCAGGGCAGAGTGTTGTATTCACAGTGACGATTAATAAGATTCAGCAGAAGGTTACACCGGAGCTCACAGACGAGTGGGTGGTAAGTCAGGATATTTCCGGGGTGTCCACGGTGGACGAGTACAATGACTATGTCTATGATCAGCTGATGCAGCAGGCACAAAGCTCTTATGACAGCGATGTGCAGAATAAGCTGGCGCAGTACGTGGTGGAGAATAGCACCTACCTTCAGGATCCGCCGCAGAAAATGATTGATCGCCTTGTGGAATCGGCGAAGTCCTACTATACCAATTATGCGACACAGTACGGAATGGAACTGGATGATTTCCTGACGACATTCCTGGGAGCAGATGAGGAGAACCCGGAGCAGGTTCTGACCGATAATGCAACGGATTCGGCCAAGGAGCTTCTGGTTATGAAAGCCATTGCGGATAAGGAAGGCCTGAATCCTTCCCGCACGGAGTTTAATACGCAGCTCTCGAGCTATGCTGCGCAGGCGGGCTACAGCAGCGTGGATGACTTTAAAAAGTCGGAGGACGCCGAATCTGTCCGTGAATCGCTGATGCTGCAGAACGTTCTGGAATTCCTGCAGAAAAGTGCGGTTGTGAGTGAGCCCAGCGACGAGGATGCGGTAGATACCGAAAGCGCAGATGCGGGCAGCACGGAAGCAGCAGAGGATGCATCGGCAGAGACGACGGAAAGCGAAGAGTCTGCGGCGGCAGCGTCGACAGAAGCTTCGGATGTTTCATCGACAGAGGATGCAGAGACGGCCGACAGCGCAGCGGCAGCAACGACAGAAGAGTAAATACGGCAGAGGAGGCAACGATGAGAGAGAGCTATAAGCTGGTAGAGATCCGGGATATTTTCGATAAGCCGGAGAACTATTATGATCAGGAAGTTACCGTAGCAGGTTGGATCAAATCCAATCGTGATTCCAAATCCATTGGCTTTATTGCACTGGATGACGGCTCCTGCTTTAAGAATCTTCAGCTGGTGTATTCTGCTGAGATTGAGGATTTCTCAAAGCTTGCCAAGCTCAACATCAGCGCAGCAATTATTGCAACCGGAAAGATCGTTGCAACGCCGGAGGCCAAGCAGCCTCTGGAAATGCAGGTGCTGCGGGCAGAGGTCGAGGGAGAATCGACGCCGGATTATCCGCTGCAGAAAAAACGACATACCTTTGAGTACCTTCGTACTATGCCCCATCTGCGTGTTCGTACCAACACCTTTGAGGCCGTGATGCGCGTTCGTTCTCTGGCGGCCTATGCGATTCACCGGTTTTTCCAGGAGAGAGATTTTGTCTATGTACACGCTCCGGAGATCACGGGAAGTGATGCAGAGGGTGCCGGTGAGATGTTCCAGGTTACCACGCTGGATCTGAATAACATTCCGCGCAAGGAAGACGGATCGGTGGATTACTCGCAGGATTTCTTTGGAAAGCCCACCAATCTCACCGTTTCCGGCCAGCTCGATGTGGAAACCTATGCGTTTGCATTCCGCAACGTTTACACCTTTGGGCCGACGTTCCGTGCAGAGAACTCCAACACAACGCGCCACGCGGCTGAGTTCTGGATGATTGAGCCGGAGATCTGCTTTGCGGATCTGGAGGATGATATGGAGCTGGCCGAGGCGATGCTCAAGTACATCATCCGTTATGTGATGGAAAATGCACCGGATGAAATGGCATTCTTCAATCAGTTTGTGGACAAGGGTCTTTTGGAGCGCCTGGAGCACGTTGCATCGTCTGATTTTGGCCGGATTACATACACAGATGCTGTAAAGATTCTTGAGCAGCACAACGATGAATTCGAGAACAAGGTTTACTGGGGCTGTGATCTGCAGACGGAGCATGAGCGCTTCCTGACAGAGAAGGAATTCAAGCGTCCGGTTTTCGTGACGGATTATCCGAAGGACATCAAGGCCTTCTATATGAAACTCAATCCCGACGGAAAGACTGTGGCGGCCTGCGATTGCCTGGTTCCCGGAATTGGCGAAATCATCGGTGGTTCTCAGCGTGAGGACGATCTGTCCATTCTGGAAAGCCGTATGGATGAGCTGGGGATGGATAAGAACCAGTATGAGTTTTATCTGGACCTTCGCCGCTATGGCTCCGTGCGTCACGCAGGCTTTGGCCTTGGCTTCGAGCGCGCTATCATGTACCTGACCGGCATGGAGAATATCCGGGACGTGCTGCCGTTCCCCAGAACCGTAGGCAATTGCGAACTGTAGTTTCCGGTTTTGAAAGGGTTTTTGATGAAGTTGTATTCCAAAATAAAACGATTCCTGCGCCGGGAGCTTCTGCCATTATCGTTGTCTGCTATCTTCGCAATCAGTGTGCCTGCCGGTGTTTCGGCGGCTTCGGTGGACAGCTTGCGTAAAAAGACAAACGCAACCCAGAATCAGTTGAACGCAGCTAAAAACGAGGCGGCCAGCCTGCAGAGCCAGGAACAGCAGATCAACGAGGAGCTGGAAGCCAAGAATGCGCAGCTGGTAGAGAATCTGGCCAGCATTCAATTGCTCGAAGAGACCATCGCGGATCTTGAGGAGAAAATTGCGGAGAAGCAGAAGGAATATGATGCGGCCAAAGCGGACGAAGAGGCTCGCTATGAAGCCATGAAGGAACGCATTCGCTACATGTATGAGCAGGGAAATGCGACCTATGTTCAGATTCTGATGAAGGCGTCCTCGTTCTCCGACATGCTGAATAAGGTTGGCTATGTAGAGCAGCTCTACGAGTATGACCGGAAGAAGCTGGAGGAATTCCAGGAGGTGCAGCGAAAGGTTGCGGAGGTTCAGCAGCAGCTGGAAGAGCAGAAATCCGAACAGGAGGAATCCAAGCGAGGCCTGGAAGAGGAGCAGGAAGCACTGCAGCAGACCGTGGATGAGCTGGAGGCACAGAATGCGGATATCACGGCACAGCTGGAGGAGGCAAGAGCGGCAGCAAATGAGCTGGCAGAGCAGCTGAAGGCACAGAATGCAGAGTTGTCTGCAGCGGTAGAGGCAGAAGCTGCAAGAGCGGAACAGGCGCGTCAGGAGGCAGCGGCAAAGGCAGCGGCAGAGGCAGCAGCCAAGGCTAGCTCAGAAAGTGCGTCACAGAGCCAGTCCGATTCGAGCCAGAGTGATGACAGCAGCTCGAGCTCATCGAGTTCATCAAGCTCATCAAGTTCTTCCAGTGCGGCGGTGAATTCCAACGGGGTGTCCGGACAGACTGTTGCCAATTACGCGACGCAGTTTGTTGGCAATCCTTATGTGTACGGTGGCAACAGTCTGACAGAGGGAACTGACTGCTCCGGCTTTACGTCTCTGGTATATGCCCACTTTGGCTATTCCATCGGACGCACCGATGTGTCCCAGAGAAGTGCCGGAATTGCGGTGGATTCACTGGCAGATGCGCAGCCGGGAGATATCATCTGCTATCCCGGGCATGTGGCTTTGTACATCGGCAACGGAACCATTGTACATGCGAGCACGGCAGCAACCGGAATTAAGTACAGTGCGGCGACCTATCGGCCGTATGTATGCATTCGGAGATTGATTTATTAAAAGAAAGGAAGCCAGAGTATGGAGCGCGAACTCATTGTTGTGCTGGATTTCGGCGGCCAGTACAAGCAACTGATCGCCCGCAGAGTCCGTGAGAACCAGGTGTATTGCGAGATTCATCCGTATACCATTTCACTGGACAAGCTCAAGGAAATGCATCCCAAGGGAATCATTCTGACGGGCGGACCGAACAGCGTGTATGAAGAGACATCCCCAACCTATGCCAGAGATTTGTTTGAGATCGGAGTGCCGATTCTGGGCATTTGCTATGGCTCTCAGCTGATGGCCTATCGCATGGGCGGAAAGGTTGCAACCGCACCGGTTAGCGAGTACGGCCATACGGATACAACGGTGGATGATGCTGCATCGGCTCTCTTTAAAGGGGTGAAGCCGGTATCCACGGTCTGGATGAGTCATACAGATTACATTGCGCAGGTGCCGGAAGGATTTCATATTACGGCACATACTGCGGATTGTCCGGTAGCTGCCATGGAGGATGCAGAGCACGGTCTTTATGCTGTGCAGTTTCACCCGGAGGTGGTTCACACCGAAGAGGGAATGAAGCTTCTGCATAATTTCGTACGTGATATCTGCGGCTGCAGCGGCAGCTGGGAGATGTCTTCCTTTGCGGAAACAACCATCCGGGAGCTTCGGGCGAAGATTGGAGATGGAAAGGTGCTCCTGGGACTTTCCGGCGGAGTGGATTCTTCGGTTGCAGCGGCCCTTCTTTCCAGAGCAGTTGGCAAGCAGCTGACCTGCGTGTTCGTTGATCATGGTTTGCTTCGCAAGAATGAAGGCGATGAGGTAGAGGCTGTCTTCGGACCGAAAGGTGATTTTGAATTGAATTTTGTCCGCGTTAATGCGGCAGATCGGTTTTACGGACTGCTGGCGGGCGTAGCGGATCCGGAACAAAAGCGCAAGATTATCGGTGCCGAATTTATTAAGGTGTTCGAGGAAGAGGCGAAGAAAATCGGGACCGTGGATTTCCTCGCACAGGGAACCATTTATCCGGATGTGGTTGAGAGCGGAGCTGTCGGAACCGGCAGCGCTGTAATCAAATCGCACCATAATGTTGGCGGCCTTCCGAAGAATGTGGACTTTAAAGAAATCGTGGAACCGCTTCGCGACCTGTTTAAGGATGAGGTGCGTCAGACCGGACTGGAACTGGGACTTCCGAGAGCCTTGGTATTCCGTCAGCCATTCCCGGGACCCGGACTTGGGGTTCGAATTGTCGGCGAAGTGACTGAGGAGAAGGTCCGTATTGTACAGGATGCAGACGCTATTTTCCGGCAGGAGCTCGAAAAAGGCGGAATTGATATGGGTAAGGGGCAGTTTTTTGCAGCTCTTACAAATATGCGAAGCGTTGGTGTTATGGGTGACGGGAGAACCTATGACTATGCAGTGGCCCTGCGCGGCGTCTTGACATCGGATTTCATGACAGCAGAGGCGGCGGAGATTCCGTGGAGCGTGCTCCAGACCTGTATGCGCCGTATCATCAACGAGGTCAAGGGCGTGAATCGAGTACTCTATGATCTCACCAGCAAGCCGCCGGGAACGATCGAACTGGAATAATTTAAAATGCGGCAAAAGTCCTTAGCTGTGGGTAATCCCTATGGCTAAGGATTTTTTTGTTTTTACTTTTATTTTTGCTTAACAGGCGATTTATGGTAGAATGAATATCATATATGCCCTGTTTGTTGCAGACATATGTTCAAATTGTGATAGATAAACAGAAGGTGAAGTTGTGATGGTCGATACCATGCATGCAGATAATGAAGTGCTCCGGGAACAGCTGATGGTTTTTGATACGCTTGCTCGTCATTTCCAGAATGTCTATTTGATGGATCTGGAGAAGAAGACAGCGAGAATTCTTAAGCTGGATGCAGACTATGTAGATGTTCCGGGCAAGGAGGGATCATCGGGAGTTTCTGTTAGAAACTGTTATAAAGAATTGGGTTAACACAATTGTACACCCGGAAGATAGAGAAAAGGTTAGCCGCACAATTACGGTAGAAAATATAAAAAAGGTTTTCGAGACGAAAGAAGAGCTTGTCGGAACTTACCGCAGTCTTGTGAATGGAGAAATTCATCATTTTCAATACACCATCAGCAGGATGGATAAAGCCGCTACAAAGGCCGTAGCCGGATTCCAGAATATTGATGATATTATTGAAGAGCATCAGGAAATTGAGGAAGCGAAAAGAGAAAAAGAGGCTGCCCATCAAAAAGAAGTGGAGGAGCAGCTTGAGATTATCAATGCGCTGTCCAAGAGTTTCCGAAATGTATTTGTTGCAAATTTGACGGAGGGAACTGCACGGGTTATAAGACTTGCCGACGACTATAACGTAAGAGCGGTAAGAGATGTTAAAAGTCTGACATTCCCATTTGATGCCGTTGTTGATCGGTGGGTGCGTGAAACCGTCCATCCTGATGATAAGAAGCGGGTAAAAGAAACGCTGAATGTAAAAACTGTCAGAGAGATATTCGCGAAGCAGGATAAATACGTTGGTACATATCGCAATATAGAAGATGGCGTACAGCATTATTATCAGTATGATTTCAGAAGAGTCGGTGATACAGAAAATGTTGTAGTAGGATTCCGGCTTATCGATAAAATCGTAGAAGAACAGAAGGAAAATCAAAAGAGAGAACGGGCACTTGAAGAAGCGCGGCTTAAGGAAGAAAAAAAGCATGCAGAGGTTATCAATTCTCTGTCGACCATTTACTCTACGATTTTCCAGGCTAATATCGTTACACATGAATATCTACTCAGCCGAGGATGCACAGCTGGATGAGTGATGGACAAATACACCGATACGCCGCCTCTGCAGGTTTCTGCGGGGCGGTTTTTTGATAGCGAACGGTCTAAGATGAGGGGAGATGGTGGCATGCCTTTTAAAATTGTCCGCAACGACATCACAAAAATGGATACAGAGGCCATTGTGAATACGGCAAATGCGCACGCTGCAGTGGGAACCGGGTGTGACTACGCCGTATATAAGGCGGCGGGATATGAAGAACTGCTTGTTTATCGGAAAGAGCGAATTGGATATGTTCCGGAGGGAGAGGCATTTATCACTCCGGGATTTCACCTTCCGGCGAAGTATATCATTCATGCAGTCAGTCCGCAGTACCAGGATGGCAACCGGCAGGAGGAGAATAAACTGCGCTCCTGCTACCGAAATAGTCTGCGGCTTGCCGGAGAGCACCATATTGCGTCCATTGCCTTTCCGCTGATTTCCACCGGGGGCTTTGGATATCCGAAGGAAGAAGGCATGCGGATTGCTGTTGATGAAATCCATGCGTTTCTCTTGAAAAACGAGATGCAAGTCTATCTGGTTGTCTTTGATGACAAGGCGGTAAGCCTGGGGGAAAAGATTTATCCGGGGCTGGAAGCCTTCATTGATCAGAACTATGCAGAAGCAAAAAGTGCAGAGGAATACGGGACATGGTACTCTGGTGCTACAGAGAGTAAACGCTCGGATTACTGCATGGAGCAGTCTCTTCTGGAGAGCGAGCTTGAGGAACGGATGAATCACATTTCAGATACATTTTCCCAGTATCTGATGTACCTTATTCAGAAAAAGGGCATGGACAATGCTGAAGTATATAAGCGGGCCATTGTCGATAGAAAAATCTTTTCCAAAATTAAGAATCATCCGGACTACCATCCGCAGAAGCTTACGGCACTTTGCCTTTGCATCGGCGCAAAGCTGACCCTTGGGGAGTCGAAGGAGCTTCTGGCGCGCGCAGGCTATGCACTTTCGCCGTGTGATAAGACGGATATTATCTTTCGCTATTTTATCGAGAACAGAATATACGACATGATTGAACTGGATATTCAGCTCGAAGAGCACGGACTGCCGTGTGTTATTTCATAATGAGGTATCGGCAGTACCATCTTACATCGGCTTTTAGAAAAATGCTGATTTAATCAGCGTATCCTTGATGACTTATAAACAAATGTATTGGAAGGTCGCTTGCCGGGAGACCTTCTTTTGCGGTGGAATCCCTATAATGAAAGCATTCGTAACAATCCAATGAAAAGCCGCGATGGCGGCGAACGAAGGAGGAGACAGAATGCGGACGTTGAATACGAGAGACTGGTTTGGTGGAATCATGGGTGTTGTGATCGGGGATGCCATCGGTTGTCCGGTGCAGTTTATGTCCAGGCCGAGGCTACAGGAACGTGGCCTTGTGACCGGAATGGAAGGATACGGTACATACAACATGCCGCCTGGAACGTGGACAGATGACAGCAGTATGACGCTTGCAACACTGGACAGCATTCGGGAATTGCAGATGCTGGATCCGGAAGACATCATGACACGGTTTGTGGACTGGTACGAAGATGGGGAATATACGCCATTTGGAGAGGCATTTGATATTGGTAATACTTGTTCTCTGGCGATCGAGAGATATGAACAGGAACACGATGTTTTAACCTGTGGTGCGACAACGGCAGATTCCAATGGAAACGGATCACTGATGCGGATCATGCCGGTTTGCCTCTATGCCTGCAGCAGAGGGCTTTCGGATGATGAGGCTGTGGAGGCGGTTCACACTGTGTCGGGGCTCACACACAATCATCGGCGCAGCCGGATTGGCTGTGGCCTTTATTATTTTTGCGTTTCATCAATTCTAAGCGGAACGGGATCGCTGATCGAGAGGCTGCAGCAGGGGATGGACCGAGGATTTGCATATTATGAGCAGGATCGCGCAAATCATAAGGAACTGTCTTACTATGGACGGCTGCGAAGTCTTTCTGATTTTTCCAATCTCCCGGAGAGCGAGATAAAGAGTACCGGCTATGTTCTGGATTCTCTGGAAGCTGCAATCTGGTCGGTGATTACTGCCGATACATTCAGGAATGCAGTATTGACAGCGGTGAACCTGGGAGACGATGCCGATACGATCGGCGCTATTGCGGGCGGTCTTGCCGGAATTTTCTATGGGTATGAGAGCATTCCGGAAGAGTGGCTGGAGGCGCTGCAGCAAAGAAGCTGGCTGGAGGAGATGTGCATGGGAATCTGTTAAGCACCTCTGGCCATCTGTCAATCTCAAACTTGAATTTATTACGATCCCCGGTGCGTTGCTGCATAGAAACACCTCCATAGTAAAACCATTACTTGGCTTTTAGGTGTATCGTACTATTGAGTATATTTCAGTCAATATTCTATATTGTTTCATAACGATCCTGCGAGGTGGATGCGGCATGATTGCATTGAACGTAAAAGAGGATCAATCGGAAATGGTGCGGGAAAAGTCCATCGGAATATAGAAAGCCAGACCGTGAGGGTATCATGATATAATGTAACCATTCAGTACCTGTCAATTTCAATCGTGAATCTGCCTACAAGCAGAAGGTTCACGTTGAAATGTGGCAGCTGTTGAACGGATACATATAAATAAGCGTAGCGGAAAGGGGGACATCATGAGACGAACGAGAGCTGATTTCATGCATACAGTTAACTTTGCTGGTGGCCGTAAATGGAACCTGGTACGTTGGGGCATTGTCCTTCCTTGCCTTATGATGACAGCTGCCGGCTGCGGAAGCAACGGCAGTGCGGCGCCTGCCGCTGAAACGACCCAGACAGCAACAACGGACGAGACCGTAATTGATGAAGCGGCGACCGATGTATCGTCAGAGAGCGCCGCGGAGGCGGTAACAGAGCAGGCGGATACCGATGATTTTTCCTATGCAGAGCTGGAGGGGTATGAGTTTTGGTTTGCCAGCGGAGCGGGCGCTTGGGGAACCGAGCTGACGATTGCAGCGGACGGCACTTTTTCCGGGGCATTTCATGATTCCGATATGGGAGATGCGGACGAAAACGAATATCCATACGGGACATACTACTGGTGCGGCTTTGAAGGGAAGCTCTCGGATCCGGTACGGGTAAATGATTACGCGTACCAAATGACGATAGAGGATATCACATATGAGAATGTGGCGGGAACGGAAGATGTCATTGACGGCCTCCGCTATTGCTACAGTGAGCCATATGGACTGGACGGCGCCACCAGACTGCAGCTGTATCTGCCGGGAACGCCGATGACAGAGCTTTCTAATAATGTAATCGGTTGGCTGGAGGGGTCTTCCAGATTGCAGGGAAGCCGTCTGACATATTACGCGTTGGTATCGTTGCCGAAGGAAGAGGCCTTTTCCAGCACTTATTACGGCGATGTGGAGGGAGATGCAGGGTATGATGGAAGGGGGCTTTCACAGACCGTTACCATTGAAAATCCTTCCTGGAGTTATTACCTCTCCGATGAGGCCAAGACTCAGTCCCTTGTTGGCTATACATTGGATAAGCTGTCACAGAAATCGAATAAAATAACCGATGACGATCAGTGGCTTTCTGAAAACGGACTGACCGATCCCGGCACAAGCTATGTCAAAGATGATATTACGTATGAGCTCAGCGATTGGAACGAATCTCCTTCTGTGACGGTGACGGACCAGTGGACGGGAGAAGCTGTTTGTTACGATTTGTCTGCATATGCCATGGCACCGGATTATGATCAGGAGTATGGTGATTATGTGGGGCAGCATGTTCTCTATGCGGAGGCAGAGAATGGGATTCTCTACGTCGCAACAGGGCACAATACCTGCGCATCCCTCTGCTCGGAAACGGCGTACATTACAGCGATCGACATGACATCGAATTCGGTTTTGTGGAAGAGTGCGCCGCTGATCTGTAATGCGAAGACATTTGTTATCGTGGATGATTACATTGTCTGTGGTTATGGCTTTACCGCGGAGGATGACTATCTGAATGTGATCCGGAAGGACAACGGCGTCCTGCAGGAGCAGGTTCTTTTGAAGAGCGCGCCGGAGTATATCTTCCTCAAGGACGGAGTATTGTATGTTCGGTGCTACGATACGAATTACACGTTCCGGATGGCAATGGGGTGATCGCTAGTGCATCGGTGCACTCGTACACCGGTTATGGAGCAAGCAGTGCAGAAAAAAGCAGACACAGGAAATGATTTTGCAGGAAGTGCATACAGCAATTTTCTTATCTGGGGAATTTGTTCATCTCTCTCCACAACGATCTGTACCATTGTAGATTCTCTGCTGGTTGGAAATCTTGCCGGAAGCGATGGCCTTGCTATTGTTAATGTTGCGACGCCGGTATATTTGTTTTATGCGCTATGCGGGGTCACCATCGGAATTGGCGCAAATGTCCGGATCGGACGACTTTTGGGGGAATCCAGAGAAGAGGAGGCCAATCGGGTTTTCGCTGCGCAGCTGGGGGTCGGACTTGCAGTGGCCATTGTTTTCCTGTCGCCGCTCCTCTTTCGGAATGCATACTATTCCTTTATCGGAGTTACGCCGCAGCTGTATGATCTTGCGGATCAATATCTGCGCATTGTATTGTGGGCGGCACCGGTTTTTATCCTATATCATATCTTCAGTGCATCTGTAAAAACAGACAGCGATCCAAGAACAGCGGCCGTTTCCTCGGCGATTGTGATCGGCACGAACATCGTGCTGGACTTTGCCTTCATGAAGGGGCTCCGGATGGGTGTTCGCGGGGCATCGCTGTCTCTTTGCATTGCGGAAACGCTGGGCCTTCTGGTGCTCCTCTCGCATTTCCTGAAAAAACACAAAATGCTGCACATAAGGGTGTCGATTCCGACGTTCACGGATGTAAGACATTTTATGTGGGATGGCTTTAGCTCAGGATCGGCCTTCATCTTTTCCGCTGTTGTCATGCTGGTCTTCAATACGCTGCTGTTCCGATTCGAAGGTGAGACCGGTACATTTTATGTTGCGGTTTACGGTATTCTATATACAGTGCAGACCATCCCGTGCGGAATCTTTGAAGGGGCTTCGGTTTCGTTGTCAACGGTGACGCCGTTTCTGATCGGAGAGGCCGATGCAGATGGCGCGGAACGGGTGCGCAAAAGGGCACTTGGGGTGGCTGCGGCAGCAGGCGGCGCAATTGCCGTTCTGTGCATTGGATTTGCCGGTGTCATTATGGGCTTTTTCGGAATTGCAGACGTGGAAGCCGCCCATGCCCTGCAGATTTTTGTTCTTTGCTTGATCCCGATGGGAATCAATACCGTTACAACATCCTTCTGGCAGGCGATCGGCCGAACGCGCCTGGCAAATGCGTTGTCCGTTTTCCGGAACTGTGCGGTTATACTGGCTGCGGGCGTTGTGATGATTCCGCTGTTTGATATCAAGGGTGTTGCACTGGCTTACTGTGTGAGTGAGCTGGTATGCCTGCTCTTTGTACTGGCAGTTCGAATGATTTCGCCGTCTGATGCATTTGTTCGGAAGAATTGCAGCAGCTATGATAAACTATTCGAAGCCGATTACCCCATGAAAGCAGAGAGTATGGAACGCATTTCTGCAGATGTTGCATCGGTATGCGAGCAGTGGGATATTGGCGCCAGACAGGCGTTTCTTATCAATTTTGTATGTGAGGAAGTGCTGCTGAATATCATAAAGTTTGCCATTGGAAGCAAACAAACCAAAAAGCGGTATTATATTTCTGTTAAAATCATCGCGAAAGGTGAGGACTACATCCTGTGCATTAAGGATAATGTGGGTCTTTACAATCCGTTTGAATCAAACGGCGACGCCATTGACAACGGCGTTTTAAACCTGATTAAGAAGAAATCAAAAAAATATGAGTATCAGCGCAAGCTGATATTTAATTACCTGTATATTTCTGTTTAGCACATGTGGATTTTAACGGGAACCTTCTGCTTGAAGGCACATTTATGGTTGATATTCGCATACGATGAACAGTTACACGAGGATTGCTTGCGTGCAGAATCAGATTATTTTTCAGGATGAAAAGGAAATCGCTCGACTGGCGATTCAAAATGAGCTCCTGGCGGAGTATGAAGTGCCGGGGCTAACGCAAATCTTTGCATCGAAAGATCACTTGAATGTTCTGGACATTGGGTGCAATAACGGCGCCAAGACGACAGATCGCTTTTCCTCCGAGGCAGTATCCCGGGTCATTGGCGTGGAATACAATGAGAAGATTGCAAATGCCGCGCAGGAGAAGTACGGGGATGAGAGGTTTACTTTTTTCTCTGCGGACATTGAGTCGGACGGCTTTGAAGAGATGCTGTGCGACAAGATGAAGGAAAAAGGCATTGCCTCCTTTGATATTATTTACATGTCCTTCGTTCTGATGCACCTGCGCAGCCCGGAAGTGCTTTTACGCCGGTTGCGGCCGTACCTGAAAGAGGATGGAAGGCTGGTAGTGATCGAGCGCAGGGACGAAATTTCCTATTTAAGACCGGATGAAGACGGGCTGCTGTTACAGTTTCTTTCGATGCTGCGGGAGGATAAATATGCCGGCCGCTGCCGGGAAGGGGAGGAGCTTCTTTCCATGCTGAGGAGCTGCGGCTACGGTGACATCTCGATCTGGAGTGAAGGCGTTTGCGGAACCGGAGAGGACGCGAAGAAAAAGGGGAACATCTTTTCCACGTACTTTTCCTTTTTTCCGGAGGATCTGGATATTCTGCTGCGGGAGGAACCGGGCAATGAGATGTACCGCTCCTGGAAAAAATGGACAGACACCTTTTATCCTAAGCTCCGGCACCGGATTTTGAGCAAGGAATCGGAAGTGTTTATGGGCACAACCATTCTGTCGTGTGGCAAGGAAGTGTGAGTACGATTCGCATCATTCATTTCGGTCATAACTTCATACTGCGTCCGATGGAAAAGGACGATGTGAACACAGTCTTTTCGATCAGCGGGGAATGTGTCGGAAAGGGCCTGTATTCGCTGCAGGAAATGGAGGCGACGCTGTACTCGAACGAACGGTTTATTTATGTTCTTGCGACGGGAAGCGGCGAGCTTGCAGGCTATATTTATTTTCTACTGACGGATATTATGAACACGGCAGCGGATCTGAAGCTGGATAAAGAACAACTTCGGAACATGTGCGTAGGTGGAGAATCCTGCGTTGGACGGATTCAATCCGTGGCAATAAGGAGCGCGTTTCGCGGATATGGCTTTTCCAGGCGGCTGCTGCAGCTTGCTCTTGACGATCTGGCGGAGAAACGTGCCGGCTGCGCGTTCATCGCATGCTGGAAAAAGGGAAATTCTGTTCCGCTTGGAGCGGCAGTGAGGGCATGCGGCTTTCATTTTCTGACAGAAGTCGAGAATGCGTGGTTTGATAATGAGGAGCTCTACTGTCCCTATTGCGGGGGACGGTGTCGTTGCAGTGCGGAGATATACTACAAGCATCTTTAGGGAACAAAGAAGAGGCTTTGCAGGAGCGGTGTTTCGAAAGAAATTTAAGATGCTGCGAAACGGTGATGGATCAATACGAAGGTGGATGGTCTGTGAAGCAAATGAAACATAAAAAAATCGAAAATTCTTACCGGCTGCAGAATAAACTGATTTTTTCTCTGTGCGTCATGGGGGGTGCACTTACGGTGGTGATCTCACTGTTCGCCTATCGAACCACAAAATCCTATCTGGAGGAGTTGTATGCGGAGCGGGTCACAACGAATTGCAATGCGATTGCGACGATGCTCTCTGCGGATGACGTAGAAACGGTTATTTCCGAAGGCGGGAATCAGACGGAAGCCTATCAGAAAATGTGCGCACTGTTTAATACGCTCAAGGAAGAGGGGAATGTAACCTATCTATCCCTTACGGTTCCGGATGAGGACAGTGTTCATTTCTATATCGATGCCTGTGTGCCGGATATGGGCGATGATGCAGCAAACCAAATGCCGTACGGGGAGGATGTTCTCTACACGGATGCAGTATATGTAGAGGGAAAAGGCCAGAAACAAACGGAGCTTGATCTGCAGAAATATTATGAAATCTATGATTGCTTTGTCCGGAATAAGGGGCTTGCTGTACCGACACTAACGGACAACGATTATGGGTACAATTACACGGGAATTGCTGTAGTTCTGGATGCAGACGGACAGGCCATTGCTGAAGTGCAGTACATTCTGGATATGGCGGAGATAAAGGAGTACCTTCGTTCATTTCTGCTGCGCATGCTGGCGATCTCCTTTGTCATCATTGCCGTCGGCGTTGCAGCCTACTTCTTTTTCACAAAGAAGACGTTGGCAACACCGATTACGAAGCTTGCAAGATTCACACAGAACATTACGGATACCGGTGTTTTTAAGCACCAGCGCATTGAGCTTAAGACGGGCGATGAGATTGAGATGCTCAGCGATTCCGTTAACTACATGCTGGAAAAGCTCGAGGACTACATCGAAAATCTCTCCAGGGTTACGGCGGAAAAAGAGCGAATCGGTGCGGAACTGGACATTGCCACCAGAATACAGGCATCCATCCTGCCCTGCATTTTTCCTGCATTTCCGGATAGAAAAGAATTCAATATACATGCTGCCATGACACCGGCCAAGGAGGTTGGCGGGGATTTCTATGATTTCTTTATGATTGATGAACGGCACCTTGCCATTGTTGTTGCGGATGTATCCGGAAAGGGAGTTCCGGCAGCGCTATTCATGGTTATCGGAAAGACACTGATCAAGGATCACAGCCAGAACGGCAAGGAGCTGGGACAGGTATTTACGGATGTGAACAATCTTCTCTGTGAATCCAACAGTGAGGATCTGTTCATCACAGCATTTGAGGGTGTCCTTGATCTGGTGACCGGTGAATTCAGCTATGTCAATGCGGGACATGAGATGCCGTTCCTGCTGCAAGGCGGCAGATTTGACGCGGTTCGGATAAAGCCCGGTTTTGTCCTTGCCGGTGTCGAAGATATGCAGTACAAGGCAGGAACCATTATGATGCATCCGGGGGACAAAATCTTTCAGTATACGGACGGCGTTACGGAGGCGACAAATCGGAATAACCAGCTCTTTGGAATGGAGAGGCTTTCGGAAAGCCTGAACCGGGTGAAGGATGAGACGCCGGAGGAAATTATTGAATCGGTGAAGCGAGATATTGATGCATTTGTCGGCGATGCGCCTCAATTCGATGATATCACGATGCTCTGTCTGGATTACCGGTCGAGAATGGTCGTTACAGAGGATGCCGAATCGGCAGATGCAGGAGATCGGGCATGAGTGCATTGTTTCAAGTGCTTCCGGAGAATTTCTTCCATCCGCTTGCAGCACCCGGGAAAATCGTATATTGGGAATGCATGGAAAGGCTGTTTGCGATTACATCGCAGCAGCTTTCTTTTGGTGTGGAACGGGATGTTCTGGTAGATGAGCTGACATACTATTTTGATTCACAGCTGTCGGCGGAAATCGAAGAGGATACCGATACCGGAGTCATGTCCTCCAGAGATAAGGCGAATTTTATTCTGCGCCGCCTGGAGGGGTACGGCTGGATCTACACAGATGTGGACTACAGCTATGTGCAGCGGGTGAATTTCCGTGATTACGCCGTAGCTATGATGAAGTCGCTGCAGAACATCTCCGGCGGGCAGCGGGCCGAGTATCAAGGCTATATTTATACCATCTACAACCTGACCAGGGCCAAGGAGAGTCCGGGAGTCGGGTTGCTTCAGATCGTGGAGAATACGGACGCGCTGATTACCGGTTTAAAGACCTTAAATGCCAACATCAAAAAGTACATCGATGAGCTGACACGGCATCAGACGGTGCAGGAGATCATGGATGCCCTGCTCAACGATTACTACACCAATGTGGTGGATAAGGCATACCACCGCCTTGTCACTTCGGACAACGTATCCAAGTTCCGACCGGAGATTCTGGATCGTCTGGAATCGAACGCCAGAAGCAAACAATTTCTGGAGCAGGCAGCAAGGGAGATCGCAGAAATTAAGGAGCTGTCGGAGGAAAAGGCCAGAGAGCAGGTGATGACATATCTGCATGAGGTCATTTCTGCATTCCGGGAGATGGATGTTATTTTGGAGGAAATCAATCAGAAGAACACCAAATACCAGGGGGCTGCTATCGCCCGGGCGAAGTTCCTTTTAACGAGCAGCGCCGATGTGAAGGGGCAGCTGAAAACAATTGTTACAGCGCTGGCCGAGAAAATGCAGGAGGAAACTCTCGATCCGGCAGGCTTCTATGAGCTGGAGGAAACGGACCGGCTGATTCGTATTTTTTCGTGGAATTTTCTGGACATGGACTCACTGTATGCTCCGGTGGAGGGCAGAAAGGAATTTGCTGCGCAGGAGCTGGAGACCGTGGAGATTGATGAGGTGCAGAGGCTCACCAAGCGCCTGGCCATGGAAAAGAAGCTTGCTAATGTGCTAAGTCCTGCCAAAATCGGTGCCTATGTGGAGAAGTGCCTGGATAGCAGGGACAGCATGATGGCAGCGGAAATCCTACGGTACCGGAAAGCAGGAGAAGAGGAGAACATGGAGGCACTGCCGGCTTCTGTACAGCAAGGGACGGAAGATGGTGCCGATACGCAGATAACGGAATCGGAGTATTCGGATCTGGAACGATTTATACGAGTGATTTATATCCGGTTGTATGGACAGCGCAAGCGAATGTCCTACCGCATCATTCCGCAGAATGAGATTGAAGTGAAAGGGTACCGCTTTCGGAATTTCACCATTGTAAAGCGCTGAGTGGGGATGCCTCGGAGACAATGGGAATTCACATCGCAACGGTGAACCGGAAAAAGAGACACCGGAGAGGAAACAAGTAAATGGAAGTCTTGGAAGGATTGTCGCAAAAGGACCAGGAGCAGTTCCGCAGGGTCTGCGGAAAACTGTTATCCTCGTGTTTTATCTGTAAACGAAATGAAAACACCAAGTCGGATTACTACTTTATCATGCGGCTTCGTGAGCAAATAGAAGAGTACCTTGGCGTTCTGGGACTTTCTCTGGAGATCAGTGAACAATACGGCGTGATCCAGCTGGTGAGCCGGGAAGGCCTTGGCCATGCGAACCTGAAGCTGGCCGACTCCATTATTTTACTGATTCTGCGCATTTTGTACGATGAAAAGAAGCGTGAGCTTTCACTGACGGATGTTGTGGTCAATGTGGGTGACATTCAGGAAAAGTATCTGTCGATGAAGGTGCGGGATAAGCAGATCGACAAAACCACGATGAACAATGCGCTGCGCACATTAAAGCGATACAACCTGGTAAATCTTCTGGACCGTGACATGACGCAGGAGGATGGCAGAATACTGATTTATGATTCGATCCTCATGGCTGTGCGGGTGGAGGATATTCAGAAGGTGTCGGATCTGATTGACAAGTACCGGAAGGGAGGAAAAGCGGATGAAGCAGTTGAGGAAAATCCGGCTGATTAACTGGCACCGGTTTACGGATGAAACCATTGAACTGGCAGACGCATGCCTGTTATCCGGTGAAAACGGCGCCGGCAAATCCACCATTCTGGACGCCATTCAGCTGGTCGTAACTGCCAGCAAAAATAACTTCAACAAGGCCGCCCATGAAAAGGGAAAGCGAACGCTGAATACCTATGTTCGCTGCAAGACCGGACAGGAAGGAAAGCCCTATGAGCGGACGGGCGAGATATCAGCCCACGTAGCGCTGGAATTCTATGACGAGCAGAAGCAGATTCCGTTTATTCTTGGCTGCGTAATGGATTCGGCATCCGAGGAACGGGAACCGAACATTGCCTGGTATCTGATGGAGCGCAGCGAGCTGGAATCCGGAATGTTCTTCAACGGGCGCCAGGTTCGCAGTATTTCCTCCTTCCGATCGGCGAACGGGAAGGCCATCCGTGTGTGGGCTACTACACAGAAGCAGGCACAGGCTATGATTCTGCAGCGCTTTGGAAGGCTGGAGGATAAATTCTTTACGTTGATTCCAAAGGCACTGGCCTTCAAGCCCATTTCCGACATCAAGGATTTTGTATATTCCTATGTGCTGGATGAAAAGGAGGTCAACATCGATGCGCTTCGGGAGAATGTCCGAAGCTATCAGGACCTCTCTCGAACACTGGAGGATGTAAAACGGCGCATCCGTGAGCTGGAGCGGATTACGGCCACCCATGAGCAGATTGATAACTGTATCCGCATCGATCAGTATCAGGAGTACTATCTGGCGCGGTGCGAGCAGGATATGCTGGAAGAAGCTATTCGCGGACTGGAAGGGAAGATTCGTTCCGATGAAATCCGGCAGAAGGACTTTGAGCGGCAGAAACAGGAGCTGGCCGGTCGAGTGCAGTCACTGGAGGAGATGATCACAAATCTTTCGGTGGAGCTTGGCTCCAATACGGAGTATCAGGCATATCTGGAGCTGGAACGGCGCAAGCAGACGCTGGAAGCGGAGCTGAAAAAGGCGGAGAAGGATGTGCGCGAGCTGATGCAGCGGGTGAAGCTGGCACTGAAGCTGACGCAGGATCTTTGCGAAAAAGAAGACGTTACCGGTAGGCAGGACGAGTGCATTCAGCATTATACAGGGTGTCTCTTGGCTCTAAAGGAGCAGGAGAGTCTGGTGGAGCTGCGGGAGCTTCTGGAAACGGTAATTGCATATAAAAAGAAGCTGTATGACCATTTGCAGGAACAGGCAGCGGGCCAGAGAGTGAAGCTCCATGAAATGGAGCTGCAGGGGCAAGAGCTGGCCGGACAGATTCGCGAGCTGGAGCAGAAAAAACTGCGATACCGTCCGGAGGTTTTACGACTGAAGGAGGCGGTGGAGCTTCAGCTGCGCCGGAACGGGAAAAGCGGGGAGGTGCGGATCCTCTGTGAGCAGCTGGAGATTACCGATCCTGCCTGGCAGGATGCGGTAGAGGGGTATCTGAATACGCAGCGCTTTTATCTTCTGGTTTCACCGGAGGATTTTGATCTGAGTGTGAATGCCTATGACCGCCTCCGGAAAGAAAAAAAGGCGTATGGTGTCGGTCTTGTCAACACGGGAAAGCTGGACCAATACGATATGACTCCGGCAGGATCCCTTGCGGAAAAGGTATCCTCCGGAAATCTTTACGCGCGCCGCTACATCAATATGGTTCTGGGAAAGGTGCACTGCTGCGATAAAGCAGAAGAACTCAAGCATCATGAAATCTCCATTACCAGAACCTGCATGCGTTATCAGAATCATGTAGTAAGTGCCATTAAGCCCGAGGTCTTCAAGACACCGTATATCGGTGCAAAGGCATATGAAATTCAGTTGGCCGCCAGAAAAAAGGAACGGGAGGAGCTGACGGCCCGGATCCAGGAAATTCGCTCCGGTGAGCATAGTCTTCGCGAGGCATTGACATCACTGGATACAACGGCGGATATGGATGTAAAGTACCAGCTTCGCGCTCTGGAGGACGAGCGGCGCCTGGAGCAGGAACAAAAACGGATCAAGGAGGATCTGAAGGCGATCGGTGCCAACAAGTCCTTTCTGGAGAAGCAGCTTCATCTGCAGGAGTTGCAGGAAGAGAAAAAAACGCTGGATGGCAGGCGCGATCTGCTTTCGCAGAACATCGGCAGCTGCGCGCAAAGCATAGAATCTGCAACGCAGAAGATTTTACAGCTTCAGGAGCAAAAGGCGCAGAGAACGGAGATGGTTGCGCAGCTTTTGCTGCGTCTGGCCAAGGACGGTCAGAGCGTTGAGGAGAATTACCAGAAGGAACGGGGCAAGAGAGCCTCTCTGGAGAGCTTCCACAGCGGCTTTGAGGGCGCCCGAAAATCCAATGCGACCCGCCGGGAACAGTTTACAAAGGACATGGAAGAGCAGATGCATGCCTACAAAATCGCGCATGATTTTGGCGGTGCTGCCTCCTATGAAGGGTATTCTGCTTTTCATGATGAGTACATCCGCCTGAAGGACTCCAGATTGCTGGATTATGAGGAAAAGGTTCAAAAGGCAAGGGAATCGGCCGAGGAAGAGTTCCGGGAGCAGTTTCTTTCCAAGCTGCAGGAGAATATCAAGCAGGCCCAGTCCGAATTCCGGGAGCTGAATCGGGCTCTGCAGGAGATACACTTTGCGCATGAAAAATACGAGTTTCTCCATACCCCCAAGGCTTCCGAACAGAAATACTACAGCATGATCATGGACGATTTTAATGTGATGGGCGGGGAATCCATATTTTCCGGCATGTTCCACGCTAATCACAAGGAGGTCATTGAGGAACTGTTTGAAAAGCTTTCGCTGGACGATGAGAACAGTCAGGAAACGCTGCAACGGTATACGGATTACCGGTTTTATATGGACTACGACATCAAGATTACCTGTGACGACGGCAGCTACATGTTTTATTCCAAGGTGGCGAGAGAAAAGTCCGGCGGAGAAACTCAAACGCCGTTCTATATTACGGTGGCGGCCAGCTTTATGCAGCTCTACCGGGGCAGCATCGGCGGGGATGCAGTGGGGCTTGTCATGATGGACGAGGCCTTCAATAACATGGATGATGAGAGAATTCAGGGCGTATTGTCCTTTATGCGCAGCACGCAGCTTCAGCTGATCATTTCCGCACCGCCGGAGAAAATTCAGTACATCGGGCCGTCCATGGACAAGGTGCTGCTGGTTCTGGCGGACGGCAATCAGAGCTATGTAGAAGATTTCACCCATGAAACGATATGATGAGAGAATGCTGGGACTCCTCTTGGACCGGTATGAGAAGAGCCTCCTTTCGGAGGGGCGCAACAGCAGAACCATTCACATTGTGCAGCGGATTACAAAGGAAGCGTTTCCGGAGTATTACGATGCTGCTTCCATTGAATATGAAGAGATTCACAGGCAGCTTGGTGAGCTGGAGGCCAAAGGTCTGATCACGCTGATCTGGAAGGGCAAAAAGGCAGGACACATTTTAGAAAAGTGTACGCTGAAGGAAGAGCGCGTGGAAGATGTCTATGAGATGCTTTGCCGGCAGACCAAAACGGATAAGCGAAGGAGTATCCTGCAGCTTCTGGAACGCTATGAAAATGAGCTTCCATCTTTTGTAAACGCGATCCAAGCAAGGCTTGCGGAGGGGAAAAGCGTTCGCCAATATGTGGACGAGGAGCGGCCGGAGGAATTGGAACGCGTTCTGATGCTGGCGGCAGCGCTTTTGTCCAACGGGCAGCCGCAGTACCTGCGGAGCTTTTCCATTCGCGTATTTCATGACTCTAAGCTGGCGGAGAAGGAGCTTCATCTGGCGTGCCGGATTCTGACAGAATTTGAGCGGAAGGATCTTCCGACGGATCTGGAGGTTAATGAGGTTCTGGAGGAGTTTAATGTTTATCGGAATCCGACATTTGTCTTCATCAAGGGAGAGGGAATGGATTTTGGCGGTTCGCAGGGAATCGGCATCTTTCAGGATGATCTGGCAATGGTCCGGGAACAGCTGGGAACAGCAAAGGAGAAGCCGGATGTCATACTGACCATTGAGAATCTGACAAGCTACCACCGTTGGAATACCAAGGAACAGAGACTGGGGAAACGGGAACTGGTACTGTATCTGGCCGGCTATGCCAACCATGTGAAGCGGCACTTCCTGGAGGAGCTGCACCGGCTTTTTCCGGAAACGAGGTTCTACCATTTCGGAGACATTGACTGCGGAGGCTTCCGCATCTGGAAGAATCTGTGCCGTTCCACCGGGATTCCGATCCGGACCTATGGGATGGATCTGGCTACCTGGCAGCAGTATAAGGAGACTGGCAGACCGCTTACGGCAGGAGATAAAAAGACCTTGCAGGCAATGTTGGAGGATGACTTTTACGCAGAGCAGCACACGCTGTTTGAGAAGATGCTGGCGGAGAATCGCAAGCTGGAGCAGGAGGGAATATGAGCGAGTTGTCTCTGGTTTTTACAGGAGATATTGGCTTTGACCGGTACATGGACGGCAAATGGGAGGATGAGGAGCTGATTTCGGAAGAGCTTCTGGATTACCTTCACGGCGCAGACCACGTGGTTGCCAATGTGGAAGGCCCGCTGGTTGCGCAGCAGACGAATCAGGAAACGGTGGGTGTTCGGCAGCTGGTGCATACCATGAATCCGGCAGCGACAAGGGTTCTGCGGCGGATGCACGCAGACATCTGGAATCTGTGCAACAACCACATCATGGATGCAGGGCCGGAGGGACTGTATGCAACGCTGCGGGAGGCCAAAGCGTGCGGCGCAAGGACCATCGGTGCGGGAGAAAACCTGGAAGCGGCGAGGAGACCGCTGTATTTTGACGAGGCCGGCGGCATTGGACTGTTCGCGGTTGGTTACCGGAGAGGCTGCAAGCCGGCAGCGGAAGCGTATCCAGGGTGCTACATGTGGAATGAAACGGAGCAAATCCGGGAAACAGTGTCTAAGATCAAAGCCCGCTGCAGGTGGTGCATACTGGTTGCCCATGCGGGAGAAGAGTTCACTGCCCTCCCCACGTGTTATACCAGAGACCGGTATCTGGAATTTCTGGAGATGGGCGTGGATGTGATCGTGGCACATCATCCGCACGTACCGATGAATTATGAGAAAGTGGGAGAAAAGGTGATCTTTTACTCTCTCGGCAATTTTATCTTTGATACGGATTATCAGCGGGCACAGTACAATACGGAACGCGGTATTCTGGTGAAGCTTCATCTCACGGAAGAGGGTTATGACTTTGACGCACAGGGGCTTTGCATCAACCGGGAGACGGAGCACGTAGAGACAGCACCGCTCCCGGATATCTTCACCGATGTTCCGGAACGGGAATACCGGCTTCTGGCACCATTGGCGGCAAAGATGTTCATTGCAGCGACCAAGCGGCAGCAAATCTATCTGAACAAGGCCAAATGGCAGAATGCCTCCGAGGAGGAATGGAAGGAACACTTTGCAGATCCCAAGCGTTCCGGACGGGTGCCGGGGGAGGCTCTGGATTTTCAGATTGTTTGCCCCATGGCCGAAAAGGCAGAGCAAGGCGATTGGAAACAGTCCGGGCTGGACAAGGTAAAAAACTACATTTTGTCGCAGATGGGGTCCTGAAAAGTTACCACAGATATAGTGACCTTGCAGCACAGCATTGGGTGATGAGGAGATGATATTGTGGCATTTCTTTGGGAACGGAAAGAATTTCGCGGAGAAGAATATGCAGAGATTACCGGTCTTGCAGGAAGCGTCAAGGATTTGGTGATTCCGAAGGAGATAGAAGGTCTTCCGGTGCGGAGTATAGGGGCACACGCCTTTGAAAATCGCGCAGAGCTTCGAAGCGTAGTTCTTCCGAAAAACGTGGTTACGCTTCGGCCGTTTGCCTTTTACAATTGCAGCAGTCTGAAAACCATCGAGCTGTTCAATACAACCAATGACTACTATGACGGCGTTATCCGACAATGTTCGCTGCTGGAATGCGTCACAGTTCATTGTGACAAGCCGGATGATTATGTAATCGTGCGTTCCATGCTACAGGATGTGGATGAAACGTTGACATTTCACCTTCTGCTGGAAGACGGCGTGCTTCATCTGACATTTCCGGAGTATGTTAATGAGGCCAAAGAGGATACGATGGCGCGGGCCATCCATTTTTCCATTGAGGGGGCCGGGCTGGCCTATCGGGAGTGCGTCGGCAAAAAGAGCATCGACCTTCCGGGATATGACCGCCTGCTGCAGCGCCTTACGGCCTATGATTTGGCGGTGGGGGCGGCAATCGCCTTCGGAAGGCTTTGCTATCCGCTGGGACTTACGCCGGAAGCCGGGAACGGTTATGAGCAATTTCTCTCGGAACATGATTCAAAGGTGCTGCAGATCCTGCTGCAGGGGGAAAATGAATCCGAAAGCGAGAAGAATCTTTGCCTTATGACAGAGCTTGGACTTATCGGAGAAACAGCGTTGGAAGCGGCGCTGCAGCTGGCAGCGGAGAAGGGGAAAACTGGGCTTTCCGCCCGTTTGATCGCTTACCGCAGTCAGCAGTCCTCGGCGAAGAAAAAAGAAGACAGCCAGATTCTGTCATTGGAGTGGTAGGCATGGATATGAGCTATCGGGAGCAACTGCGCAGCATCGGCGAGAGAATACTGGAAGAAACAAGAACAGAACTGTATCTGGGAATGCATTTTATGGGACCGGCGCTTGGGAGCCTTTCTCTTGTGATGGATCTTTCCACGACCAGTGTCGGAACTGATGCCTCCTACATCCGTTTTAATCCGAAGTGTCTGATGACACACTATATTGAAGATCCCTATTGGCTCCGGCGCGTGTATCTTCATATGGTATTGCATTGCATCTTCCGGCATATGTATGGCGTCCGTCAGAGGGAGGATGGCGAGCTGTGGAACCTGTGCTGCGATATTGCCGTGGAATCGGTGATTGACTCCATGGATCTTCCGGTGATCGAACGGCCGCTGAGTCAGAAGCGCAGTGCCTGGTATGAGGAGCTAAAGGCACAGACAGGGACGCTGAGCGCGCAGCGCCTGTACCACTGCTTTATCAGTAAGGAGCGGGATTATCCAAGGGAAGCACTTCTGGAGCAGGAATTTGCTATGGATGATCACAGCTTCTGGGAACGCATGGAAGACGATGGAAATGAGAACACGCAGCCGCTTCCGCAGACGCCGGCCTCGGCCATGCCGCTGATCGCAACGAAACGACTCTCGGAGGAGGAGTGGAGAAAGCTGGCCAACAAGGTGCGTCTCGAGCTTGCCATGGGACGCGAAGCCGGTACCAGAACCGGCGAGCTTACGCGGTTTTTAGCTGTGGACTGCTCCCGAAAGACGGACTATCATGAGTTCCTTTCCCGCTTTATGGTGGTGCGGGAGGAATCCGGTATAGATATGGATTCCTTTGATTACGGCTTCTACCATCTGGGAATGGAGCTGTACGGCAATATGCCGCTGATCGAGGAAAATGAGTATCGGGAGGCCGCCAAGGTGGATCAGCTGATCATCGTGCTGGACACCTCAGCCTCCTGCCAGGATTTCCTCGTACAGGAGTTCTTAAACGAAACGGCGTCGATGCTGCTGGGGAGCGGTCACTTTTTTACCCGGGTGCGGATTCATATCATTGAATGTGACGATCGGGTGCAGAAGGATGTTGAGATCCATAACCTGGATCAAATGAAGGAATATGCCCGGAATTTCTGCTTGAAGGGCGGTTTTGGGACAGATTTTCGGCCGGCCTTTGCGTATGTGGAGCAGCTGCAGGAAGAAAAGCGTATTGAAAAGCCAAGAGGTTTGATGTACTTTACCGACGGAAAGGGGATTTACCCCACAAAGCCAACCGGGTATGACACTGCCTTTGTCTTTGTAAAGGATGAGGATCCGGATACCTCGGGGGTTCCGGACTGGGCGATGAAGTTGTTTATATAGCCTCATAGGGGGCTGTGCAGCCACCTGTACATAGTTATTTTGCAATCGATGTGCAAGGTGCGATAGAATAAGGCGTTG
>CAVKRN010000003.1:0-1130 GCA_963658695.1 bacterium
ATGTGCGAGTCCGCAATATTCCGCAAATGACTTTTGCGTCATGCCCTTTTCTTTCTTCAAAATCTCAACACGCTCACGAAAAATCGCAATCGGCTCCTTTTCCTTTTCGTTCCTTTTTGCGTCCATAGCACCCTCACTTTGACAAAACAAGCAAATAACTGGTTACAAATGCGCATATCTGCAAAAAGCAGAATGCAATTTCAGACATAGACAAAAACATGCTGATATGACAAAATTATGTCAGTTCAAACAAATAGTGCAAATAGCACTAGCGATATGTCAACATTCTACAGGAGAGGACGAGATTTAACAATGAGAAAAACAAGGAGCATCGAGACTGAAAGAAAACTCACCGTCGACATTAGGGAGCTGCAGGGCATGCTTTCTGTTGGTCAGCAAAGCGCGGCAGCGATTGGAGAGGCAGCAGGGGCTGTTGTACGAATCGGACGCCGCAAGCTTTATCGAGTGGACCGAGTTGAGGCGTATATCAACCATCTGACGGAAACAGCTTAACGAGTTAGGGGGCGTGCATGAACAACATGAACAATGGGTGGATAAAGATACCGCGGAGTGTCGCGGAACAATCATGGTTTGGAATTCCGAACGATATGTGTCTTTTTATCCATTTAATTATGGCTGCAAACTTTACTACTGGGTATTTCAAAGGGGTGGAGATCAAGCGCGGTCAACTGATGCGATCACTGGATGAATTAGCACGGAAAACGGGGCTCTCGAAAAGCATGGTCCGCACATCGTTGCAACATCTGATTGCGGCACACGAGATCACACAGATTCAAACACACGTCGGAAATCTCATAACCATTCAGAATTACGGGGTTTTCGCAGGGGATAAGACTGCAGATCGCACAATTATTCGCACAGAGCAGCGCACATGGATCGCAGACGAATCGCACATGGATCGCACTGATATAAAGAAGAAAAAGAAAGAGATAAAGAAAAAATATGGATTATTCAGGCATGTCTGCCTTTCCGACAAGGAGCTTGAACAGCTGACGAGACAGTTCGGGGAAGAAGAACGTGATTCGTGGATTCGGAAGGTAGACGAATATTGTGAGCGGACGGGGAAGACATACCGGAACTATGCGCTGACGATCACAAGCTGGGCAAAA
>CAVKRN010000003.1:1140-16881 GCA_963658695.1 bacterium
GGAACAAACAGCGAGAAAGATGGAGTGGTGGATTATGAAGAATGGGCGCGGCAATACCAGTGACAGCTACAAGGTCCTGTCCCGAAGCGAAGTGGCCTCACAAGGTGAGGTCGGGATCTTGGAGACTCAAATTCGCGAGGTTGATACGATGGACGGAAGGAAAGCCACCTATCAGGCGGATTTCTGGTATCGGCAGGGATGTGATAACTCTGACCGTGTACAGCGGTCGTGGATGCCGAAGGAATACCATGGCAAGCATCTTTCGGTGTTTGACTGGGGACGATATCCCACGCAAACAGAACCATCACGGGAACTTGCTATCGAATTCGTGGAGCAGTATCAGGAAATGTTTGTTCCACAGCATCGAGGACTCTACATCTACTCTGCAGTCAAGGGGTCAGGGAAAACGCTGCTTGCGTGTTGTCTTGCTAACGAAGTTGCTAACCGATACGGGGTTAATATCAAGTTTACGAGCGAAACGGATTATCTGGATCAGATCAAGAACGAGGAATATAAGCGGACATGCAAGGACTGCAGCTTGCTTGTGATCGACGATTTTGGGGTGTCGAAACAAGAAAAGGAGTGGACCGTGAATGCGCTCTATGGGCTGATTAACTGTCGAAATTCTGAAATGAGGACTACGGTTATTACTTCCAACCTGCCGCTGAGTACGAAGAACCTTGACGATCGGATCATGTCGCGAGTTCGAGAAATGTGTTTGGAGCTTCGCTTACCGGAATACTCCGTGCGTGACGCTTTGACAAAAGAGAGCAATCAGCGGTTCATAGAGCAGTTGAGAGCCAATAGGCAAGGGCAACGAAGGAAAACGGGCTAAAATTACGCTAGGCACCAGAAACAGTAAAGGGCCGCGATACGGCGGCCCAACACCTGCGAGACAGATGTTAATTATTCTGCAAGGACGATTGTAACACATGGACTTATAGCAGGTGGAGCGATGCGCGATATTAGACCATTGTCACAGAAAAACCCGTACAGTTTGCCAAAGGAAGAGGCTCTAACCGTATACCATTACTGCCGCTGTTATCCTGAGTGGGAAAAGGAACTGCGGAGCAGGTCACTTATACGCGGAGTTTCTTACGATCAAGAGAAGGTACAGGGGAACAGAATAGCAGACGCAACAGCGGATCAGGCAATTCGCAACAAGCAGCTAGCCGACAAGCTGCAGCTGATTGATGAGGCGATCATGGATGTTATTCCTGAGGTTTCCGACTACATGAAGCGGAATATCTGCTATGGGGTGTCTTTTCATGCGTTGGAGATGGACGGACTACCGATGTGCAGAGAGACTTTCTACAAGTACAGGCAAAAGACATACAAGACAATCGCGTTAAGGATGTGAACGGCTACACAGAGCAGCGCCGGCACTTTCACGGACAATTTGCTGCAGTGAACAAGGTATAGCCGCTAAAGGGGGCAGAATGGCCCTAGAATCGATTTTTAGACACAAATGGATAAGGGGACGAAGAACTACCGAACAGGCGAAAAACAGGCGAGAGGGGCCTAAAAAACGAGGGCACCAAACAGGGAAAGGACTAATAGAGGTAAGGTCAAGGCAAGGTCAAGGTGGCAGCAGGAGTTTTTCCGACAAAATAAAAAGGAACCTGTAATATAACAGGCTCCCTTTCTTGTTAGAGGCGTGCAACCTCTGTTGGCAAAGTCATTGTATCATACTGGATTATCTTTTTCACGCTCCATGCGTTGTTCTATGGCAGTCAGGGCGTACACGTTCATGTTCTCCCCTGCTGCCGCTGCCGCAGCCTGTATCGCTGCCTTTTTCTCTTTTGATGTTCGGACGCAGATTGTCCCCAAGGATTCGAGATATTTCTTTTGTGCTCTTGCCTGAGCCTCTGTATACGGCCTTTTTTTCTTCTCTCTCATCCGTTGATACTCCCGTGAAAATCTACACTATGACTGAAAGTATAGCGGTTTTATCTATAGGAGTATAGACAATGAAAAAGATTGAGACTTGCGTATCTATATATAGAGTTATATTCTGTGAATACAACATGATGGAAACAGTCAAGAAAGGATAAAACATGGATACAACAGCTTACAGGTGGGGAAATCCTGCCGCCCTGCTGCCGTATATCACAAGGGCAGGGGAAGAAACACAAGTACCAGAATACGCGATCCGACTACTAAATGCATTTGAGCAGCTAACGGATGAACAGAAAGAGGCCCTGACAATTTGCGCGGTCAGCATGGCGCGAGAATCTGACAAGTAATGCGGCCCCGATGTTACGAAAAACGTTATGCATAGCAACATGGACGGAATGCATTACACAGAATCAGATATAAAACAGCGGCTTTTGTTCGCGACAGACGGACAAAACACGGTTTTATGCATGTTTTCTTTGGAAATGCATAAAACAGAAAATAGGACACGTGAAAAACGTTGAAAACAAAGGATTTTTGACAACTATTCGTAAAATGTAACTTTGACGAATAGTTACGGATCGCAACAAGCGAACAGCGAGAGGGCGTGCAAATGGCTAGAGTGGCAGCAGGATGTGTAAAGAGAAAGGATGGACGGCTACAATATCGCTTTACGGTGAACGGAGTGCGATACACGGTTTATGGATGGAATGCGGCAGAGATACGTGAGAAGGAGAAAAAGAAACGTGAGGAGATAGAAACGGGCCTTGCTGCAAGGGGACGGACCGTAAAACTCCGCGACTATGTGACGCGTTGGATTGAAAACAAAGAGGGAACCATAAAAGATTCATCGATTCAAACCTACAAAAAATCGTTTCCAACAATACTTGATGTTCAGATAGGCCAAAAATGCTTTGGCGATATGCGGTTGATCGACATAGAAACACAGGATATTAGAGCGGTTCAGAAAGCATTAGCTCACAGGAACACAATCCACACAACCAATCATTACATCGGGCTTCTGTCTAGCGTGATGCATTCTGCGGTTAGCGTGGATCGGATTATTACATTCAATCCGGTTGAGGCGGTAAAGCCTTTAAGGGACACTAGGCCATCAGCAAGGGAGAACATACACAGAGCGTTGACCAAAGAAGAAACTAACGCATTTTTTGAGCATTGCGGCGATTCGTGGTATAAACCATTGTTTCGGTTCCTGCTTCTGACAGGATGCAGGATTGGAGAAGCAGGAGCGTTACAGGTGAGAGATGTTCACAGAGAAGAGATAGCAATACTGCGAACACTCACGAACACAGGCGAGGGAGTAACGATTGGGGACAGTACGAAAACAGAATCAGGGCGGCGCGAAATACCGTTATCGGACGAGCTACGCGAAGTAATCACAGAGCAGCGAAGAAGAAATGCGTTATTTTTCGGAAGTGTGGAGAGCGTAACAGACACGATTTTCAAATCTATTCGGGGCGGCGTATTTTACAACATGACGATTAATACTGAGATACGGAAGATATGTGACCAAGCAGGGATTGAGCCATTTACGGCGCATGCATTCCGCGATACGTTCGCGACGCGTTGTGTCGAGTCAGGAATGAACTTCAAAACGCTTCAGACGATCATGGGCCACGCTGATATACGAATGACGATGAATCTATACGCGCATGTCATGAAGGACACCAAGCGAGAGGAACTGCAAGCGGTCAACTTCTATTGAGAACAGGTGGCGTACAGATTGGCGTACAACCCACGTAAGGCCTGAAAACAAAGGCGTCTATTATTAAGAAATGATAAACTATTTTTTTAATTCTTGCATTCCCTTTAGTACCGTACTATTATAACTACTGTCGATTAGCACTCGAGTAAAAAGAGTGCTAACAACCCAAGCATTACGTAAGATCGGATTGCTTATATTGGTGAGAACGCTGGCAGGGCGGGCTCGATATTTTTAAGGAGGCATCATTATGAAGTTAGTTCCGTTGGAAGACAGAGTTGTTCTGAAGGCACTGGAGGCGGAGACCACAACTGCATCCGGCATTGTGATTCCCGGCGCTGAGAAGGAGAAGCCCCAGCAGGCTGAGGTCGTAGCAGTAGGACCTGGCAAGACCGCAGACGATGGAAAGCTGATCCCGATGCAGGTAAAGGTCGGCGACAAGGTTGTTTATTCCAAGTATTCCGGAACTGAGGTGAAGCTCAGCGAGGATGAGACTTACACCATTGTTCGCCAGAGTGACATTCTGGCAGTTATGGAATAAGAGTAGCTGTGCAGAGTCAGACATAGGGAACGCTGCATAGCGGTGGTTTTGCAAAAGGGACTCTGAATCGTTACGAATAAGACAATAGACGTACGAAGGGATGTTTGGATTTTTAGAAACAGGAGGCTGTGAATTATGGCTAAGGATTTAAAGATGGGTACAGATGCAAGAGTTGCTCTTGCAGGCGGCGTGAACAAACTGGCAGATACCGTGAAGATTACTCTGGGACCGAAGGGACGCAACGTTGTTCTGGACAAGAGCTACGGCGCTCCGACTATTACAAATGATGGTGTTACCATTGCAAAGGAAATCGAGCTGGAAGACGAGTTCGAGAACATGGGCGCACAGATCATCCGTGAGGCTGCTTCCAAGACCAACGATGTTGCCGGTGACGGAACCACAACGGCTACCGTTCTTGCACAGGCAATGATCAACGAGGGTATGAAGAACCTGGCAGCAGGTGCAAACCCCATCGTGCTCCGCAAAGGTATGAAGAAGGCTACTGATGCTGCTGTTGCTTCTATTAAGAGCATGAGCACCACGGTAAAGGGCAAGGAAGACATCGAGAAGGTCGCTACCATCTCTTCCGGCGATGCAGAGGTCGGCAAGATGATCGCTGATGCAATGGAGAAGGTTTCCAAGGATGGTGTTATCACCATCGAGGAGTCCAAGACCATGAAGACCGAGCTGGATCTGGTGGAAGGCATGCAGTTCGATCGCGGCTACATCAGTGCTTACATGTGCAATGATACCGAGAAGATGGTTGCAAACCTGGAGGATCCTTACATCCTGATTACGGATAAGAAGATCTCTAACATTCAGGATATTCTGCCGGTACTGGAGCAGATCGTAAAGATGGGCGCAAAGCTTCTGATCATCGCTGAGGATGTTGAGGGCGAGGCTCTGACCACCCTGATCGTCAACAAGCTCCGCGGAACCTTTGATGTTGTAGCTGTGAAGGCACCTGGCTACGGTGATCGCAGAAAGGCAATGCTGGAGGATATCGCAATCCTGACCGGCGGACAGGTAATCTCTTCTGATCTTGGACTGGAGCTTAAGGACGCTACGATTGAGCAGCTTGGCCGCGCAAAGAGCGTCAAGATTGAGAAGGAAAACACCACCATCGTGGATGGCGAGGGCGATAAGAACGCACTGCACGACAGAATCGAGCAGATCAAGAAGCAGATTGCAGATACCAAGTCTGATTTTGACAAGGAGAAGCTGCAGGAGCGCCTTGCAAAGCTCAGCGGCGGCGTAGGCGTTATCCGTGTCGGCGCTGCAACCGAGACAGAGATGAAGGAAGCGAAGTACCGCATGGAGGATGCTCTGAATGCAACGAAGGCTGCAGTAGAAGAGGGCGTTATCTTCGGCGGCGGCTCTGCTTACATTCACTCCCAGAAGGCGGTTGAGGCTGTCATTGAGACACTCTCCGGCGATGAGAAGACGGGTGCCGGTATCATCCTGAAGGCTCTGGAGGCTCCGCTGTACAACATCGCAGCAAATGCTGGTCTGGACGGATCCGTTATCGTCAACAAGGTAAAGGAATCTGCTGAGGGCATTGGCTTTGACGCTTACACAGAAGAGTACGTCAACATGATGGATGACGGTGTTCTGGATCCGGTAAAGGTAACAAGAAGCGCACTGCAGAATGCTTGCTCGGTAGCATCCACGTTCCTGACAACGGAAGCTGCTGTTGCCAACATCAAAGAGCCTGCAGCTGCTGCACCGGCACAGGGCGCAGGCATGGGCTATTAATTCCTGAGGAATACAAAAGCCGACGCGATTTGCGTGATAGAGAAAAATGTTGGAAGAGGAGATGGGATATACCGTCTCCTCTTTTGTTATGGTGTAGGTGCTTGTCGACGACGTGGGCTGGCGGGTGCCGGTACTGTAATTGCGGTTATACGGCGTTTCTTTTTATGCCGCAAGGTAGTTGACAAATGTTCTAATTAAGATATAATCCTAATTAAGGATAATTCCTAACAAAAGAGAACGGTGCCATGAGTCAGATACGAAGAAATACCATTCAAAAGGACCTGGTTCGCAATGCGGTGTACGAGATGAAACGACATGTCACTGCGGACGAGGTGTATGAATTCATTCGGAAGGATCACCCGACGATCGGAAAGGGGACGGTCTACCGGAATCTTGGGATTTTGACGGAAGAGGGAACTGTTCGAAAGGTAGAAGTCCCGGACGGCCCGGACCGATTCGATTTTACATTGCCCAATCACTATCATGTCCGCTGCGTACATTGCGGAGAGGTGTTTGATGTAGATATGGACGTGTTGTCGGATCTGGAAGAGAGAATACACGATACACATGGAATGAAATTCCTGGGGTACGATATTTTTTTCAAGGGAATCTGTCCGGAATGTCAGAGACGAGTGTAATTTAAGAAAAAGGAGAAAGAACATGGCTGAGAACAAGTATGCAGGAACACAGACAGAGAAGAATTTGCAGGCAGCATTCGCCGGAGAGTCACAGGCGAGAAATAAGTATACTTATTTTGCATCTGTAGCCAAGAAGGAAGGCTATGAGCAGATGTCGGCACTGTTTTTGAAGACGGCGGACAACGAAAAAGAGCATGCAAAGATGTGGTTTAAGGAGCTCGCCGGAATCGGCGATACCAAGGAGAACCTTGCCGCTGCCGCAGAAGGCGAGAACTACGAGTGGACCGATATGTATGAGGAGTTTGCTAAGACAGCAGAGGAAGAGGGGTTCCATGCGCTGGCAGTCAAGTTCCGCGCAGTAGGTGCTATCGAGAAGCATCATGAGGAGAGATATCGCGCACTGCTTCATAACATTGAGACAGCACAGGTATTCGAGAAGAGCGAAGTGAAGGTATGGGAGTGCCGCAACTGCGGACACATCGTTGTCGGAACCAAGGCTCCTGCAGTATGTCCTGTCTGCAATCACCCGCAGAGCTACTTTGAAGTGCACGAGGAGAATTATTAAGAAAAACGCTGATTAAAGCGTTTTCTACGCTGGCTAGTTATTTAAAAATCGATGTACTAGTGTCTGTACAGTCACATCTGCACAGCGACCATCCGCCTCATATCCGGAATCTTCCTTGAATAAGCGCCCTTGTCTGTGCTAAAATCTGCCTTATTGTGGGACAAAAGCTTGGAGACAGGAGCATTTATGAAAGAAATGAATGATTCTGGGCGTATCTTTAAGGAACGGGAACGCATCGGCAACCCTTTGGGAGAGGGGGCCGATGCGGTTTTTGGCGTGTCTGCAGATAATGGGACGGCGACGCAGCTGTCATCTGCAGAAGGTGGAGAAGCTGGAAGCGGAAAGACAAATGGCTTTGTCAAAGGCACCCTCGAACAGATCCAGGAATTCCTGACACCGCAGGAGCTCTATGAGGATCTTCTCCTTCGCGTGCGCAGGTATCATCCCAGCGATGATCTTTCGATGATTGAGAATGCCTATCATCTTGCAAGCGTTGCCCATGAGGGACAAAAGCGAAAGAGCGGTGAGCCATACATCATTCATCCGCTTGACGTTGCCATTATCCTGGCGGATCTTGAAATGGATCAGGAGACCATTGCGGCGGGACTTTTGCATGATGTGGTGGAGGATACGGTATATACCAAGGAAGAGCTTGCCAGACAGTTTGGTGATGACGTTGCAAACCTTGTGGACGGCGTTACCAAGCTCAAGAAGATCAAGCTTTCCGGCGATTATGCGGACAAGACTCAGGCCCAGCAGGAGATGCAGGCAGAGAACCTGCGCAAGATGTTCCTTGCAATGGTAAAGGATATCCGGGTCATCCTCATCAAGCTGGCGGATCGGCTTCATAACATGCGAACGCTTCAGTATCAGCCGCCGGAGAAGCAAAAGCGAATCGCGCAGGAGACATTGGATATTTATTCCCCCATTGCATCCCGTCTTGGCATCAGCAAGATTAAGGTCGAGCTGGATGACCTTTCGCTTCGATATTTAAAGCCGGATGTCTATCAGGAGCTGGTGCTCCAGGTAAGAGAGCGCAAGTCGGAGCGTGAGCATTACGTAGAGGAAATTGCGGAAAGTGTCGTGCAGGCTGTGAAGGAGGCCGGCATTGAGGCCAAGGTAAATGGCCGTGTGAAGCACTTTTTTTCCATCTACAAGAAGATGGTGAACAAGCACAAGACGCTGGATGAAATCTATGATTTGTTTGCGGTGCGCATCATCGTGAACACGGTGAAGGACTGCTATGCAGCGCTGGGCGTCATTCACGAGCTGTATAAGCCGATTCCGGGGCGATTCAAGGACTACATTGCTATGCCCAAGGCGAACGGCTACCAATCCCTGCATACCACCTTGATCGGCAAGACGGGACAGCCCTTTGAAATTCAGATTCGTACCTTTGAGATGCATCGGGAGGCGGAATACGGTATTGCTGCCCACTGGAAATATAAGGTGGCCAGCGACGGCAGCCATGTGGATGAAACCGAGCATGAGAAGCTGACGTGGCTACGCCAGATTCTGGAATGGCAGCAGTCCATGTCGGACAATAAGGAATTCATGCAGCTCCTAAAGAGCGATTTGGATCTGTTCTCTGACAGCGTATACTGCTTTACTCCTAACGGTGAGGTGAAGAACCTGCCGGCCGGGTCGACACCGATTGATTTTGCCTATTCTGTTCATTCTGCCGTCGGCAACCGGATGGTAGGCGCCAGAGTAAACGGGAAGCTGGTTACCATTGATTATCAGATTCAGAACGGGGACCGCATCGAGATCATTACCTCGCAGAATTCCCACGGGCCGAGTCTGGACTGGCTGAATATCTGTAAGAGTGCCTCGGCCAAGAATAAGATCAACCAGTGGTTTAAAAAGAATCAGAAGGAAGAGAATATTGTCCGCGGGCAGGATGCCTTTGATGCGTACTGCAAAACAAAAGGACTCAAGGAAGACCAGCTCCTGCGTCCGGAGTATATGGATGCCGTCCTTCGTAAATATGGCTTCCGCGAATGGGACGCGGTCCTTGCCGCCATCGGTCACGGCGGCTTAAAGGAAGGCCAGGTTGCCAATAAGCTCCTGGAGCTGTACGAAAAGGACCACATGGCCCACTTAACGGACGATGAGATCCTGCGGCAGGTGGAGGACAACGCTGCCCATACGAAGATTCGCAAGGGAACCGGTATCACAGTCAAGGGAATTCACGATGTGGCGGTGCATTACGCACGCTGCTGCAATCCGGTGCCGGGCGATGAAATTGTGGGCTATGTCACCAGAGGACGCGGCGTGACCATTCACCGCAGTGACTGCATCAATATGATGAATCTGCCGGAGATAGACCGGGCAAGGCTCATTGATGCCGACTGGGATAATGGTGGGCAGGATACGGCGGATGGAGATTTCGAGGCAGAGATCACCATCTATGCCAACGACCGCTCCGGACTCCTCTCCGATGTATCCCGCACCTTTACGGAGAGGAATATCTCCATTGTCGGCGTGAATACGAGAACCAGCAAGCAGGGCTTTGCGACCATGAGCGTAACCTTCCATGTCAGTGGCAAGGCAGAGTTGGCGGCGATCATAGAGAAACTTCGTCAGATTCCGAATGTTGTCGACATCAAGCGAACCTAGTACATAATAATAGGGGTGGAGAAAGGCAGACCGGAGGATGGGCCTGCCTTTTTCACACCATTTGAAACGTAACGGTTCACCCGTCGCTGGCGGGCGTCTATGCAGTAATTTGAAACAATCTAAGAGGTCAAAATGGCAGCAGATAACATCATCATTCAGAAATATGTGGTTGGTATCGAGTATACCAATGTCTATATTCTTCACAGGGAAGGCTCCGCCGAAACGGTGGTGGTGGATCCGGCCGATCATGGCGATGCGCTGGCCGATGCGATGGACAAGCAGGGCCTTCATGTATGTGCGATTTTACTGACGCACGCGCATTTTGACCACATCGGGGGCGTGAAGGAGCTTGCGGAGCGAACCGGAGCTACGGTGTATATCGGGGAGAAGGAGACAAGGCTGATTTGCGATACGGATGCAAATCTTTCGGCGATTTACGGACCGCCCAAAACGGTACAGCCGGATGTCTTTTTAAAGGATGACGAAGAAGTTACGCTGGCCGGTATTACCTTCCGGTGCTTAACCACGCCGGGACACACCGAAGGGAGCTGCTGCTATTATGTTCCAAATAGCGACACTGCACCCATTCTGCTCGCCGGAGATACACTCTTTGAGGAGTCGGTGGGCCGGACGGATTTCCCGACGGGATCGATGAGTGCGCTGGTGCGTTCCGTTCGGGAGAAGCTTCTGGTCCTGCCGGAGGAAACAATTGTGTATCCGGGGCACGGAGGCGTAACGACCATTGGCCATGAGAAGCAATTCAATCCGATGCTGTGAGAGGTGGGAAGCGTGCTGCTGGTTTCAGAAAATATAGATTTGTACCGATATGAAATTCATTCTCTTGTGAAGGCCTTTTACCCGGAGGAAGAGGTAAAGGTTTTGGTAGATGAGGATGCAAACAGTGAAAAGCGAAGAAAGACGGCAGAGGCAAATGCAGCTGCAAACGAGCTTCTGCGCATTGAGTTTTCGCAGGATCAAATGACACTGCGCTTTGCTGCTGAGAATGAGCCGAATACGAAGGAAACGGTTTATCACATGCCGGCGCCGGAAAGCGAAAGCTGCCTTGTAAAGAGCAGCCGAGTGAAGGCGGTGCTGAAGACCTTCTTGTACGACAGTCTCTGCAAGTATACGGGTAGATCGCTTCCCTGGGGGGATCTGATCGGCATACGGCCGACAAAGATCGCCATGACGAAGATGGAAGAGGGGGCCACAAAGGAAGAGGCGGTGCTGTATCTGGAGAAGGAGCACCGTGTCACATCAGAGAAGGCCGCGCTTGCGGCGGACATTGCCATCCGGGAGAAGCGGATCCTTGGCAGTCTTCATTACGAGAATGGGTACAGTTTGTACATCGGCATTCCCTTTTGCCCGACGACCTGCCTGTATTGTTCCTTCCCTTCGTTTGCCATTGCCTCCTGGAAGGACCGCGTGGGGGAGTATCTGGATGCCTTGGAGCGGGAGATGGCGCAAACAGCCGAGCTCATGAAGGGAAAGGTGCTGGACACGGTTTACATTGGCGGCGGCACACCTACCTCGCTGGAAGCAGACCAGCTGGACCGCCTCTGCCGGGGGATTGCGCGTTATTTTGACCTTAGCACTGTTCAGGAATTTACGGTGGAAGCCGGGCGGCCGGACAGCATCACAAGGGACAAGCTGGAGGCACTGCGCCGGCATCCTGTGACGAGAATCAGTGTCAATCCGCAGACGATGAACGAAGAAACTCTCCGCATCATCGGACGCCGCCACAGCGTGCGGCAGGTGGAGGATATCTACCGGGAGGCAAGAGACTGCGGGTTTGACAACATCAATATGGATATTATTCTGGGACTGCCGGGTGAGGATGCGGCAGCGGTGCAGAAAACAGTAAGCGCCATCGAGGTACTCAATCCGGATTCGCTGACGGTGCATTCCCTTGCCATCAAGAGGGCGTCCCGGCTGCGGCGTGTCATCGATGAGAAGGGATATCCGGTGCTTGTGAACACGGATGCAACCATGGATATCGCAAGAAAATCGGCAGAAGCGATGGATATGAAGCCGTACTATCTGTATCGCCAAAAGAACATGTCCGGCAATTTTGAAAATGTCGGATATGCCAGAGAAGGGAAATACGGTATTTACAATATCCTTATTATGGAGGAGAAGCAGACCATCATGGCACTGGGGGCGGGTTCTGTCACCAAGCGCGTGTATCCGGAAGGGCGAATCGAGCGCTGTGACAATGCCAAGGAGGTTTCGGTCTACCTGGAGAATATCGAGGAGATGTTAGAGCGAAAAAGAAGGCTGTTTAGTGAGAACAACTAAGGATGAAATCGGTTAGGAAAACGCTGATTAAATCAGTATTTCCTTAGACGGGGAGATAAAAGGCTATGGAGAAGAATGAACATCACCATACGCATCATGACGGGAGCACGAGCCGCAGGCGGAGTCGGTCCGGGTCCCAGGAGGAAGCGGTGTACTACGACCGCAAGGGACGCATGCATAAAAAGCGCCGCTTTGCCCATGTTGAGTACCGGCACCACTACCACGCCCACCGACATGGCTGGAAGAAAGTGATGCTGGTGGTGCTGACGGTCTTTTTGTTTTTAGGGTGCGGCGTATTCGCGGCCTGGCGCATTCTGGATGCCATGGGAAAACGGGCACTGTATAAAAGGGACGGCGCGCAGGCACCGACACTGGCGGTGACGGAAGAGGTGACAGGGGAAAACGCGGGAACCTCCGGCGCAGAGAACTGGAAGGCAGGATGGGTTCGCCACAACGGCAAGATTTATGAATACAACAGCGAGATTCTTACGTTCCTGATCATGGGTGTGGACGACATGAATCATGTGAGCAAGAAGTCGGGCGGCATCAGCGGAGGTCAGGCCGATTCGCTGTTCCTTCTGGTGATGAATCCCAAGAGCGGGAAGATCAATGTTGTCGCCATTAACCGTAATACCATGACGGAAATCGATGTCTATGACGAGGACGGGAATTTTGCGTACACCGGTGTTGGTCAGATCTGCCTGGCCCATGGCTACGGAGACGGCATGGAGCTATCCTGCGAGCTGGAGGAAAAGGCGGTATCCAATCTGTTTTATTCACTGCCCTTGTCCGGCTATGTTGCCATCAATATGGGGGCCGTTCCCATGATCAACGATGCGGTGGGCGGCGTTGTGGTGCCCCGTATGACACTGGTGGACGGAGAGATTCAGTACGGAGAGGATGAGACGCTGATGGGCCAGGATGCCTTTCAGTATGTGCATTTCCGCGATTTGTCTGTCTTTGACTCGGCAGGCTTCCGTCTCGAGAAGCAAAAGGTGTATTTGCGTGCACTGATGCGCAAAATGATGGAGGCGGTTCGGAAGGATCCTGCCATGATTGTGAATCTGTATCAGACCATATCTCAGTACATGGTAACGGATGTGGATGTTGCGGAGGTGACCTACCTTGCCGGACAGATGCCGAGTTATTCCCTGGATCTTGACACCATTTACTCTCTGAAGGGAGAAACCATAACCGGCGATCAGGGCTTTGAAGAATTCCACTACGATGAGGATGCACTGTACGAGACGATGCTGGAGGTTTTCTACGAAGAGGTATCGGAAGAGGAGCAGCAGGCACAATGAAAGAACCGGATTATGAGCTGGCGGATATGCACATTCATGCGATGCCGCAGGTGGATGATGGCTCGGAAAGCATGGAGATGACGGAAAATATGCTGCGCATCGCAAGCCGCCACTGGATTGGAACCATGATTCTTACGCCCCATTACAAAAGGGGACATCACAATGTGTCACCGGCAGGACAGCTTCGGCGGATAGAACAGATGCGGGAGCTGAATCCGGACCTTCCGGAGATCGATTTTTATCCCGGCAACGAGATTATGTATGACAGCGGCGTGCTGGAGGACCTCGAGGAAGGAAGAATCCAGACCCTGGCCGGCTCTTCCTATGTCCTGGTGGAATTTAAACCCTGGGAAAGCGCGGATTATATTCAGGAGGGCCTCCGGCGTCTTTCCTACGAAGGGTACCGTGTTATTCTGGCCCACTGTGAACGGTACGACTGCATCCGCAAGAATCTGTCACTGGCGGAAACGCTGTATCGAAACCGGATCTATCTGCAGGTCAACGCAGAGGATGTGCTGCCGCGGTTTATGGCGCCGCTCCCGAAATTTGTCCATCGCCTGCTGAAGGAAGAAATGGTATCCTTTGTAGGAACGGATGCCCACAAGGACCAGGGGAGAACGCCGAGGATGCTGGAGTGCTGGGAGTATCTTGCCGGTCACTGTGATCCGGATTATGTGCGGAATATTACCAGAGAAAATACACTTGCTGTGATTCGGGACGAGCAAGTGTAGGGAATAACAAGTTTAGAGAACTGCGGGAAAACAGTTTATGCTTTATCCGATTGGACGATACAATCTGAATTTTGACCTGTGTGCGGGATTTCTTGACCTGCTGCTTCTGATTTCATTGCTGCGCAAGCGCAGTCTGCAGAGTAAACGCATTCGCGTATTTGTGGGCATGGTCGTGCTGATGACCATTGCAGCCTTTGCTGAGTTTGGTACCGGGGCCATTCGCAATATGGGGGCCACGGGCGGTATTTATCCGGCAGTGATGACAGCCATTGCTCATTATACGTATATTTCTGTCGAATTCATGCTGGCATTGTATTTATTGCAGCTGACAGGAAGAGGGCATGGCCTTTCGGGAGCCAGAATTCTGTTGTTATCCGCACCGGAAATTATCTGTACCATATCGCTTCTGCTGCCGTGGATTCGCAGCAATATCTTCTACTACGATGAAGCGGGGGTGTACCACCGGGGGAGTCTTTATATCATATATGCTCTGGTGGTTGCCTTTTATACAATTTACTGTCTGGTGCTGATCCTTTTGTACCGAAGGGCCATTCGGCATGACTTTATATATGTCCTTGGATTGTACTGCGGATTTCTTCTGAGCCTTGTGCTGGAAATTCTTGCCCCGTACCTTCGGGCATCGATCTTTATTCAGTCGTTGTTCCTTGTCGGCTGCACACTGCTCCTGGGCGGGGAAGAGGGCGCAGCCGATCCGGAGACGGGGCTCTACAGCTCGTGGTCCCTTTCCAAGGATATGAGAACGCTTTTTGGTGCGAAATACTCCACGTATGTGATCGCTATCAAGCTCCAGCATTTTAATTATTACAATGTCACGCTGGGTGTGGGCACCATGCGCGGCGTGCTTTCGGTGATGGGACGGTGGCTGCGCGAGCAGAAGCACATGCGTACGAACATGTACCGGGCCGGAAACGGAAAGTTTGTGCTGTTTTTGTACAACACCGAGGAGGAGATCGCAAAGACATTTGCGGAACTTGTTCGGATGCGTTTTTCGGAAACGTGGGACTGGGACGGAATGCATGTGACAATTCCTTCCCAGGTCTGGATGACTCAGGTTCCCGAAAAGGTAAAGACAGAGCAGCAGCTGGCGGTTTTTGCCGAGGCGGAATACAATGAACGGCTCCCGCAAGGCAGCGTCTATTATGCCGATGAAATGCGCGATGAGGAGCGGCGCATCGCGGTGGAAATGGCGGTAAAAAGGGCCTTGGAACGGGAGACGCTGGAGGTATATTATCAGCCGATTTACGATACAAAGGCAGGCCGCGTACGGTCGGCGGAGGCACTGGTGCGGCTGACGGATCCGCAGCTGGGACCGATTTCTCCGGAGGAGTTTATCGGCGTTGCAGAGCAGACGGGGATGGTTTCTCAGATTGGAGAATTTGTTTTTGAGTCGGTCTGCAAATTTCTGGCGGATGGCAGAGCAACGCGCTATGGCCTGGAATTTGTAGAAGTCAACCTTTCTACGGTGCAGTGCATGGATACCGGTCTTGCCAGTCGTCTGTCGAATATTGCGGAAAAATACAACGTTTCCCCGTCCAGCATCAATCTGGAGATCACGGAGTCGGCTGTGATCTATTCGGAAGAGACGATGAAGCAGGTGATGCAGGAACTTTTGAACCGGGGCTTCCGGTTTTCGCTGGATGATTTCGGAAC
>CAVKRN010000003.1:16891-86408 GCA_963658695.1 bacterium
GGTCCAATTATTCCTACATTCTGCAATATCCGTTCCACCTCGTTAAGATTGACAAGAGTTTTTTGTGGGCCATGGAGAAAAATGTGGAGAACTGCATCATTTTCGAAAACATGCTGGACTTGATTCAGCGGTTAGATCGAAAGGCAGTGGTGGAAGGCGTCGAAACCGATGCGCAGCGGCGTATGCTTCTGGAGTACGGCGTGGATTATCTGCAGGGCTACTATTACTCCAAGCCGGTGCCGGAGGAATTGTTCCTGGATTATATCCGGAAGTTCAATGCCTCATGAGCAAAAATGTGCTTGTTAGTGCAGGCATTACACGCGCATTTTACGCAAATTTGATTGGCTTTGAATCGTTACAAATGGAGGGCACAAATGAGTGATTATATGATCCGCGGCATAGCGGCAGGGGATGAGATTCGCTGCTTTGCCGTGACGGGAAAAGAGCTAGTTGATAAAGCCAGAAAGGCCCACGGGACGAGTCCGACGGCAACAGCAGCGCTGGGGCGGACCATGATGGGCGCATTGATGATGAGTGATATGCTCAAAAACGACGATGACCTTCTGACCATTCGCTTTGACGGTGATGGTCCGCTGGGCTCCATTGTCGTGACAGCGAACCGGCACGGAAGTGTGAAAGGCTATGTGCAGAATCCGCTGGTCATGCTGCCTTTGAAGGAGGATGGACACCTAGATGTCGGCGGTGCTGTCGGAAAGGGGATGCTGACCGTCATACGTGATCTGGATCTTAAGAATTCCTATCACGGGCAGATTGCCATTCATTCCGGTGAGATTGCCGATGATCTGACGCACTACTTTGCAGAATCCGAGCAGATTCCGTCTTCTGTCGGTCTGGGCGTGTTGGTGGACACAGATCTTCACGTGAAAAAGGCCGGCGGCTTTTTGATTCAGCTGATGCCCTTTGCATCCGATGAAACCATAGCCCAGTTGGAGAAGAACCTTTCTGCGATTCCCTATGTGACCGATATGATGGAGGCGGGATTGACGCCGGAGACCATGCTGCAGAAGGCCCTGGAAGGATTTGATGATCTGCGGATTCTGGAGAAGACGCCGGTGGAGTTTTCATGCAATTGCTCGAGAGACCGCGTGTCCCGGGCGCTGGCCCTCATCGGAGAAACGGAGCTTTCCTCCATGATTGAGGATGCAAAGCCGGTGGAGCTTTCCTGCCAGTTCTGCGGCAGGAAATATACCTTCTCGACTGCGGAGCTGGAAGAGATTCGCAAGGGACTTCAGGTAGGATCATAAGTCGGTACTGAACAGATACATATTTCGTTATAGCACTCAAAAAGGGCAGCCGCGAAGGCTGTCCTTTTTGAGTGGTGCAACACCTGCCACTGTTTATAGGTGCTGCTTGGATACGAGCTTTCTGGTATCGGTGAAGTCGTGGCCGGTTAAGCTTCCGTCCGCATACTCGATCTCACCGCACTGATTGTCGTAAGGATCATCACGGAAATACGTCATCGGCGGATCCAGCTGTTTCTGGAACTGAGAGTTGGAAGGCAGACGGAAAGGATCCAGGTTGCCAAAATAATGGCGCTGGCGCCAGATCTCGCCGCTCCGGTAGGCACCGCCGCCGTAAGAGGGATCCACGAACAGCCAGCCGAAGGGAGCAAGGTAAACCATTGCCCAGTCATGGCTTCCGGGCTCGCAGTTAAAGAATTCATTGCCGGACTCCCAGCGGGCCGGAATGCCAAGGCAGCGGCAGAGGGTGATGAACATCAGGCCCTGCAGACCGCAGTCACCCTTGCGGTTCATGGCCGCGTATTCGCCCAGATTTTCGATGTTAAAGTAGCAGCGCACGAAGGAGTAGGTTACCTTTGTGGTGATGTATTCGTAGATGGCGCGTGCCTTCTCAAGCGGTGTTTCAAGACCCTCCGTAATGGTAAGCGCCAGATCCTTCATAAATGGTGTAAAGCGGATGTGCGGCTGCTGCTCCGCAAGATCCTGCGGCAGAACCTCCTCAGACGGATAGGGCAGCTGCATGGCTGCGCGGTTAGCCGCCACCGCCTCCTCAGACCAGAGGTCGTGATAAACGCTCTTTACGGTGTATTCGTATTCCACAAAGAACTCGTGGTTTTCAGTAATGTCCTCCTCGTAGCAGATGGTACGCTGCGGAGCCGTTTCCGGTGCCAGATAGTAATCCTCGGAAGAGGTCTGGAGAAGCTGGATATCGGAAACATACGGGCTGGCGCAGACGAAGGGGAGATAGACTTTGATATGTCCCGGGCGGAACGCGTCATCGTCTACGCGGATGCTGTGCCGGATGCGGAAACGCCAGGAATCGGAGCCGTTTTTGTGCATATCCAGAAGTGCTGTGCGGTATTCGTTGTCTGCTGTTTCCGGAAGCTGGGTGATAGGCTCACCTGCGGAAGCCAGACGCTCGGCGTGCTCCTTGTCGTTTCGCAGCGTGCCAACCATGCTGCGGATAAAATGCTCTTTGCCGTTTACATAAATCCAGTCAACGCGGCCGTTGTCCTGCAGCTCTTTGAACTGTTCCTCTGTGAGCTCCGGATAGATGGTTCTGGCCTTTTCCAGCGCTTCCTCGTAGGGGATGGGATAGTCCGAAGGCAGTGCGCGCAGGATTTCCCTCTCCACGCGGAGCTTGGACTTTAGATTCTCATTGATGTCCTTTTGCAGCCACTTCTCGATCAGGCGTGCCTCACCCTCAAAATCGCCAAACTGTTTGCGGCTTTCAATATCGGTTGGAAGCGCAGTGCTCAGTGCCTCCAGGTCCTCATAACGAAATGGTTCCATACAGCCTCCTTCTTAAAAGTCATTGTCGGATCCATAAAACGGTTCCGGATATTCACCGGGCCAAAGACGTCTGTCCCGGTCTCCCTTTGCTTCACGCGCGCAGCACATCATCGTACACGCGAAGAACATTCTTATAGAAAATACCCTCAATTTCCTCCTGCGTAAAGCCTTTTTCCGCAAGTCCCTCTGCCAGTGCAACCATGCGGTCGGGCGTGCCGTAGTCGAGGAGTCCGCCGATGCCGTCAAAATCGGTGCCGATGCCGATGCATTCTTTGCCGCCGACATTGATAATGTGCCGGGCATGGGCTGCAATGGCCTCCAGTGTCTGGCGGGGATCCTTGTCCTTGGGCTCCAGAAATTCCGGGCAGAAGTTCAGCCCCATGACGCCGCCGTGCTCAGCCAGTTGCCGAATCATGTCGTCGGTCAGGTTCCGGCCACACCCGCAGACTGCCCTTGCATTGGAATGGCTTGCTACAAAAGGTCCCTTTACGATGCGGCATACGTCGTAGAAACCGGCATCGGACAGGTGCGAGACATCCACCAGCATGCCCATGTCCTGCATGGCTTCCACAAATTCGACGCCCCTTGCCTTGAGGCCGTGATCCTCCTGATCCCGCTTGGGATCAAAGGAAAAATAACGCTCCTTGCAGGGATGATTGGGGCTGGCCAGTTCATTTTCATGGTTCCAGGTCAGCGTCATCATCCGGGCACCGGCGTCATACAGTGTCTGCAGATGGTCAAGTGATCCCATGCAGCATCCGCCCTCCTCAATGGACAAAAGAGCTGACATCTTGCCCGCCTGCTCGTTGCTGCGGATTTCAGCACCGGTTCTTGCCTGGGCAATGAGATCCGAATTGGCGGCAAGCTCCTCTTGGAAGGTCTTTACCAGGCAGGAGACCGTGTACCAGGGATCCAGGTATTCAGGGGCGTCGGGATTGGCGTGCTCCGGGACATGTGTGACTCCGGCACCGGCATTGGAAGAAACCGTCGAATACGGATTGCGGGTGGGGTCCTCTCCGGGCTCACTGGGATTTTCTACAAAATCAGCGCGGCGATGAAGATCCACAAAAAGAGCAAGATTCTGGCAAAGGCAATCACCTTTTTGCAACTTCTCCAGATCGATCATCAGATCATTTTGCCGAAGCGATTTGTTCTCTCCCCGCAGGTGCGAATACCAGATTTCGGAAATTGTGTCGCAGTGCATATCGATGTATTTCATAGTCACCTCCGTATCACATTAATAGGTACTGTACAGACGCCACCCTGTCGCTTGGATAGCGAGTGAACTGCAACCATCGATTTACCATTCTAACACAGTGAAGCGTGAAAGGTGGCGCCGAATTTTGTTCAGAAAGGGTATAATGTTAGGTATCAATATAGTATGGCTAAAAGGGAGGAGTTTACGATGCGAACAAGAAAACGTGTGGCATGGCTGGCGGTAGTGATTATGCTCATTTTGGCTGGCTGTCAGAAGGCTGGTGACAAGGGAACAGGTGCTGAGAGCGCGGCACAGGCACAGACAGCTCTGCAGGCGCAGGAGAGCAGCACAGAGGCTGTTGCGGAGGCGGCAAAGGAAGCGCCTTCCGTTCAGGTTGCGACCGTTTCGACAGAAGATGTGGAGATGGATTATATGGTATTTGGTAATGGCGAAAAGGTATTCGTGATTCTGCCGGGACTATCGGTACACAGCGTTATGGGACTGGCCGATTCGGTGGCGGAGGCGTATCAGGACTTTGCAAAGGAGTATACGGTTTATCTGTTTGACCGGCCCAAGGAGATTGCAGAAGACGTCACCATTCGGGAACTTGCGGATGAGACAGCAGCTGCCATGCAGGCGCTGCATATAACAGATGCGGACATTCTGGGGGTGTCTCAGGGAGGTATGATCGCGCAGTATCTGGCCATAGATCATCCGGAGCTTGTAGGACGAATGGTTCTGGGATCTACGCTTTCCAGACCGAATGATACGTTTACACAGATCGTCAATGAATGGATACAGTTGGCCGGTGACAAGGACGAAGAGGGGCTTCTTGGATCCTTTGTGGATGCCGTTTATTCGGCGGGCACGCTGGAAGCCTACAGGGACATTTTGATTTCCTCAAACCGCGGAATTACCGATGCGGAATATGAACGTTTTCTGCGGCTTGCTAAGGCATGCCTGACGTTTGACTGCTATGACGAGCTTTCAAAAATAACGTGTCCGGTGCTGGTACTGGGGGCGGAAGGAGATACGGTTACAACGCCTGAAGGATCAAGGGAAATTGCTGATGCGCTGCAGTGTGAGCTGTATCTGTATGACGAGGGCTATGGTCATGGTGTCTACGATGAAGCGCCGGATTACAAGCAGCGCTGCATGGATTTCTTCACTGCAGAAAAAAATTAGTCCTTAGTCGATATGCTGACTTTGAATCGCGGCTACGCTTTCCAGAAGGGCGGCGAGATACTCCCGGTTTACCCGCAGGAAGAGCGAGACATCCTCGGAAGGAATGGAACTGTAGAAGCGATCTTCGGCGGCAATCAGAACACCGGCGGTGCGATCTGCAAGGCAGCGACCTTCTTCGGTCAGGGAGACCAGCGTGTTGCGCTTTTCTCCCTGTGTGATCCGAAGAACGCCCTGCTTTTGCAGGCGCTGCACAGAGGAGTTGATGGTGGATTTGGGCTGCCCGGATTCATGGTAGAGCTTGGATTGCCTGCAGCTGCCATCGTGTGCCAGCAGCGCATACAGCACCAGAAAGTCCGCATCAGACATGCCGCAGGCCGTGGCAAAGTCATGATAGGCGCTGTTAATCTGTTCAACCAGCTGATTAAATTCCTTTACGGTAGAATTCATAGCATCTCCTGTTACTAATTCAATGTCATAGTACACGTGCCAGCCAAGCGATGGGAGACAGAGAATATCTGTACAGTAATCAATAGTGATATTTTCCCTGATAATGCCGCAGGCACCACCCCGTCAGAAACAGTGCCAAACCCTCCGCCAGAATGTTGGCGGACCATACACCGTTCAGCCCTAGAAAAAGCGGCAGAACCAAAATGGCAAACAGCTGGAACACCAGTGTCCGTCCGAAAGAAATCAAGGCAGAAATTTTCCCATCGTTCAATGCGGTAAAGAAAGAAGATCCCCAGATATTAAATCCCATCAAAAGGAATGTGAAGATGAAAATTCGGAACCCATGGACCGTCAACGCCAGAAGCTCGGCATCGTAGCTGACAAAGATCATGGCGAGCGGCCGCGCAAAGATCTGCGCCAGAATGGTCAGGAGGATCGAAGAGACCGCAATGATGCTAAGCCCCTTTTGGCGAAGGCCCTGCAGTTCTGCGTGGTTTCCGGCACCGTAGTGGTAGCTGACAATGGAAGCACTGCCCATGGAGTACCCGACGAATACGGCAACGAAAATAAAGAATACATACATGATCACGCCGTAGGCCGCAACCCCGCTCTCACCGGCCAGCTTCATCAGCTGCATATTATAGAGCATTGTCACAAGGTTTGACGAAAGGTTTGTCATCAGCTCCGAAGAGCCGTTTAGAATAACTTTGCCAATGGCAGCGGGATTCCAGCGGGTCTTTCCCAGATGCAGCGGACTGTTTCCGGGAAGAATGAAGTAGATCAAGGGCAGAAGTCCGCCGATACACTGGCTGATGACGGTGGCAGCGGCAGCTCCGGCAACGCCCATGGAGAAAACGGCCAGAAAAAGTCCATCCAGAACCATGTTGGTAAGGCCGGCCGCGATTGTGACGGCAAGTCCTAAGTGCGGCTTCTCTGCTGCAATCAGGAAATTCTGGAAAAAGTACTGCAGCATAAAGGAGCATTGGCCGAGCATCAGAATGCGGCCGTAGGTGATGCAGTAGGGGAGCATGGCATCGGTGGCACCCAGGAGAACCGCTACCGGCCGGAGCGTCAGAAATCCAATCACAGACAAAATGACACCGACAGCCAGCAGCACGTAAACCACCAGAGAGAAGATTTCGTTTGCTTCTTTGTGGCGGCCCTGGCCGCGAACCATCGATACCAGTGCGGTTCCGCCGCTTCCGAACATGAAGCCGATGCCGCCGAACATCATGGTATAGGGAAGGATCAGGTTCACTGCGGCAAAGGCCGTTGCACCGGCATAGTTGGATACAAAAAAGCCGTCCACGACGCCGTAGATGGAAGTGAAGATCATCATGGCGATGGAAGGGAGCGTAAAGCGCAAAAGCTTACGAATGGTAAAGTGTTCAGAGAGCTGAATCTGCTGCATAAAAACCTCCTGCTGCATGGACATAAAGCGATATCACCATGCAGAGGTGCTTGCAGCGGCAAGGCATTCTGCATGATGACATATGTCCGAAATCGTACATTTACTGATAACATAGTACGATTTCGGACATATGTCAACTGCGGAATGCTGCAGGCGGTTTCGGTTGGTGTTGACGCTGTTATTCTGGAAAGCCATCGAAATTGGATCGAAAAGTCCCCGGTGAAAAGTCTTACCCTCAGCGCCGGATACCTGAATCGTCACATGCGAGGAATGTATGAAAGCAGTTCATTTATTGAACAATCACATAAATAATCCGATGGGAATGGATGGCGGGCTTTTTTTTCCTGGCAGCGTTACAGTAAATTACTGTAACGCTTTAGCGCAGAAAATTCCTGTTTTGTGTTGACAGCACGCCGTTTGGATTTTATCATCGTATACAATTATACAGAATCCGCCTCGGCGGCCTGTATGGCAACTATTCATTGCTAAAGGAGGATATTATGAAAAAGACCAGTAAGCTTCTTGCGGGAATGCTGGCGGGCGTTATGGCTGCGTCCCTGGCCGCCTGCGGCAGCAGCTCCTCGGGATCTGCAGACAGCACAGGTGCAGGGACCGAGAGTGCCAGCGCTTCGTCCGATGAGAAGGTAACCTACCGGACACTGTATTCCGGAGAGGTTCAGACACTGAACTATCTGACCACCAGCACGACCAATGATTACGCCATCAGCGCGAACATCATTGACTGCCTGGTAGATTACGATTCCTACGGAAACATCATCCCCGGGCTTGCCGAGAGCTGGGAGTCCAACGAGGACATGACGGAGTGGACCTTCCACATTCGTCAGGGCGCCAAGTGGGTGGACAACACCGGCAAGGAAGTTGCTGATGTAACCGCAAATGACTGGGTTGCAGCGGCCCGCTACGTAAATAACGCAGCCAACGAGTCGGACAACCAGTACATGTATGATACCGGTGCTGTAGTTCACAACGCACAGGCTTACTATGATTACACTGCATACATGCTGGCCAGCGAGGACGGCACCAGAACAACAGACGATGACGGAAATGAAATCGAGCCGGTGGATGAGGTAAAGGCTGAGGATATCGGCGTTACAGCAACCGATGACTACACACTGGTATATACACTGGATGTTCCCTGCTCCTTCTTTACCAGCATCGTTTCCTACACGTCCTATATGCCGGTTGCACAGGCTTGCCTGGATGAGTACGGCGATTCCTTCGGCCTCGACAACGAGAGCCTCTGGTACAACGGCGCTTACATCCTGGATACCTATGAGCCCCAGGAGAAGCACGTACTGGCTAAGAACGCATCCTACTGGGACAAGGACAACGTATACATCGACGAGATCGTTTCTACCTATAATGCAGATGCATCCAGCGTAGAAGCGAACATGTACAAGAACGGCGAGATTGACTACGCAAGCATTAGCGCAGACCTTCTGGATTCCTGGCTCAACGATGACGCGGTCAAGGATCAGGTACACGGTTCTCGTCCGTCCAACTCCTTCAGCTACTTCTATGCATTCAACTTTGATCCGGAGTTCGATGAGCAGTATGAGCCGGAGAACTGGAAGATCGCTGTTAACAACGAGAACTTCCGTAAGGCTCTGATGGCTTCTTTGGACCGCGTAAAGGCACTGACCGTCAGCGAGCCGTACAACCCGGAAAGCCTTCTGAACAACTCGGTAACACCTGCAAACTTTGCAGCAGCTGCCGGCAAGGATTACACACAGTACGACGCACTGGCAGATATTACAAACGGCGACAGCTTTGATGCCGCAAAGGCCGTGGAGTATCGCGACAAGGCCAAGGAAGAGCTGACAGCAGCCGGCTGCACCTTCCCGATCAAGGTTCTGATGCCTTACAATCCTTCCAGCACCAACTGGGATAAGGAGTGCCAGGTTGTGGAGCAGCAGATGGAAGGTGTTCTCGGAACCGATTTCATCGACATCATTGTAGAGGCTGGTCCGGAGACCGGATTCCTTTCTGCAGTACGCCGCAGCGGCAAGTATGCATTCATGAAGTGTAACTGGGGCGCTGACTACGCAGATCCGCAGACCTGGGCTGAGCCGTTTGGCGAGGGCAACAACTACAACTTCTGGGATACTTCTGAGGATTCTGCAACGCAGGCAATCTACAAGGAGTGGAGCGAGAAGGTAGAAGAGGCTTCTGCAATCTATGATGATGACGAGGCTCGCTATACTGCATTTGCGGAGGCAGAGAGCCTTCTGATCGATCATGCCATCATCGTTCCGTTCAGCATTTCCAGCGGCGACGGCTATGTCGTGTCCAAGCTGAATCCGCTTGAGGGTGAGTACGCTCCTTACGGCGTAGCAACCGAGAGATACAAGTATCAGCACCTTGGCGACACATCCATGAGCATGGACGAGTTCAAGGCCGCTATGCAGCAGTGGGAAGAGGAGAGAACCGCTTCTCTTGCATCTGCAGCAGAGTAAACGTTGCTACTATCGGATTACAGAAATGACTTCAGTGGATGCGCACATACAAAACTGGTGCATCACATTTCCGACAGGTGCTGATAAGGCATCTGTCGGATTTCGATTGCAGCGGCATGCTGCAGTCTGTAAAGAAAACACTTAGGGAGGCGCCGCCAGTGGCCGCGCCGCACCGGAACGGAGGCTCTCGTTGAGCAAGTATATTCTCAAACGTCTTTTGCACTCTCTGGTCACATTATGTATCGTCATCACCATCGTTCTGCTGCTGCTTCGTAAGATGCCTGTGGAAGGCTACTTCAACAATTATGAGAAAATGTCGCAGACACAGATCAACGTAACGCTCCAGAAGCTCGGCCTCAAGGACCCGGCTCCGGTGCAGGTGGTGAAGTATTTCGGACAGGTTCTCAAGGGCGATCTTGGTACCTCCAACAAATACCGGGAAGGCTATCCGATTGCCAAGATCATTGCCAAGAAGGCGCCCATCTCCATCGAAATGGGACTTCTGGCAGAGATTATCTCACTGGCGCTGGGACTTCCTTTGGGAATTGCCATGGCTAAATCCACAAGAAGCCGCTGGAAGCTGTGGGACAAATTCGGAACGGTGCTGATCGTTATCGTGCAGGCCGTTCCCTCGGCAGTTTATCATCTGCTCATTCAGCTCTATGGCAGTGAGTTTCTGGGCGTCTCCATGCTCTTTGATGAGAGCAACTGGCTGACCTGGATCCTACCTGTTTTCTCCTTATCCCTTGGAAATATTGTCTACTACGCCATGTGGCTTCGCCGGTACATGGTGGATGAGGCCAATAAGGACTATATCCGCCTGGCAAGAGCCAAGGGCGTTCCGGAAGGCAAAATCAGCAGGACCCATGTGTTCCGCAATGCCTTCGTTCCGCTGGTGCAGTACATCCCCAACTCCATTTTGTTCACACTGATGGGCTCGTTGTATGTGGAATCTCTGTACTCGATCCCGGGTATGGGAGGACTTTTGGTGCAGGTAATTAAGATTCAGGACAACACCATGGTGCAGGCTCTGGTTGTGATTTATGCCGGAATCTCCGTAATCGGACTCCTGCTGGGCGATATTCTTATGGGGCTGGTGGATCCCAGAATCAGCTTCACGAAAAAGGAGGGAGCAAGAGCATGACCATCCGCGGAGAAAAAGAAAAACAGCTGGAGAATGCGCTGACACAGAACCTGAAAAAGGAGCTTTCCCCTTACGAGCGTTACAAGGATCTTTCGGAGGAGGAACTCTTTACCGAGGCAGAATCGGACGAGAAAAATGCCGAGCGCGGCGGATATTCCAATTATTCCTACTGGGGCGCCACGCTGCGTGCCTTCTTCAAAAACAAGGTAGCCGTTTTCTTCCTGATCGTGATCATTGCGGTGCTGGCCTTTACCTTTATTCAGCCGCTTCTCCCCAACCAGAGAAGCCCCAAGACCATCAACAATGACCCGGCAACCGGCATTCAGATCATCAACCACCAGCCGGACTCTGAATACTGGTTCGGAACGAATTCCATCGGGCAGGACCTGTGGGCAAGGACCTGGGCCGGCACCCGCACTTCACTTGGTATTGGCTTTGCCGTAGCGGCCTTTGAGGCTGGCTTTGGTACGCTGATCGGCCTTTTGTGGGGGTATGTCCGCAAGCTGGATACCTTTTTTACCGAGCTTTACAATATCTTTGACAATGTACCCCAGACGCTGGTGCTGATTTTGATTTCCTATATCATGAATCCGAGCGTCGGAACCATTATTTTCGCTCTGTGCCTGACAGGATGGCTTTCCATGGCGCGCTTCATCCGCAACATGGTCGTCATCATCCGTGACCGGGACTATAACCTGGCGTCCCGCTGCCTTGGCACTACTACCGGCCGTATTGTCACCAAGAACCTTCTTCCGTATCTGGTTTCGGTTATCGCCCTTCGTATTTCGCTGGCCATTCCTTCGGCCATCGGCAATGAAGTATTCGTGACCTACATCGGCATCGGCCTCCCGACGGATATCCCGTCTCTTGGAAACCTGGTACAGGCCGGACGTCTTTTGATGAGCCAGCCGGAGCTCCGTTACCAGCTGCTGTTTCCGACTGCCATTCTGGCCGTGATTACGATCTCGATGTACATCGTCGGAAATGCATTTGCAGATGCAGCAGATCCGAAGAACCACATGAATTGATAACTATTCGGGGCCAAGCTGCGCAGCGGCGGTTTTTGCGAATGGGGCTCTGAACAGTTACGGATGGAGATTATTATGAGCGAAAATACGACAACACCCAGCCGGGAGGTGCTCCTCTCGGTAAAAGATCTGGACTTCCAGTTCACGCTCCGCGGGCAGGTGCTCCATGCACTGCGCGGCATTTCGCTGGATGTCTATAAAGGAGAAAGTCTTGCCATTGTCGGGGAATCCGGCTCCGGTAAATCGGTTTTTGTATCGACACTGATGGGCTTAAATGCTTCCAACGGACGAATCACCGGAGGCAGCATTTTGTATGACGGGAAGGACCTGACCAAGCTTCATACCAATGAGGAGTGGCTGCAGATTCGTGGCAAGAAGATTGCCATGGTCATGCAGGACCCGATGACATCCTTGAATCCCCTGAAAACCATCGGATATCAGATTCAGGAGGCAGTAGAGCTTCATCAGAATCTGCGCGGTGAGGCGGCGAAAAAGGCTGTCTATGAGCTTCTTGAGGACGTTGGCATCAGCGATCCGGAGCGGCGGTACAAGCAGTATCCCCATGAATTCTCCGGCGGTATGCGCCAGCGCGTTGTCATTGCCATTGCCGTTGCCTGCCGGCCCCAGATTCTGATCTGCGATGAGCCGACTACCGCACTGGATGTGACGATTCAGGCGCAGATTCTGGGTATCTTAAAGGACATGAAGGCCAAATACGACCTCACGACCATTTACATCACTCATGATCTTGGTGTCGTTGCGAATGTGGCGGATCGAATTGCCGTGATGTATGCCGGTGACTTCGTGGAAATCGGCAGCTGCAATGAGGTGTTTTACGATCCGAGACACCCGTACACCTGGGCACTGCTCTCGAGTCTGCCGCAGCTGGGCATCAAGGGGCAGGATCTTTACACGATTGTCGGGACACCGCCGAACCTGTTCATGGAGGTGCACGGCGATGCCTTTGCGGCACGCAATCCCAGACCGCTCAAGATTGACTTTGTAAAACGTCCTCCGATGTTTGAGGTGACGCCGACGCACTACGCAAGAACCTGGCTTCTGGATTCCAGATCGCCCAAGATCGAGCCGCCGGAGCACATCCGGTCACTGCGCGAAAAGGGAAAGGCACTCGGAATTGCATCGCCGGAGCATGGAACGCCGGTGGAGGAGGCAGATGATCAGGCGGCAGGAGGTGCTGCAAGAGGAGGTGAAGCCAATGGCTGAACGCAAAAAGCTCATTGAGGTTGACCATATCAAGGTGCAGTTCGGTGCAAAGCGTCATCCCTTTGTTGCGGTGGATGATGTCAGCTTTGACATTTACGAGGGAGAAACCTTTGGACTTGTAGGTGAGTCCGGTTCAGGCAAAACAACGATCGGCCGTTCCATCATCCGCATCAATCCGGTGTCGGAGGGAGAGATTCGTTTTAACGGGAAACGGATTTCCGGAAAGCTTTCCAAAGAAGAGGACCAGCAGGTTACCAAGGACATTCAGATGATCTTTCAGGATCCCATGAGTTCGCTGAATGAGCGGGCCAAGGTGGGCTATATCGTGTCTGAAGGACTGTATTCGCCTGGTCATCACCTCAGCGAAGCGGAGCGCCAGGAGAAGGTGGACCGGGCGCTGCGCGCTGTGGGTCTTCTTCCGGAGTTTGCCAGCCGATTCCCCCACGAGTTTTCCGGCGGACAACGCCAGCGCATCGGCATCGCAAGGGCTCTTGTTATGGATCCGAAGTTTATTGTGGCCGATGAGCCGATTTCGGCCCTGGACGTTTCCATCCGTGCACAGGTGCTCAATCTCATGTCCAAGCTCCAGAAGGAGCGGGGACTGACGTACCTCTTCGTTGCCCATGATCTTTCCGTTGTACGCTTCATCTGTGACCGGATTGCCGTCATTCATAAGGGCAGAATTGTAGAACTTGCGGAGTCGGAGGAGTTGTTCCGACACCCGCTGCATCCCTACACGAAGGCGCTTTTGTCCGCCATTCCTCAGCCGGATCCGGTGGAGGAGAAGAATAAAAAGCTTTTGATCTATGATGCGTCGGTACATGATTATTCCGAGTACAAGCCGGAGTGGACCGAGATCCTTCCGGGACACTTTATTCTGGCCAACGAAAAGGAGCTGGAGGAATACCGAAGCGAATTGAAATAATAATCCAATGATACAGGGATGGCGAGGCGGCATGGTGGTCGCTGCTTCGTCATCCCTATGTCGTTGCAACACAAATCCGGCGTGGGAAACGCTTTAATCAGCGGTTGCTTAAATGCCATAAAGTGACTTCATCTCAGAAAGAGAAGGAAAGGAGCAGGAGATGGAAGAAAAAATCAAGGTTTTGATTGCCAATCTGGATACACCGAACTATGTTCGCGCCATGGAGCATGTGGGCGCAGAATGTGTGAATACAAGAGAGGTTCCGGAGAGCATCGAGGAGTATGATGCGCTGATTCTGCCGGGGGGCGATGACATCGATCCGGTGTTCTTTCATGAAGAAATGAACGGAACCAGAGACGTGGACCATGCATTGGATGTGGCGCAGTTGACCCTCTGCCGGTTATTTGCGGAGGCGGGAAAGCCGATTCTTGGCATCTGCAAGGGAGCACAGATTATCAACGTGTGCCTGGGGGGAAAGATCATACAGGATCTTCCGGACGGCGTGCGGGAGCGGCATACCTACCATTCCGGTCTGGGAACAGGGGAGTATCACAAGACCGTTCTTACCCCCGGCACCTTTCTCCATGCGCTGTATGGAGATACGGTTGTCACGAACAGCTACCACCATCAGGCCCTTGGGGAGCTGGGAGAGGGACTAAAGGTGATTCAGAAAAGCGATGACGGTGTTATTGAGTTCATCATGCACGAATCACTTCCCATTTACGGCAGCCAGTGGCATCCGGAGAAGAACTGCTGGGAGACCGCGGAAGAAGGCGTTGCAGACGGAGCTCCGCTGTTTCGTTTTTTTGCAGAGCAGATTCGGGAGAGTAAAAAGCCCACACTGAAAAAGCTTCTGACCAATGCCTTAAAGCCCTGCGGACAGACGCTGTACGTCTGGGGCGGCGGCTGGAACAAGGAGGATGACGGCGCGGGCGAAGACGGCGTTCGAATCGGACTGAATCCGGAATGGAAGGCATATTTTGATGCCAATGCCGGCAGCTACGACTATGACAAACACCGCTTTGAATTCGGCCACGGCCTTGACTGCTCCGGCTTTGTGGGGTGGACTGTGTACAATACGCTGGAGAAAACCTCCGGGCAGTCGGGATATGTCACCAGCTCCACGGCGATGGCAAAGACCTTTGCGGAGAAGGGGTATGGTACGTATGTACCCAATGCAGACATTGATCAATATCTTCCGGGGGATATTGTGAGCATGGAGGGCCATGTGTGGATCAGCCTTGGGCAGTGCCCGGACGGAAGTGTGGTGCTGGTTCACAGCAGCCCCAACACCGGTGTGCAGATTTCCGGCTCCATGCTGCCGGGCAAGGAAGAGAAAACAACCCAGTCCTATGCCATTGCAGACGATGCCATGACGACATATTTCCCGGACTGCCATCAGCATTATGCGACAAGAGAGTGCGAGCTGAAATACCGCAGCGGCAATCTGATGCACTGGGATCTGGAGAAGGGTATTTTGCAGGATCCGGACGGATTTGTAAAAATGGGGCCCCGGGAGATTATTGACGCCGTGCTCGGACAGAGGCTACACTGTCTCGTGGTGTAGTCAAGAGACACCGAATAATTACACGGGATGGAGATAAAATGGAGAATGCAAACGGAAATCGTCTGGAGGTCATTCGCCTTTCAGACGATGAAAAGGATGTGATCATTCTGGATCAGACCAGGCTCCCCAATCATGAGGAGTACCTTCGGATTCATGATGAGGAAGTGGCCTGGAAGGCCATTAAGCTTCTGCAGGTGCGTGGAGCGCCGGCTATTGGCGTATTCGCCGGCTATGCGATGTATGTACTGGCGCAGCGCTATGAGGACCGGGAGTATGACGCGTTTCTTGCGGAGTTTCGCCGGCAGGCGGAGTACCTCAACAGCTCCCGTCCGACGGCGGTGAACCTTTCCTGGGCGCTGAAGCGCCAGACAAGGCTCGTGGAGGAGAATGCGGAAAAGAGTGCGGAAGAGATCGTCACACTCCTTGGTGAAGAGGCAAAGAAGATCGAGGCGGAAAATGCCGAGATGACGCGGAAGATTGCAGAACACGGTGTCGGACTGATTAAGGACGGCGACGGCATTCTGACCCATTGCAATGCGGGATACCTTGCCTGCCTTGGCTATGGGACTGCGACTGCTCCGATCTATTACGGCGCCGAGCAGGGAATGAAGCTGCACGTTTTCTCAGATGAGACAAGACCGCTCCTGCAGGGAGCGAGGCTCACCTCCTATGAGTTGGCAAAGGCGGGAATCGATGTTACGCTGATCTGCGACAACATGGCATCCATCGTGATGAAGCAGGGAATGGTGAATGCAGTGTTCGTCGGGTGCGACCGGATTGCGGCAAACGGCGACTTTGCCAATAAGATCGGAACCTCCGGCGTCGCCATTTTGGCCAAGCACTACGGCATTCCTTTCTATACCCTGGGACCGTCTTCCACCATCGATTTTGAGACACCGACAGGAGCGGATATCCGCATTGAGCAGCGGGATCCGGAGGAAGTAAAGGAAATGTGGTACCAGGAGCCGATGGCCCTTAAGGAAGTAAAGAGCTATAATCCGGCCTTTGATGTCACCGATCACGAGCTGGTGACGGGCATTGTGACGGAGCGCGGTGTTGTGTATCCGCCGTTTGATGTAAATTTAAAAAAGCTGTTTCAGGATTGATACAGTGTATGCCGCAGGGGGATGCGGCGGAAAGGGGTAACAACAATGGAAGTCAAAGAGAGTATTTCGGCTTGTATCGCAGCAAAGGCAGAGATTGCAAAGGTTGTGCTGATGCCGGGCGATCCGCTTCGCGCCAAGGCGGTAGCAGAGAAGTTCATGACGGATGTTGTCTGCTTCAACGACACGCGTAACATGCTGGGCTTTACCGGCACGTATAAGGGAAAGAGAATCTCTGTCATGGGACACGGCATGGGCGTTCCGTCTATTGGCCTGTATTGCCATGAGCTGTACAGCCAGTTCGGCGTAGAGGCGATCATCCGTATCGGCTCCGCCGGCGGTTTGGATATGGGCGTAGAGGCCAAGGATGTGGTCATTGCGGAGGCGGCATCGAGCAACTCCGGCTACGGCAATGCATACGGAATTCCCGGACAGCTGGCAGCCTGCGCGGATTATGAAATGCTGGCGGAGGCCGTTGAGAATGCCAAGGCACAGGGCTGCAAGTTCAATGTCGGAAAGGTGTATACGTCGGACTTTTTTTATTATCCGCAGCAGGGCCTGAATGAGAAGCTTCGCGATTTCGGACACCTTTGCGTCGAGATGGAGACGGCAGGACTGTACTGGACCGCGGCTGCAAATCACAAGAAGGCACTGTCCATTCTTTCGATCTCGGATCATCTGTTCAAGCCGATTGCACTGTCTGCAGAAGAGAGACAGAATAGCTTTACGGACATGATGGAGATTGCTCTGAATACGGCGGTGAAGTTCGCGTAAACTTCGATATACCTCTGCGATATGTTAGTTGACACAAACGTACTGCAGAGGTATATTTATTTCCGGAAGTTAGTAAGAACTAATTCAAGTAACCTAAAACTAACATCGGAGGCTGCCAGGGATGCCGGAGAAAACACTGATTGAGAATTGCTCACCGACACTTGCCGGTATGAAGCCGGCCAATCTGATCAGCCTGCCGTATGAGAGCATGGAACTGGCCAAGGCGGACATTCGCGAAATGAACCGCATTTTTGTTGGAAAGGGGCTCCGCGCAGTGCCGCTTAGTTATTGCAAAGCCCATGTGCTGCTGTATATCTATCGGCCACAGTTTCTGGAAAAGGAATTTGAAAAGGAAGGGGTTCGTGCGTTTCTGGAACAGGCAGGGTATGACTGCAGCGATGTGGACCGGTGCGTTATACGCCTTGGAGAACGGATCCGCGCGCGCAAGAGCAGCAAGGACTTTCCTCATGAGATCGGATTATTCCTTGGATATCCGCTGGAGGATGTGAAGGGCTTCATTCAGCACAAGGATATCGGTTGCAAATGCATTGGCGCCTGGAGAGTGTACGGAAATGTGCAAAGGGCTGTGGAGGTCTTTCAAAATTATCGGCGCTGCACGGATGCCTATCTTCGGTCCTGGGAGCTTGGCAGGAGTTTGGAACAGCTGACGGTGGCGGCTTCCTAACTAATAAGTTATAACGCGTTCTTCCGGGGAAACCCGGTTGAAGATACAGGAACTATTCAGACGCAAACGAAAAAAGAGACGCACAGCGGCTCTGTAAATAGGCCTGAAATAGTTACAAACAGATAAACTCACAGCATGTATCAGAAGGAGAAAACACTATGAGCAAGGTAGCAGTTGTATATTGGACAGGAACCGGCAACACAGGAATGATGGCAGATGCCGTGGCAGAAGGCGCAACGGCTGCAGGCGCAGAGGTTACTGTTCTGGGACCGTCTCAGTTTACGGCAGCGGATGTCGCAGCCTATGATGCTATTGCATTCGGATGCCCCGCCATGGGTGCAGAGGTTCTGGAGGAAGCTGAGTTTGAGCCTATGTTCTCGGATATAGAGGGAGCTCTTTCCGGTAAGAAGATTGCACTGTTCGGCTCCTGGGGTTGGGGCGACGGCGCATGGATGAATGACTGGGAGGATCGCAGCAAGGGTGACGGCGCAAATGTTGTTGGTACCGCAATCTGCCAGAACGCTCCGGATGACGGCGCACTCGAAGAGTGCAAGGCGCTGGGAAGAGCACTTGCATAAAATCAGGTATTTAAAAATCGATGTACCAGCCACATCGAGAGAAAAAGCAAACCACCCGAGGGAGTCAGTGTACTGCTTCGGGTGGTTTGCTGTATTTACAGTTTGTGCACCGGTCGGGCGATAATGTCGGCGGTTCTGTCAGAAACTGGCCTTGGCGGACGCTTGCTGCAGTAATTTCTCATGAAAACAGACGTGTTTTCCTAAAGATTGTACTTTTTTTCTGCGTTGGAAATCGGGTAAGATAAACCCAATGAAATGTGAGAAAACACATATGGTTACTGCTTGCGTGCAGTCAGAAAAAAGGTCAGTTAGGCTGGTTATTTAAAAATCGATGTACTAGGATACGTTGCTGACTGATGTCTATACAGTAACCGCGCATTGGACAAAGACGGGCAGGATTTTGCTCCGGCGAAGAAAGGAACCTATGGCACAGAAGGCATCAGAACTTGTAAAGCAGCATACCAATCCAAACGGACCGACGATCACAGCGACTACACGCGGCATCATCGAACAGGACGGTCTGTACTTTAAAGATATTGACGGAACCGGTAAAGTGACGAAGGTCAATGACTGGCGTCTTCCGGCCAAGGAGCGCGCGGAGGCCTATGTTGAGGTTTTGTCGCTTTCGGAGAAGATCGGGCAGCTTTTCACCTCGGACTGGCGGATGGGACCGAAGTACCCTTCTGCGAGACTCGCAGCAGGCGGGCATGTGCCCGAGGGCGATGAAACCGGCATCCTCGATGAGGCACCGGTGGATGTGTCGGACAGCATCTTCGGACGGCAAACGCTGCCTGGGACCACGGAGCTGATCCGGGAGTATTTTACAAGACATGTGATTCTTCGGGAGAACCCGTCTCCGGAGGATCTTGCGGATTACCTGAACCAGCTCCAGCACGTGGCAGAATCCTGTGAGCATTTTGTTCCGGTGCAGGTGATGTCCAACAGCCGCAATGAGAACGGCGAGGTGGTCTTTGGCATGAATGACGCGGCGGGTGTGTTCGCCACATGGCCGGGAACGCTTGGCATTGCTGCTGCGGTAAAGGGCACAGGCAAGATGGAAATCATCGACCGGTTTGCCGATACCATCCGGAGAGAATGGAAGGCCTGCGGTTTGCGGAAGGGATACATGTATATGGCAGACTGCGTCACGGATCCCAGATGGCAGAGAACCTTTGGTACGTTCGGCGAGGATCCTGCTCTGATCGAGGAGATTTTTGACCACCTCATTCCCGGCGTGCAGGGCGGAAGCGAAGGCGTTACGACGGACGGCGTATCGATGACGGTGAAGCATTTCCCGGGAGGCGGCGCAAGAGAAAACGGCTTTGATCCGCACTACGCAGCGGGCCAGTGGAACATTTACGCAACAGAAGGGTCCCTTCAGAAATACCACATCCCGGGCTTTAAGACAGCGATTCGTCACAACGCGGAATCGATTATGCCTTACTATTCCAAGCCTTGTGCAGCAAAGAGCGCACCGCAGCAGGATGCCGAAGGGAAGGAAATTTCGCTGGAACCCTACGGATTTGCATATAACAAGGTATTTATTGATGGGCTTCTGCGCGGGCAGATGGGATTTAAGGGATATATTAATTCCGATACCGGTATTACACACAACATGTGCTGGGGCGTCGATATGCTGGACATCCCCGAGCGCATTGGGTTTGCGGTTACGCAAAGCGGCGTGGATCTGATCTCCGGTCTTTTCGACAATAAGGAAGGTATGGAAGCATACGAGCGTCAGACCAATGGATACTATGACGAGCATCCGGTGCCGGAAGGCTTCCGCAAAGAAGACCTGGTCCTGACCGACGAAAGCATCAATCGCGCGGTGTCCAGAACACTGGAGGAGCTGTTCCGCCAGGGCATGTTTGAGAACCCGTATGCAGATCCTGCAGAGGCGGCTTCTGTTGTTGCCTGCAAGGAAGACTGGGAGGAGGCAGGACGCGTTCACCGCGAGTCTGTTGTCCTTCTGAAAAATAACGGCGTCCTGCCGATAAAGGCGGGAACGAAGATCTATGCAGAGGCGTTTGCCAAGAATGCCGATGCTGCAGTACAATCAACGAAAGCACTTCGTGATATGCTGGCTGGCGAAGAAGGCGTTGTTCTCGTTTCGGATCCTGCCGAAGCGGAGACGGCAATTTTGATGATCAGCCCCCAGTCCGGCGCGTATTTTAACGCGACACCGGGATATCTGGAACTGGATATCTGTGAGAACAAGACGGTTTGCAATGTCGGCGAGGACGGAAAGCCGCAGGCCGAAACTCACGAAGAGACGACACTGGCCAATGTCGGCAGGATCAAGGAGATTGCTGACATCCTTCACGGCAACGGCGGCAGTGTAGTATCCAATATCAACTTCCCTCTTGCCTGGGAGGTTGGCAATGTGGAGCGGTATTCCGATGCGTTGACCGCGGGCTTTGATACCTACCCTTCTGCAACACTGGATGTCATGCTGGGACGCTTTGCACCGGTTGGAAAGCTTCCGCTGACATTGCCGAAGGGTGACGAGGTTCTGGCTGTGGATGCAGACGGCGTGTGCGTGAGCCACAACGATGTTCCTGGCTTTGATAAGGATCTGTATATGCCGGAGTGCATGAAGGATGAGAACGGCAAGGCCTATGCATATCGCGATGCGGCAGGCAATTATTATGAGTATGGCTTTGGCTTAAGCTATTAGATAGAGTATCGGACTTTGTACATCGGTGGAGTATCCCTGTACAAAGCGAGTGCAATATACCAGCCGGAGCCAGAGGAGGATGAGCTATGAAGAAAAAGACAGCAGCAGGTATTCTTTCTTTGATGATGGCAGGTGCTCTTATTAGCGGCTGCGGGCAAAGCAGCACGGGAAGTGATACTTCTTCGACGGATGCAGTGACAGCCTCTACAGAGGCAGAGGAGGAGTCCGCAGCGGCAAGCACAGAAGCGGAGGAAGCTTCTTCCGAGGCATCCACAGAGGCAGAATCGTCCTCTGCGGATCTGGCTTCCTGGTCGGAGGATTTTTCTTACGACAAGGTATGTGAGCTGTTCCCGGAGGCGGAGAAGCTTATCGAGACGAACTTTTTGGAGGAGAGAGCGGGCAAATCCGAGTTCGAATCCTACGACGAGATTATCAGTCTTCTGGAGAACGGCGAGGGCTATGCGTACATCAAGCTGGACGGCTATGACGGCGATGTTCTTGCCATCACAGACATGCTGTACGCGTGGGATGAGGATACATCGGCGGCAATCAGCGTAAGTCTGTATACGCCCTGCGGTTATATCGAGGGGAATCCGATCTATGATATCGGCGATGTACAGACCGGTGGTACGGCATATCCGATCCGGCTTTCGGAGGATGGTACGTTGTATGTCTGCAATAACCGCACCTTTAGCAAGCTGAAGGTCAGCGAACAGGGCCTTTTGTACTACGCAGAGAAGACGAATATCGTGTACTCGGAGGATGGCACCGCAACGGTCATGGGATTTACCGCCGAGGATGGCAATATCGTGGATGCTCAGCCCAAGACGGATGTGACAACGGAAGACGAGTTCAATGCCTTGTTTGACAACCTGGATGAAATACCGGTTATTGCATTCACAAAGGTTGTGAAGTGACTTGCGAACCATCCAAACGGATGATATAATGACCCAGTTGTTCTAAGCGGAACAGCGATGTGCCGTCATTGGCGGCCATGTAGGTGAAGTGAATGATAGATCATTCACGGCAGCGCTTGCACGAAGGAGGCAGTCGAACATGAGAGAAGGAATTCATCCTCAGTATTATCAGGCAACCGTTACATGCAACTGCGGCAATACTTTCGTAACCGGATCCACCATTTCGGAGATCCACGTCGAAGTTTGCTCCAAGTGCCACTCTTTCTATACCGGCACACAGAAGGCAGCAAATGCTAAGGGTCGCATTGAGAAGTTCAACAAGAAATACGGCATCAAGTAAGATATCGGTTTCGGGCGATGAGAAAGGTTGGAGCAGCGTGCTGCCCCAACCTTTTTGTTTACTGTACAGATTCAGCAGTAAGAAAGGCACTCCATGGCGAAGAGAAGAAAACGACAGCATTATTCAGGAATTGGCGGTCAGGCAGTCCTTGAGGGCGTCATGATGCGCAACAAAAGCCAGATGGCCGTTGCTGTCCGAAAGCCAAGCGGCGAGATCGAAATCGGTGTCGATGAATATCATGGAATCGGAGACAAAACCATTTGGACCAAAATTCCGTTTATCCGCGGCGTCCTGGCATTTGTGGATTCCCTGATCACCGGCATGAAGGCGATGAACTTCGCGTCCTCCTTCCTGGAAGAAGAGGAGAACACAGATAAATCTCCGGAGAGAAAGGCCAGAGAGGATGCCTTTTTCTCCGGCGTCACGATCGCGGTGTCCCTGGTGCTTGCCATCGGCATTTTTGTGATCCTTCCGGTTTTATTGACAAATCTTTTGGGGAGCACCATTCGCAGTGAAGGTCTGCTCGCTATTCTGGAAGGTGTGGTGCGTCTCGTCATTTTCCTTGCGTATATGATCGGGATTTCCCTACTGGGAGATATTCGGAGATTGTACGGCTATCACGGTGCGGAACATAAATGCATCAACTGCATTGAACGCGGGAAGCCGCTGACGGTGGAGAACGTCATGAAAAGCTCGCGTTTTCATAAACGATGCGGCAGCAGTTTCCTGGTACTGGTCCTGATCATCAGCATTATCCTGTTCTTCTTTATTCGTGTAGACGGATATGCCATGCGAATTCTGGTTCGCATTCTGCTGATTCCGTTGATCGCCGGCATTTCCTTTGAATTTCTGCAATACGCCGGCAAGCACAACAACCTGCTTGTGAGCATCCTTTCCGCTCCCGGTGTGTGGCTGCAGCATATCACGACGAAGGAGCCGGACGAAGGAATGGCAGAGGTTGCCATTGCGGCCGTGGATGCTGTCTTTGACTGGAGAGCATATCTTAAGAAGAACTTTGGATATGAAGACGAAGAATGATATGAAATACCGACCGCTTTACGAGGAAGGGCGCAAACGGCTGGAGGCGGCGGGGATTTCCGACGCGGCACTGGATGCAAGGATCCTTCTGGAGGAAGTCTGCCATACCAACTTGCAGACACTTCTTACGGATCCGGACCGGATGATTACCGAAGAGGAACAGACGCAGTATCAGGCGCTTATAACACGAAGGGAAAACAGGGAGCCCACGGCCATGATCCTTGGAAAGTGGGATTTTTGCGGCCTGACCTTTTTATTAAATGAGGAGACACTGATTCCGGAGCAGGATACGGAGCGCCTTGTGGAGGCTGTCCTGGAAAGACAGCAGGAGATCACAGACAATGCAAGAAAGCGGCACGTGTCGCCAGATGCAGAGGTAAAACCGCTTCGGATTCTGGATCTTTGTACCGGATCGGGGTGCATTCTATTGTCACTTCTTCATTTTATTCCTACGGCCGGCGGCCTTGGCACTGATATCAGTGCAAGAGCCCTGGAGGCAGCAAAGGCAAATGCGGCGGCCTTGGGATTGGATGGACGCGCGTATTTTGCAAGAGGCGATATGTGGGAGCCCGCCGGAGAGGAGCGGTTTGATCTGATCGTTTCCAATCCGCCGTATATTCCGACGGGGGTAATTCCGACGCTGGAGCCGGAGGTGCGCTGCGGAGAGCCATATGCGGCGTTAGACGGCGGCGCAGACGGCCTGGACTTTTACCGGATGATTGCCGAAAAGGCGGCAGAGCACCTGTGCCCCGGCGGGTTTCTATTCCTGGAATCCGGCTTTGATGAAGCTGGGGACATTGAGAAGCTTCTCTTGCAGCAGGGCTTTGAAGATATTCGGATTGATCAAGACTATGGCGGTCTGGACCGCGTGGTGTCGGCTAGGGTGCCGCAGGAGTAAGGTATTATCGCTTGCGCGCAGCCAAGCGATGGGTGAATTCCCTGATCGGACAACTCCGTCAGGATCCGTTGCTGGCGGGAGTCTGTACAGTGATTAAAAGCTGCGAAGGAGATAGTATAGATGTTTGAGAAAATGGATACGGTGCTGCTGCACTATGAGGAAATCACAAGAGAGCTTGGCAGCCCGGATGTAACACAGAACATGGATCGCTACCGCAAGCTTATGCGCGAGCAGACCGATTTAACCCCGGTGGTGGAAACCTATAAGGCATACCAGAAGGCCGGGCAGGATGTGGAGGACGCGCTGGAAATCATTGCTTCCGAGTCGGATCCGGAGATGAAGGAGATGGCAAGGCAGGAGCTGGCGGATGCCAAGGACCGGGTGGAGAAGCTGACCGGCGAGATGAAGCTGCTCCTTTTGCCCAAGGATCCCAATGATGACAAGAACGTTATCTTCGAAATCCGTGCCGGCGCCGGCGGCGATGAGGCGGCGCTTTTTGCGGCCGAGGTATACCGAATGTATGTACACTATGCCGAGCGCCGGGGATGGAAGACCGAAATTCTGGATTTCGAAGAAAACGGCATCGGCGGTATGAAATTTGTGAACTTCATGGTGGTGGGCCAGGGTGCCTACTCGCGCATGAAGTACGAAAGCGGCGTGCACCGCGTGCAGCGCGTGCCGGCAACGGAATCGCAGGGCCGCATTCACACATCTACCATTACCGTGGCGGTGATGCCAGAGGTGACGGAGGATATTAAGATCGACATCCCGATGGAGGATGTGCGCATCGATATCACAAGAGCATCCGGAAACGGCGGCCAGGGCGTCAATACGACCGATTCTGCGGTGCGTTTAACGCACCTTCCCACCGGTATCGTGATTTATTCCCAGACCGAGCGCTCCCAGCTGCAGAATAAGAACAAGGCGTGGGCACTGCTTCGCTCGAAGCTGTATGATCTGGAGGTGCAGAGCCGCCATGACCAAGAAGCAGATCTTCGCCGCTCGCAGATTGGTACGGGAGATCGTTCGGAGAAAATAAGAACCTATAACTTCCCACAGTCTCGCGTCACGGATCATCGCATCAAGCTGACGGTTTATAACTTAAGCGATGTCATTGACGGAAGTCTGGATGAAATTCTGGATGCTCTGATCGCGGCAGATCAGGCGGCAAAGCTCGTGAAGATGAACGAAGCGGAGTAGTCACATCGAGGCGTACTGTATAGCCACCCTGTCGCTGACGGACGTGTGAATTGCAACAAGCGAGATGGTGCAAATGATGTACTGGTGACACACAGGAACAAGACATAAGAGGAATAACATGGGATTACTGGAATACCGGCAGCAGCTGGATGAAATCGATGCACAGATGGTGCAGCTGTTTCAAAAGAGAATGGAAATTTCCGGGAAGGTGGCAGAGGACAAGATCAAATCCGGGAAGCGAGTGCTGGACAAAAAGCGCGAACAGGAGAAGCTGGCAGCGCTTAGCCAAATGGCAGACACTCCCTTCAATCAGCGGGCCGTGCGGGAGCTTTACGAGCAGATCATGTCCATCAGCCGCAAGTATCAGTACCGGCTTTTAGACAACGCAGGGCAGCTCCACAGCCTTTCGTTTCTGCCGGTGGATTCGCTGATTGATGACAAGACGCGGGTTGTTTACCAGGGGGCGCCCGGGGCCTATTCCGAAGCGGCTATGAAGACCTTTTTCGGCGAGAACATCGACCATTTCTGCGTTGAAACCTTCCGGGATGCTATGAGCTCCATCGAAGAGGGAGCAGCCGATTATGCGGTGCTTCCTATTGAGAATTCCACGGCAGGCATCGTATCGCAGAATTACGATCTTCTGTTCGAGTTTGAAAATTATATCGTAGGCGAGCAGATCATTCCCATACGGCATTGCCTGATGGGGGTGCCGGGGACAACGTTTTCTTCGATCCACACGGTATATTCCCATCCTCAGTCACTGATGCAGAGTGAGCATTATCTGGATCTTCATCCGGAGTGGCAGCAGGTCGGCATGCAGAACAATGCCTACGCAGCCGAAAAGGTGGCAAGGGATAAGGACACCTCCAAGGCGGCCATCGGGTCCGCCTATGCGGCAAAGGCCTATGGTCTGGAGATTCTGGAAGAGGGTATCAACGACTCGGACAACAATTCCACGCGCTTTATTGTTGTGACGAACCGGAAGATTTTCCGGCGCTGTGCGGGAAAGATCTCGGTGGTACTGGAAACCGAGCATGAGAGCGGTGCCCTCTATCGCGTGCTGTCGCATTTTATATATAATGACCTTAATATGACCAAGATCGAAAGCCGCCCGATTCGGGATCGGAGCTTTGAGTACCGGTTTTTTATTGACTTTGACGGCAATCTTCAGGACAGTGCCGTCCGCAATGCGCTGCGCGGTCTGCGGGACGAGTCCAAGAATCTGAAGGTGCTGGGAAACTATTGATTTTATTGCTGTCGTTTATCGACGCGTGCGCTGTGGTGTCCGGGAAAGGTGAGTTGTCATGAATTCGTGTATTTTATATCGTATGGAGAATTGCCCCCTGTGGGACTGTATGAGCGAGGTCCTTTCCGGACTGCAGGCTGGGGCAAGTCTTGATGAGAAGCAAAGAGAGCATCTTCGCAGCAGGTTGTATGATGCCATTTATCTGCTTTTAAAGGAGGCCGGAGATAACGGCTTCTACGGAAATCTGTGGCACGATTATCTGACCAGTGTATTGGTTTCCCATGAGAACAGCTATTCCATGGCCTGCGAGCTGCGGGGCGAGGTGGAAGGCAGCATCAATGATGCGGCGTTGCACGATATTCGTATCTTTCAGACGTATTTTAACGCAAATTTAACACAGGCTGCGACGGAGTTTGATGTGCCGGAGTTATCTATAATACTGGATTATCAGCCGACCGGCCTTGGCAGCAGACTCTACAACACGAGAATTCGTGATCGCATCTGCACGCTGGCAAGGGAATTTGAGCAGGCAGAGGATGCGGCCGGCATGAAGGCGCTTCTGACGGCGTTTTATAAAGAGTACGGTGTCGGAATGTTCGGCCTGCACAAGGCCTTTCGCATCGAACACGATGAGGCGGGTGAGCTGGCAGGGCAGACACAGATCGTTCCGGTGAAGAACATCCTGCACGTGCATATGGAGGATCTGGTCGGCTACGAAATCGCCAAAAAGAAGCTGATTGAGAACACAGAGGCGTTTGTGGAGGGGCGGCCGGCCAACAACTGCCTGCTCTACGGAGAGGCCGGCACCGGCAAGTCCTCCAGCATCAAAGCCATTGCCAATGAGTATTATGAGCAGGGACTCCGTATTATTGAGGTCAGCCGCTACCAGTTCAGGGATCTGAATCACGTGATTGAGCGGATTAAGAACCGGAATTACCGTTTTATCCTCTATATGGACGACCTTTCCTTTGAGGACAATGAAACGGAATACAAATACCTCAAGGCAGTCATTGAGGGCGGCCTGGAGAAAAGGCCCTCCAATGTTCTGATCTATGCCACCAGCAATCGCCGGCATCTGGTGCGCGAGAGCTTCCATGACAGAGACGGCGTTGAAATCTCCGACAAGCACGGCGGCGATACGGTACAGGAGAAGCTTTCTCTGGCGAGCCGCTTCGGTGTTTCCATTTATTATGGGGCACCTACCTTTGAGGAGTATCATACAATTGTCCGGGAGCTGGCAGAGCGCTTCGGAATCCGCATGGAGGAGAAGGAGCTCTCGAAGCTGGCGACCCAGTGGGAGATGCAGCACGGCGGCCTTTCCGGACGCACGGCACAGCAGTTTATCGATCATCTTTTAGGAGGCCATGATGGCAATCCAAACCTTTGCAGCAATTGATGTAGGAAGCTATGAGCTTTGCATGGAAATCTTCGAGGTTTCCCGTGCAAAGGGTATCCGTGAAATTGATCATGTGGTGCGCAAGATCGACCTGGGGAGCGACACTTATGCCACCGGCAAGCTCAGCCTCCACCACATTCAGGAGGTGCGTGATGTCCTGAAGGAATACCGCAAAATCATGGACACCTACCGTGTGAGCGAATACAGGGCCTATGGAACCTCGGCCATCCGGGAGATGACCAATGCATCCATTATCCTCTCGCAGTGGGAGGAGGAAACCGGTATTCATATCGATGTCCTTACCAACTCCGAGCAGCGCTTTCTGGATTATAAGTCAGTGGCCTACCGCGACAGTAATTTTGACCGCATTGTGGCAGAGGGCTGTGCAATCGTTGACATCGGCGGCAGCAGCCTTCAGATATCCCTGTTTGAAAACGGCGTTCTGAACTCCACGCAGAATCTGCGGCTTGGCGTTCTGCGCATTCGGGAACAGATCCGAAGGCTGGATGCAAGACGCACGCAAAGGGAGCGTCTGATCGATGAGATTGTGAATTCGCAGATGGAGGTTTTCACTGACCTGTATCTGGACGGGCGCAGCGTTCCGAATATCATCATCATCGACGATTACATCTCGGCATTTATGGAGTCCAGAGGGCGGAGCGTAGCGGATGCGGGCGAGTTTCTTGCATTTGAGAAGCGCAGCACGCAGCGCACGACTTACGAGATGGCCAGAGAGTACCGCATGACCGAGGACAGCATCTCCCTGATCTCCATTTCGGCGATGCTGATGCGGGGTATCATCCGCGCGCTGGGGGCGGAGCGGATCTATGCACCGGGTGTCACTCTTACCGACGGCATCGTATATGAATACGCAGAGCAAAAAAAGATCCTGCCGCCCAGCCACGATTTTGAAGAGGATATCATCGCCTGCGCCAGAACAGTTTCTAGGCGTTACCGCGGAAATGAAGCAAGAGGCAAGTCACTGGATGCCATTGCCATGAAGGTGTTCGATGCGACAAAGAAGATCCATGGTCTTGGCAAGAGGGAACGATTGCTGCTTCGCCTTGCCTGCATCCTGCATGACTGCGGCAAGTACGTATCCATCGCCAATGTGTCCGAATGCTCCTACAACATCATTCTCCGTACGGAGATCATTGGGATCTCCCACATTGAACGGGAGATTGTGGCTAACATCGTGCGGTTTAACCACGGAGAGTTCATTTACTACGAGCAGCAGCTGGAGGCCAGTGATCTGGACCGGGAAGCTTACCTCACCATTACCAAGCTGTCCGCCATTTTGCGCCTTGCTAACGGACTTGACCGGTCCCATCAGCAAAAGCTCAATGACATGCGGGTCAGCGTCCGGGATGAGAAGCTGGTCATCTCGGCACGGAGCAGCGTGGATCTGACACTGGAAAAGGGACTGTTCCAGGCAAGGGCAGACTTTTTTGCAGAGGTGTTCGGTATTACACCAGTCATTCGTCAAAGATAACAACAAGGGAGAAAAGATGATGTCTGACAAAAAGAAGACAGTAGCTGAACCGGATACGAAAAAGGAAGATAAAAAGGAAATCAACTGGAGAAATCCCAAGTACTACTACAATCGCGAGCTGTCCTGGCTGCAGTTTGACAAGCGGTGCCTGGGAGAGGCCAGAAGCAAGGAAAATCCCCTGATGGAGCGGCTGAATTTTCTTTCCATTACCGCCTCCAATCTGGATGAATTCTTCATGGTGCGCGTAGCCTCGCTTCAGGACATGGCGAAGGCAGGCTATACCAAAAAGGATATTTCCGGGATGAGCCCTGAGGAGCAGCTCAAGATCATCCTCGAAAAAACCCATGAATTCGTGGATCTTCAGTATACGACACTGAACCGGCAGATCATTCCGGCACTGCGGGAGGAGGGAATTACCATTCTCACCGGTACGCAGCAGCTGACCGTGGATGAAAAGGAATTTGTGGACGAGTATTTTGAGACCGAGGTATATCCGGTCATTACACCGATGGCCGTGGATTCCTCTCGTCCGTTCCCGCTGATTTTGAATAAGTCATTGAACATCGGCGCTCTCTTAAAGCGCAAGGACAATGCCGGTCCCGGGATTCTGACCCACACGAAGAAGGCCAAGAAGGCCTTAAAGAGTGAGAAGGAGAATCTGGAATTTGCAACGGTTCAGGTTCCTTCGGTTCTGCCAAGAGTCATTCGTCTCCCGGAGAGCGGACTGCCGGCAGGGCAGCAGGAGAAGGAAGGTCACCGAACTGTCCGTGTGATTTTGCTGGAGACAGTCATTCAGGATTATCTGGGAGAGCTCTTCCAGAGCTACGACGTCATCGGAGCCGCTCCGTTCCGCATTATGCGGAATGCGGACATGGACATCGATGAAGATGAGGCAGAGGATCTTCTGAAGGAAATTGAAAAATCCCTGAAGCAGCGCCGGCATGGCGAGGCTATTCGTCTGGAGATCGAGGCAGATGCAGACCCTCGACTGATCCGCATTCTGGCGGAGGAGCTTGAGCTCGGGGAAGAGGAGATCTTTCACATTGACGGGCCGCTGGATCTGACCTTCCTTTCCAAGGTTCGGAAGGTAGAGGGATTTGAGGATCTGCACGAGCACCGGTATCTGCCGCCCCAGGAGGTTCCGGAGCTCCCGGCGGGCAGTGATATTTTTGCCCAGATCCGGAAGGGGGATATTTTCTTAAGTCATCCGTATGAGACCTTCCAGCCGGTGGTGGATTTCGTGGCCAAGGCGGCAGTGGATCCGGATGTTCTGGCTATCAAGCAGACGCTGTACCGGGTAAGCGGCAACTCGCCCATTGTTGCGGCACTTGCCAAGGCGGCGGACAATGGCAAGCAGGTTACGGTTCTGGTGGAGCTAAAGGCCAGATTTGACGAGGAGAATAACATCGTCTGGGCCAGAATGCTGGAAAAGGCAGGGTGTCACGTTATTTACGGTCTGGTGGGGCTCAAGACGCACTCAAAAATCACGCTGGTAGTGCGCAGGGAAGAGGATGGCATCCGGCGCTATGTGCATCTGGCAACCGGTAACTACAATGATACGACGGCCAAGCTCTATACCGATGTGGGACTGCTTACCTGCAAGGAGGCCTACGGCGAGGACGCGACGGCGGTGTTCAACATGCTAAGCGGCTATTCGGAGCCTCGCTCCTGGAATCGTCTCATTCTCGCACCGCTGTGGATGAAGGATCGTTTCCTGTACCTGATCGGCCGGGAGGCGGAAAATGCCAGAAACGGTGAGCCGGCCCGCATAGTGGCCAAGATGAACTCCCTGTGTGATCCGGACATTATCGAGGCGCTGTACAAGGCCAGTGCAGCCGGCGTTACGATTGACTTGATTGTCCGCGGCATCTGCTGCCTCCGCGTGGGGATTCCGGGCGTATCGGAGAACATTACCGTGCACTCCATCGTCGGAAACTTTCTGGAGCATGCAAGAATCTTTGTGTTTGAGAATGCGGGCAGACGGGAATTCTATGCAGGATCCGCAGACTGGATGCCCAGGAACCTCGGCCGCCGCGTAGAGATTGTGTTCCCGCTGGAAGAAAAGGCAGTGCAGGAGAAGGCCTGGCATATTCTGGAAACGGAGCTGGCGGATACGGAACAGGCCAGCATTCTCCAGCCGGACGGCACCTATGAGAAGGTGGACCGGAGAGGCAAGGAGAAGGTGAATTCGCAGCTCGTATTCAGCCGCGAGGCCGAAGAGGCTGCAAGAAAGGCCAGAGAGGTTCGGACGGAGAAGAGAACTTTTATCCCGGAGGAAAGCCACAGCCTGGCATAAGATATATAGTATCGTACACGAATGATTTCCTGCCCAGTTGTTTGACTGGGCAGTTTTTGTATCTGTTTGGCACCTGTCATATTTCAAGGTGAACCTCTGCTTGCAGGCAAATTCACAATTGAAATTGACGGGTGGCCAAGGCGCGAAACGCCTTTGGCTAGTACATCGAGATGGGTGCTGAATAGTTACAGTTCTTTTATAAGTGATCTGTATGGATAAAATAAGTGTTGGATTTCTAGGCTATGGAACCAGGGCTCTGGATGCATTGATGGAGCACGAGGGCTTCGAAGTGAAGCGGTTTCTTGCACCGATGAGTCGCCTGTGCGAAGATGTGTACATTGCGAAGAGGCGCTATCCCGATCTGGATTTTGCCATTGTCAGGAATAATGAGGAGCTGCTTGCGGCATTTCAGGAGAGCGAGGGAATTGATTGTTATGTCATGAACGCTTGCCCCATCATCCTGAAGAAGGACGTTCTGGCTGCCATGCCGGTATACAACATCCACCCCGGGAGCCTGCACAGCAACCGCGGACATCAGCCGCATCTGTGGACCGTGCTCCTGGGGGAGCCTGAAAGCGAGATCGTGCTGCACACAGTGACTGTCGGAATCGACGAGGGGGCGGTGATCGGAAGAGAGGTCTGCAAGGTGGAAGCGGGAATGGATGCAGGGGCTGCATTGAACCTTCTGGAGGACCAAATTCCGCAGCTCTTGGACAGTCTGTACGGGCATGTTATGATGGGAGTGCCGCCGCTTTTTTTGGAAGCGGGAGGGACATACCGAAGAGTAATGGTACATTCGGATTATGAATTTTCCCTGAGTGATATGGAGCAGGACTTCTTTCTGAAGGACGTTCTGCGGAAAATACGGGCCAGATCCATGCATCACGGCGCGTTTTTCGTGCATAAGGGAGAGCGAATCTATGTGGACCGTCTCTTAGATGACGAGACGATCGCTCCCGCAGGCCATCTGCAAGGTGAGGGAAGAGAAGAAAAGAAGGTACCGTTCACTTGCTCGGGAAGCGACAGGGCACCGGATGAATGTCTCGGGGCGAAAGCGATGAGGGCGACGGATGTACAGGTGTCTTTTCACGGAAGTGTCGTATTTCTGGAACATGGCGGAAGGCGGCTTGTTTTCCGTGTAAATAAAAGGGAACCAAAGGACGAGTGATCGTGGCAGCGAATGGATGATATAGTTGGAGGGCGGATGAGAGAGAAGGGAAGACTCACAAGGAAGATTGTGACGGGCTTCGTCATCATGGGAATTGTTCTGAGCGGGCTTATCATCTATTTCGGAAACCGTGAGGTGGTGAAAAGCATCGGCCAGCAATACTATGACATGGCGTATCTGGTTGCCGACAGCGCTATGGATGAGGTCCTTTCAGAAATTACACCGGAGGAGCTGCTATACTATGCGCAGGTGGCGCAGAATGGATCCGAGGCAGAGAAGGAGCAGCTTACGCAAAGTGATGCCTATCAAAAGGTGGAAAGCGGCCTGATGTCCTTGAAGAGGAACATGCGCCTTGCAGATATTTATGTGGTCTCCTATACGGCGGAGGGACTTCGTTCTTATCAAAAGGACGACGCATCCTGGAAGCCGCTGCTGTATCTTTTTGACTGCAATGAGAACGAAGAGACCTATTATGCATTTGGCGAATGCAGCGCCATGAACCCGGCGAACATTGAACTGTTCGCAGAGGTCGTAGAAACCAAGGGCCCGCAGGATGATTACATCATCTCCAACGGAGAGTTTGGCTACAACATGTCTGCGCTCGTTCCGGTGCTGACAAAGGACGGTGAGGTGGCAGCCGTGGTCGGTGTCGAGGTTCCGATGCTGCGGGTTGAAAGCGCTGCACGGGCACTGATCAAGAGCATTGTCCTTATCACGTTCGTCGTCATTGTAGCGGTCATCATTGTTTTTGTTATGTATATGATGAAGCGTATTGTCGGACCGGTTGGGGTGTTATCCAGGGAGGTGCGGCGTTTCGGTGAGAGCGGGAAACGGACCGAGGAGGGAACAAAGCGTCTTTGTGCCATTCGGACCCGCGATGAGATCCAGACACTGGCGGAACAAATCGACAAGATGGAGCAGGACATGCTCAGCTATGTCGATAATATAAAGAAAATTACGGCAGAGAAGGAACGAATCGGTACAGAACTGGCACTGGCAGCCAAGATTCAGGAGAATATGCTGCCCAATACATTTCCTCCGTTTCCGGATCGGTCGGAATTTGATCTGTATGCTACAATGAAGCCGGCGAAAGAGGTCGGCGGCGATTTTTATGACTTTTTCCTTGTGGATGAGGATCACCTGGGGCTTGTTATGGCGGATGTGTCCGGCAAGGGTGTGCCGGCGGCTCTGTTTATGATGGCATCGAAGATCATTCTGGCCAACAACGCGATGAAGGGGAAGACGCCGGCAGAAATCCTGGAAGAAGCGAACGCTGCCATATGCGCGCGCAATCAGGAAGAGATGTTTGTTACGGTCTGGCTCGGCATTCTGGAGATTTCGACCGGAAGGCTTGTAGCTGCGAATGCCGGCCATGAATATCCGGCTATTTGCCCGACCGGTGGCGACTATGCCTTGTACAAGGATTGTCACGGGTTTGTTGTTGGCGGTATGGACGGGATGAAATACAAGAACTACGAGCTTACACTGACGCCGGGAACGCGCCTGTTCGTCTATACAGACGGCATTCCGGAAGCAACGAACAAGGATGATGAGTTGTTCGGAACCGAGCGGATGATAGAAGCGCTGAACCGGAATAAAGACGCGGCTCCCTGCGAGGTTCTGCGCAATGTACGCACCGCGGTGGATGAATTCGTGCAGAATGCGGAACAGTTTGATGATATGACCATGCTTTGTCTGGAGTACAAGTAACCAGTCAGAGGGAGGAAGGAGAGCAGGAACGATGGCAACGGAACACGAATTGGAAATTGAAGCTGTAACATCGAATCTGTCGGAAGTGCTGGGATTTGTGGATGGCTATCTCGAGAAAATCGACTGCCCGATGAAGGTGCAGATGCAGATAGAAATCGCCGTGGAGGAGATTTTTGCCAATATTGCAAACTATGCCTATGCTCCGGAAATCGGCAGAGCAAAGATTCGGGTGGAGGCGGCCAGCAGTGATTCCATGGTTCGGATTACCTTCATTGATCGCGGCGTTCCTTATGATCCCCTTGCCAAGGAGGATCCGGATATTACACTTTCTGCCGAGGAGCGTGCCATCGGCGGATTAGGGATCTTTATGGTGAAAAAGAGCATGGAGGGCATGCACTACGAGTACAAAGACGGGCAGAATATCCTGACGATTGAAAAACATCTGCAGTAGTGCTGCAGAAAATGGTTAAAGGGCCAGGACTTGTTCCAGAGCCTTTGCAAGGCCGTCGTGATCATTATCGAATTCGGTGATGAGATCGGCGGCCTTTTCCATTTCCGGATTGGAGGCTAGGCCGTTGCACATACCGATGCCGATGCCGGCGGCTTTCAGCATGGGATTGTCATTCTGGGCATCACCGGCGGCAATGGAGTTTGCAATATCGATGCCAAGATGCCGGCAGAGCCAGTTCAGCGAGTAGGCTTTTGTGGCGCGGATGGGATCGATCTCCAGATACCAGGGATTGGACATCACTGTATGCAGAACGTCTCCGAAGCGCTCCTCCAGCACCGCTGCGAAGGGCTCCAGCGCATGATCGGTCTCATTCTCCAGATGAATGGCCAGGCATTTGCAGGGCTCACAGGAAAGCGCTGATGCCGGATCCGCCTCGATGCGTACCGGCAGCTTCACACGGCTGGTATAGAAATCGGTTTCTTTGCTGCGGCCGGATACAACAATTTCATCGGTGTCGTAGGTGTGGCAATAGAGGCCATACTCTTTGGCAAGAGACAAAACCGCCTTTACAACCGGGATGGGAAGGGTTTCCCGGAAGAAAGTGGTTCCTTCCTCACAGGAATAGAGCTCAGCGCCGTTGTAGGCAGAGAGAAACTGGTTCGGGTAGTGCAGATTAAGCCGTTTGGCAAGGGTCTTCACATCACACATGGCCCGTCCGGAGGAGAGGACGAAGATATTCCCTGCGGCGGCAAAACGGTCCAGCACGTCTTTGGTGGCCGGAGAGATGATTTTTTGCTCTGTGGCAAGGGTCCCGTCAAAATCACAGAAGAGAATGCGGGTATCCTTATTCACGTGAAAGCGGGCGTGCTTCATCTGCGTGAGGCAAGCGGCGGGGACACAAAGATGTCCGTAGCCGGTACCCATTTCCAGCCCCGGCTTGTTGGCACCGTGAAAGTCCGAACCGCCGGACAAAAGAAGATCATAGCGAGCAGCAAGCGTGCGGATGTGCTCCGTCATCTCGGGGGTGTGACGGCAGTAGTAGGCCTCGATCCCAAGAAGTCCCTCTGTCTTTAGCTCACAAATCAGTGTCTCCAGGCCCTCATCTCCCAGATTATACTGATAAGGGTGTGCCAGAATCGGGATTCCGTGGAAGCGGCGCAGGAAGGAAACGGCCTTCTGCGGCGTGATCTGCTCCCTGGGCAAAAAGAAGGGACAGTCATCGCCGATGTACTTGTCAAAGGCCTCGCTGATTTTGGATATGACACCCTTTTTCAGGAGAAAGCGGGCCATGTTCGCCCGTGTGATGACGGAGCCGGGATTGTCCGCGACAAGCTCATCATAGGGGATGGGGATGCCTGCCGCGCACATCATGTCGCACATTCTGCGGTTGCGGGTGTTCCTCGCATCGGAGAATTCTTTCAGCGCTTCGGCAAAATCCGGATCCGTAACGTCCATAAAAAGACCAACGATGTGGACGTCCTTATCCTGATATTTGGTGGAAAGCTCAATGCCGGGAATGACTTCTACATCGGTTCCTTCGGCAGCTTTTTGTGCCGCCGCGATGCCGGCAACGGTATCGTGATCGGTCAGTGCGAAGGCGGAAAGGCCCTTGCTGGCGGCAAGAGAAACCAGCTGTTCCGGTGAGAAAGTGCCGTCGGAGCAGGTGGAATGGGTGTGCAGATCAACTGGTTTTATGGAAAGCATGGGGATACCTCGTGTGAGCCGTAAACGGAAACTGCTGAACAGATATCAGTGTATTGGATTTACCGCAGAATTCAACCGCTGATTTTCGATTTCCTGACGATAAGCCCCGGCTGATTGCAGTTCACTTCCCCATCAGTATTCATAGTTGCTGGACGTCTGTATGAAATGAGGAGATGTGATTACAAATAACATTTCATTTCAAGGATTGTTAGAATGATTTGGGAATGATACCATGTTCATGGTAATGGCTGAATATGCATGTTATTAAACGTAACACTAATAAGAGAGGGACTATGAAACAGTTTCATCAGGAAGCATTGGCACGTCTTGTGGCGCAGAGGCGCAAGGAGAAGGGGATCACGCAAAAGGACCTGGCGGAGAAGACCGGTATTCACCGGACGATGCTGAGCCACATTGAAATGGGAGAATATATGCCGTCCATTCCGCAGCTGCAGACGCTGGGGGAGGTATTGGGATTTGAGTTGGAGGATGTCTTTCTGGAAGCGTCCGGAGAGAAAAGCATTTCCCAGAGGCAGGCGGAGGAGACCATTGCCAAAAGACGTCAGGAGGGAAATCCGATCCGGATCGCCGTAGCAGGCACGGGATACGTTGGTTTGTCCCTGGCAACGCTCCTGGCGCAGCACAATCCGGTGACGGCGGTGGATATTCTGCCGGAGAAGGTGGACAAGATTAATCGCCGTATTTCGCCGATCCAGGACGAATACATCGAGAAATTCTTCCGGGAAGAGGAGTTGAGTCTTACTGCCACTACGGATGCCAAGGAGGCGTACCGCACGGCAGACTTTGTCATCATATCCACACCGACCAACTACGATTCCAAAAAGAATTACTTTGACACTTCGGCGGTGGAGGCGGTGATTGAGCTGGTCCTGTCGGTGAACCCGGATGCAGTCATGATTATTAAGTCCACCATCCCGGTCGGGTATACAAGAGCTGCCCGGGAGCGGTATCATACCGACCGCATTTTATTTTCGCCGGAGTTTCTGCGGGAGTCGAAGGCTCTTTATGACAATCTGTATCCGTCGCGCATCATCGTCGGACTGGATGCGGAGGATGCGCAGCAGAAGGAAGCGGCGGAGCTCTTCGCGGCACTTCTGCGGGAAGGCGCTTATAAGGAAAATATCGATACGCTTCTGATGGGGCTTACCGAAGCGGAGGCAGTAAAGCTCTTTGCAAATACGTATCTGGCGCTTCGCGTGTCGTATTTTAACGAGCTGGATACCTATGCGGAGACAAAGGGACTGAATACGCGTGACATCATCGATGGCGTATGCCTGGATCCCCGGATCGGGACGCATTACAACAATCCATCCTTTGGGTACGGCGGTTATTGCCTGCCGAAGGACACCAAGCAGCTTCTGGCCAACTACGCAGATGTACCGGAGAATCTGATCGAGGCGATTGTGGAGTCCAACCGGACGCGGAAGGACTTTATTGCGGACCGCGTTCTGGACATTGCAGGTGCCTATGGAAATTCGGCACAGTATGACAAAGACCGGGAGCATGAAGTGGTTGTGGGTGTGTACCGGCTGACGATGAAGGCCAATTCCGATAATTTCCGCCAGAGCTCCATTCAGGGCGTTATGAAGAGAATTAAGGCCAAGGGTGCGAAGGTGGTTATCTACGAGCCGACACTGGAGGACGGAACCACATTTTTCGGAAGTCTTGTGGTGAACGATCTGGCAAAATTCAAGGAGATGTCGCACGCCATTATTGCAAACCGCTACAGCAGTGTGCTGGATGACGTGAAGGAAAAGGTATATACAAGGGACCTGTTTCATATTGATTAGTGCACTCGTTATTGCCTGATGGCAATAACTCCTGCTTGGAGTGTGCATACTCATTAATAAAGGTGATGATATGCAGAAAATTGACTTGAAGGGAAAATGCGTTCTGGTGACGGGCGCAGCCGGCTTTATCGGTGCGAATCTGGTGCTGCGGCTTCTAAAGGACAAAAAGGTCCGCAGAGTTGTTGGCATCGATAATAAAAATGATTACTATGACCCGGCCATTAAGGACTGGCGTCTGCGGCAGATCGAAGCGCTGGTCCGGGAACGAGAAGTAAAGAGCACAGATACCGTGGAAGGGAAAATGGCCTCGGGGGAATCGCCGAAGGAGACTTCCCTATGGCGCTTTGTAGAAGGTGACATCGCGGATGCGGCGCTGGTACAGGAGATTTTCCGGAGCGAGAAGCCGGATATCGTGGTGAATCTGGCGGCGCAGGCCGGTGTTCGCTATTCGATCACCAATCCGGATGCGTACATTCAATCGAATCTGATCGGCTTTTATAACATTCTGGAAGCCTGCCGCCATTCGTATGACGCAGAAGACGGTGCAGGCGGCGTGCAGCATCTGGTGTATGCGTCCTCGTCTTCGGTGTACGGAACTAACCGGAAGGTGCCGTTCTCCACTGAGGACAAGGTGGATGATCCCGTTTCGTTGTATGCGGCTACGAAAAAGTCCAACGAGCTAATGGCCCATGCCTATGCCAAGCTGTACAATATTCCGTCTACCGGACTGCGGTTCTTTACCGTGTATGGGCCGGCCGGGCGGCCGGATATGGCATATTTTGGCTTTACCAATAAGCTCCGGGAGGGGAAGAAGATCCAGATCTTTAACTACGGCAATTGCAGCCGGGATTTTACCTATGTGGATGACATCGTAGAAGGTGTTGTGCGTGTTATGGGCGGAGCGCCGGAGCGCAAAGATGGAGAAGACGGCCTGCCGCTTCCGCCGTATGCCGTATATAACATCGGCGGCGGCCGGCCGGTGAGCCTTCTGGATTTCGTGACGATTCTGCAGGAGGAGCTGGTGCGGGCCGGGGTCCTTCCTTCGGACTATGACTTTGAGGCGCATAAGGAACTGGTGGCGATGCAGCCGGGCGATGTGCCGGTCACGTATGCGGATACGACAGCGCTGGAGAGGGACTACGGCTATCGGCCGGGGATTGACCTGCGGACCGGGCTTTCGAAATTTGCCAAGTGGTACCGGGAATTCTATATAGAATGATTACGGTACAGACGCCACCTTATTGCTTGTCCGAGTGAACAGTAACGTATAATGATTACCGTTCACCCGCCGCTGATCATACAAAGGAAAGGAAGCAGATGGGAAAATGAGTGATAAAAAGGCTACAATATGGCGCGTTGGACTGTATTTATTCGGGATGGTGGTGTTGGCACTGGGGCTGACATTGAATACGGAAGCGGGACTTGGATCTTCGGCCATTATTTCTGTCCCTTATACCATCAGCAGGGGGACCGGTATCAGTCTGGCAAATCTGACGCTTGTTTTGTACTGCCTTTTTGTGGCGGCGCAGTTCGTAATAAAGGGGAAAAACAGGAAGCTGACAGATGCATTGCAGATCGTTCTGAGCATTGTGTTTACCAGATTTATGGCACTGTTTAAGGTGGCACTGGGATATCAGAGCGGGAATTTTGGCATGGATCTGGCAACGCTGATCGCCGGATTGGTTCTGACCGGAATTGGAGCGGCGCTTACGGTGGATATGCAGCTGGTTCCCAATCCCGGAGACGGCATTGTCAGCTGCATTGCAGATCGTGCCGGTAAGGAGCTGGGATTTACTAAAAACTGCGTGGATTTATGTTCGGTTGGAATTTCATTTCTTCTTGGTTGTTTTTTTGGATCGCCGCTTCTGGGAATCGGGCTTGGAACGATTCTGTCAATGATCGGAGTGGGGAGAGTCATTGCGGTTTTCAATCATTTTGCCAAAGAGCCGCTGCAAAGGCTGGCCGGGCTTGAAAGATAAAAACCGATTGCTATTTGTAGAAAACAGGTCTACACTACACAAGAATAAAAAAGGGGAGCTTGCCGTAAGCAGGCTGAGAACAGAATGTTTGGTCTGGACCCGTAACCTGATTTGGATAATGCCAACGTAGGGATATGACGAGTACATGCTTTTTGCGTGTGTGAAAGTAGCGGATATGTCCTTGGGGGCATATCCGTTTTTTTGCAATATCAGGTTGATTTGTAACAGTTCACTCGCCGCCTTGTCGATGGCGTCTGTACAGTAACGATGATTTCATTCACTAGTACATCGTTTGCAAAATAACTGGCCTAATAACGCAGAACTTTTTTCTGAGGGTGCGTGTCAAAAAACGTAGGCGTAGCGGGCTACGCTGAGGATTTTTGACACGTGCAATCAGGAAAAAGGGCCAGTTAGTTAGGCTAGTTATTTAAAAATCGATGTACTAGACGCGAAATGTCTGCGTCAAAGAAAGGAGCGCTATGTTTGGTAAATATGTAAGCAACGTAAGAAAGCAGGTACCGCTGGTACACAACATCACGAATTATGTGACCGTCAATGATGTGGCAAATGTGCTGCTGGCCTGTGGCGGCAGCCCGATCATGTCCGATGAACCAAAAGATGTGGAGGACATCACTACCATATGCGGAGGCCTGAACATCAATATCGGCACACTGAATGAGAGAAGTATTGAAGGCATGTTCCTTGCCGGCAGACGGGCCAAAGAACTGGGACATCCGATCTTGCTGGATCCGGTAGGAGCCGGTGCATCAAAACTTCGAACGCAGACGGCTTTGAAACTGATGAATGAATTGCATCCGACGGTGATTCGCGGGAACATCTCGGAGATTAAGACGCTTGCATTCGGGAGCGGAACTACGAAAGGTGTGGATGCAGATGTGGCGGATGCCGTTACAGAAGAAAATCTGGAGAGTTCGGTGGCATTTGTAAAGGATTTTGCATCGAAAAGCGGATCCATCATTGCAATCACCGGAGCCATTGATCTGGTCAGCGACGGTGAGATCTGTTATGTGATTCGTAACGGAAGACCGGAGATGGGAAAGATCACCGGAACCGGATGTCAGCTGTCTGGGATGATGACCGCTTATATTACAGCCAATTCGGATCAGAAACTGGAGGCAGCCGTGGCAGCAGTCTGCGCAATGGGACTGGCAGGCGAGATCGGCTGGAGTCATATGCAGGAAGGAGAGGGAAATTCCACCTACCGCAATCGTATTATTGATGCAATTTATCAGATGGATGAGGCAATTCTGGATGAGGGGGAAAACATTGAACGTCGATAAAAAGGATCTGCTGTTGTATGCGGTGACAGACCGCCACTGGCTAAATGGCCGCACGCTGTATTCCGTTGTAAAAGAAAGCTTGGACGGAGGCGTAACGTTTCTGCAGCTACGGGAAAAGGAACTGGATGAAGCACATTTTCTGGAAGAGGCAAAAGAACTGCAGCAGCTTTGCCGGGAATACCGGGTCCCGTTTGTTGTAAATGATAATGTGGATATTGCGGCTGCCATGAATGCGGACGGTGTCCATGTGGGACAAAGTGATATGGAGGCAGGAGATGTCCGCACCAAGCTGGGGCCGGATAAGATTATCGGTGTCTCCGCGCAAACCGTGGAACAGGCCGTTCTGGCAGAAAAGCACGGGGCAGATTATCTGGGCGTGGGGGCAGTATTTCTCACCGGATCAAAGGACGATGCAGAGGATGTATCCTACGATACCTTGAAGGCGATCTGTGAAGCTGTCTCGATTCCGGTTATCGCCATCGGCGGGATTACACAGGAAAATGTGCAAGAACTGTCCGGTAGCGGAATCTGCGGAATCGCGGTAATCAGCGCAATTTATGCACAGAAGGATATTCAAAAGGCCTCCGAGAACCTGAAAAAGGCGACACGGAAGATGGTGGAGGCATGATCCGGGGGGCAATTTTCGACCTGGATGGTGTTCTTCTGGATTCGATGGGCATCTGGAAGGATCTGGGAGCCAGATATCTGATCAAGCAGGGGATACGGCCGGAGCCGGAACTGGGAGAGGTGCTGTTTTCTATGAGCATGGAACAGGGCGCTGCATATATAAAAGCGCAGTACCACCTGCACCAGGCTCCGGAAGAAATTCTGAATGGGATTCAGGATATGCTGCGGGACTTTTATTTTTACGAAGTAAAAGCCAAGGAAGGAGCAAAGGAGCTGCTGACCTTTTTGCAGGAGCAGGGGATCGTAATGACAGCGGCCACATCCAGCCCGAGGGAACATGTGACAAGGGCTCTGAAACGAAACGGACTGCTTCCGTTTCTGGAGCGAATTGACACGACCGGTGAGGTGGGAGAAAGCAAGCATTCGCCGTTGATTTACCGGATGGCAGCAGAGTTTCTGGGAACTGCTCCGGAGGAGACACTGGTATTTGAGGATTCTTTGTATGCGCTCCGGACGGCCAAAAAGGCGGGATTTCGGGTTGTTGGCGTCTATGATGCCGAGGGAGAGACGAATCAGGCCGGAATGGAAGAAAACGGTGAAGTGTATTTGAAGAACCTAAGAGAGTTTATAACGCACGGTAACGTGAATTATCTTCAGTAAAGAGTGTTTGCTGAAGTGAAGAGGAAGGCGGCAGATTGGGGGTACCATCTTCTGCCGCGATAGAAAACGTATGCTAGTACATCGATTTTTAAATAACTAGCCTAACTAACTGGCCCTTTTTCCTGATTGCACGTGTCAAAAATCCTCAGCGTAGCCCGCTACGCCTACGTTTTTTGACACGCACCCTCAGAAAAAAGTTCTGCGTTATTAGGCCAGTTATTTTGCAAACGATGTACTAGAAAAGGGAAGCAAAATGAGAAAAACCGCATTAACGATCGCCGGAAGTGATTCCAGCGGAGGCGCCGGCATCCAGGCAGATATCAAGACAATGATGGCAAATGGCGTATATGCCATGAGTGCCATCACTGCCCTGACTGCACAGAATACCACCGGCGTAACGGCAATTTTAAATGTAACGCCGGAGTTTTTAGGACAGGAGCTGGACAGTGTATTTACCGACATCTTCCCGGATGCAGTAAAGATCGGCATGGTATCGGATCGGGAGCTGATTTGTGTTATTGCGGAAAAATTAAAGAAGTATCATGCAAAAAATATAGTGGTAGATCCGGTGATGGTAGCCACCAGCGGAGCCAGACTGATCAGCGAGGATGCCATTGATACGTTAAAGCAGGAGCTGTTTCCTTTGGCGACCATACTGACACCCAACATTCCGGAAGCAGAGGAACTGACAGGCATGCAGATCCACAGCGCAAACGACATGATCACTGCGGCAGAGCAAATCGCAAATCAGTATCATTGCGCGGTACTTTGCAAAGGCGGCCATCGGTTAAATGACGCCAATGATCTTTTGTATTTTGAGAACCACTATGATTGGTTTTGCGGAAAACGGATTGATAATCCGAACACCCATGGGACGGGATGTACCCTGTCCTCTGCCATAGCTTCCAATCTTGCAAAGGGATATGATTGGAAGACTTCGGTTGAGCGTGCAAAAGATTATCTTTCCGGAGCACTGGCAGCGATGCTGGATCTGGGGGCAGGGAGCGGTCCGATGGATCATGGATTTGCGATTGCAAATAAGTTCACATAAAATTAATCTGAATCATTCAGGATAAAAGGTGAGCAATTATGAAGATAAAACAGCAAAAGCAAATTAAGTCATTTTTGATTAAAGAATTCGGAAATGATGAGGGAACTGCTTTTTTCGCCAAGCAAGACAAGAGGCTTAACGAGATTATCCAATGCACTAAAAATAAAACCGAGAATCAGAAGGAAACGCTTGCACAGACGATTCTTCCACGCATAGCTTTATACCAAATATTCTTAGAAAGCAGACTGTCGAAAGAAGACATCGATATATCTATGCGAAAATATATGCTTGATTTTGTCGCAACAAAAAAACATAACTCTACGGCAAAAATGGAAAAGGTTCCGGGATTTTATGGAATATATAGCAGGATTTTCCTTAAAATAATGCGGACAACAGACCTTCAGGAAAGCACGCAGAAGAGTGGGAAAGATTTTTACGATATTACCATAACTAAGTGCTTGTGGCATACGGCCTGCGTTGAAAATGGCTGTCCGGAGTTATGTAGACTTTTCTGCGATGTTGATGATGTGACATACGGCGGTTTAAATAAAATAGGCTTTTCAAGAACAAAAACGTTGGGCTACGGCGGCGACTGCTGTGATTTTCATTTTTTCAGGAAGTAGTGCATGTTATAATCTAAAAGCACTGAAAGATGGAATGATACAGGAATACCCAAAGGCGATACAGGACCGTTGCAGGGAGTTGGGGCTAATACAGGAAAGCTCTGAAAAAATCACAAAAAAGTAACGATAGGAAAGCTTGGATTCTTTATTGCCTACATATTGCTGCAGACGGTGGGGCTTTTGGTAATGGCACAGTCAGGGAGATAAATGCATGATTCTATATTTCTCAGCTACGGGTAACAGCAAATATGTGGCTTCCCGTATTGCAGGGGCTATTCATGATGAAATAGTAGCGATTACGGAATGTATGGCAGATAACAGTTTTATATTTGAAGATGAGCGGATTGGGGTTATAACTCCGACATATTTCTGGGGGCTGCCGAGTGTTGTAAATGATTTTTTGAAGAAAGCAAAGTTTCATACAGATTATCTGTATTTGGTTGCAACGTATGGCACCACACCTGGAGCAATCGGCGGTTTGGCAAAAGAAGCGATCAGCGGCCGCGAGATAGATGCACTTTATTCTGTTCGCATGGTAGATACCTACACACCGATCTTTGATATTTCGACTCCGGAGAAGCAGAATGTTTTTACGGAAAATACAGAGACAGAAATAGAAACCATCATTCAATCAATCAAGGAAAAACTCTGCAATAAGCGAATGCTACATTCCACACCAACTTTTGTGGTAAAGGCAATCGCACAGCCGATTTATAACCGCAGAGCAAGACTTACAAGCAGGCTCTCGGCGGATGAAAATTGTATTGGGTGTGGGTTGTGTGCAAAAAAATGTCCGGTACAGGCAATTCAAATGAAGGAAGGAAAACCGGTCTGGGTGAAAGAAAAGTGTGTGATGTGCCTGGGCTGCCTGCATCGATGTCCGAAATTTTCTATACAGTGCGGCAATAATACAAGAAAACACGGACAGTATACAAATCCGAATGTGAAAATCTGAAGGCTAGCGATAATTTATCTCAATGGTTCGGATCTGCATGTGCGGTACCTTCCGGCAAGGCTTTCTCCTTCAGACAAAAGCCGGACAAGAAAAAGTAAATCCAAATCAGAGTCGATCTCTAATAAGCTGGCAGAAACTGCACACGCTCTTGGAATACGTGAGGATGCTGTGCTCGCGGCGATTAAGTCGGATTCTTGTGTCTGCATCGTAAAGGGCTCGATCGTTGCAACGGTTCCTGAATTGATTAGAGGAGTGGCCGGAAAATGCAGTTTTATATCAGCGGAGCATCCCCAAAAAAAATGAAAATCTGTCACAAAGAAGGATGCATGTATTTGAACAGAATCAAATCTGAAAATATCTTTACAATTACACCAGCACAGGCGGAGCAACTCCATTGTTATGAGTGTCGATACTGTGGAGGGTTGATCGGAGATGTACGGGTTCATAAGCCGGATTTCGAAAAACGCCGGCAGGAGGATGGAGTATGCTGTACGTATGACAGCAAAAGCGATACGCTTTATATCGGTACCGAAATTGGATTCTGGAAAATATATTCTCAGAAGGGAACGACTCAGTATCTACTATTTCATCGGAATAAATATCACAAGAATATGTCGTTCGGTGAGGCAATCTGTGGAGAATTTCATCGTCAGAAAGACTGCAAACCTACCATGTCATTGAATAAACTCTTAAACTACATCACACGACACGATCAGGCGAAGGAAATTATCAAAGAGGATTATCGTAACCTTCCGCAAAAAACAAAAAAGCAAAAGAAGTATTACCGTCAGGCTCAAAAGAAGGCGGCTCGTCGGGCTGAGAATCGTGTGGATCAGATTTTGTCCAACATAGACAATCTGAGTCATGATTGGAAAATCTACTGACGTCGTAATTTGTTGAAAGATAAAGCGGCATTTGTCGTGTCACATGCGAATAATGCTAAACACCTATGTGATGCCGTGTTTCCGATGTTAAGAGAAATTTGCGCTAAGAATGGAGAATCAAAATATGGAAACAAACGAGAAGAGAAGAATCATTCAGGATCTTCTGGATAATCCTAAACACGTGGATTATTACTACAAGGCCCTGGAGGACATGGGGGACCTGAAAAGCAACTATTCTGCTTACCTTACAACCAGGCCGATAAGCTGTGATGAGGAACTAAAGCGCGTTCCAACGGCGAATTATGAGCTTTGCACGGCGCTGCTGACGATGTTGCTGCGAGAAGATAATTTCTGCAATGGATCATTTGCAGATAGACTTCGCGACGGGGATGTACAGCCACTGCTAGAGCGGATGTTGGAAGTAGTGGAATAGTTTCTTCTCTGGCACTGGGCGATATTGGACTGTTAGAAAGAAAACGCGTTGGGGAAATGGTTTCCGTAACAGTATTGAGAAAAGAGCTTAGCGGAGATGTATCAGGATTATATTGATGGGAAAAAGGAACTTCGAGATATCAACATGGAGTTCAATGCCAGATATGTGAAGGATGACGACATGCCGGGACGCGGGAGGTGCAGTTATAGTGGTTAAGAAAATAATGAAGGATCCCTTGTTTCTTTCCCAAAAGTCAGAGGATGCTACAGAGGCAGATCGGCAGGTGGTGGTAGATCTGTTGGACACACTCGAAGCCAATTGGGATAATTGTGTTGGTATGGCAGCCAACATGATTGGCGTTCGAAAAAACATTATCGTGGTGGCAGCCGGGCCGTTCCGGTTTGCGATGATCAATCCGGTAATTACGAAGAAATCGGAACCGTTCCAGACGGAGGAAGGTTGCCTTTCTTTGAACGGAATGCGGCCTTGTACCCGGTACAAGGAGATTGAGGTTGATTACCAGGACCAGAACTTTAAGAAACAGCATGGGAAGTATTCTGGCTGGACGGCGCAGATTATCCAACATGAGGTGGATCATTGCCGTGGTATTGTGATATGAAGCAGAAATTGGAAAGATTAGGTCACTCTCTAAAGCATAGATGGAGAAGACAGAAGTGATGAAAATATTATTCATCTGCCACGGCATAGTACCAACATTCTCTCGAAAATCCTTTATTTGAGCCATTTCTGAGCTGCCAAGACCTTGCTTTACACAGGATTTACACAGAATGAAGAGATGGATTTTTAAGAAAATATTGTGATGTTAAGAAAAAAGAGCCTTGCAGGTTATATTGTGTACTGTAAAAAAATTGTATGGAAAACAATCTTATCGTTTGTTAAGTCAAGGGATTCCTTTGTTGAGAGGGAGTCCTTTTTTATTGTGTGATTTATCTACCACTTTATCTACCACATGTGATATGATGTGGTAGATAAAACTGGCAGATAAAAGAGGGGGCACTTTATGGATAATTATGAAAAAATAGTGGAGTCATTATTGGAATATTCAGAAGAGGAATGGTTTGAATTTAAAGAAAACTGGTTCGAACCACACGAAATAGGAGAGTACATTTCTGCTCTTTCAAATGCTGCTGCTATAAAGGGGAAAACAAACGCATATTTCATCTGGGGAATCAATGACAAAACTCATGAAATTACAGGAACCAGTATAAATTATCAGAAGGATGTTAAAAACGAGCCTTTTCAGCATTATCTGGCAAGATCTGTTTCACCTGATATTGGTTTCACCTTTCATGAGATAAAAATCAATAAAAAAAGAATTGTAGTTCTCGATATTCCGGCTGCGGTTAAAGTGCCGACTTCATTTGATGGAATACGATATATACGCATTGGCTCGAGCAAAGAGAATGTAGCAAAATATCCTGAGAGGGAAGCACAATTATTTGATGTACTGAAGAATGGCTTGCCATCCATTTGCAATACAGAATCGGAATATCAGGAACTGTCATTTGAAAGATTGTTTACATATTATGCCGGTCGCGGAATTAATTTGAAGGAAGCCACATTTAAGAAAAATCTTGGGTTGCTTACCAATGATGAAAAATATAATGTTATGGCGCAACTACTCTCAGATGATTGTCACATGCCAATACGTGTATCTATTTTTCGCGGAGAAAGTAAAAGCTCACCCTTGTTTTCCATAAAGGAATTCGGAAATACATGCATATTGTTAGCTTTGGATAAAATCCTGGAATATGGTGATGTCATAAATTTGATTCAGACTGATGAAAGAGGAAGAAGGCTTCAGAGGAAAGATGTTCCTCTATTTGATAATGATGCTTTCAGAGAGGCGCTGGTCAATGCATTTGTTCATAACAAATGGGTTGATGGCAATGCTCCAATGATTACTGTATATAGCAATAGGATAGAAATATTATCTAGAGGTGCGCTTGCTCCGGGACAAACAAAAAAGGGATTTTATCAGGGTGAATCTATTCCTGTTAATCAAAAACTGTCAGACCTTTTCCTGCAATTACACATCAGTGAACGTTCTGGAAGAGGTGTTCCAAAAATTACAGATGTTTACGGAGAGAATGCGTTTGAATTCAGAGAAAATTCCATTGTGGTAAATCTGCCGTTTAATCGTATTGATGATATGGTAGATAACCCGGCAGATAATGTGGTAGATAAATTAAACGAACTCAACGATACACAGCAAAAAATCCTTATGGAAATCCGCAATAATCCTAATGTTACACAGCCTCAGCTTACAATTCTGGTTGGTGTTGGAAAAACGGCCGTTCAGAATAACATTGTTGTTCTGAAGAGAAAAGGCTTTATTGAAAGAGTCGGATCAAATAAATCCGGGTATTGGAAGGTGAAAGAATGATATCAGTAGATAAATTGGAATACTGGGAGATGGTTTATTTACAGGAGATTTTGATTATGATTAGAGTACTTTTTATCTGCCACGGCAATATCTGTCGTTCGACGATGGCGGAATATATGTTCAAGGACATGGTGCGGCGCGCAGGCAGGGAAGGTGAATTTGTCATCGATTCTGCAGCGACCAGCACGGAAGAAATCGGAAACGGTGTACACTACGGCACGCGGGAGAAGCTTCGAAGAGAAGGAATTCCATGCGGGGATCACCGGGCACGCCGGATGACGAAAAAGGATTACTCGGCATTTGATTACCTTCTGGGCATGGACAGCGCCAATATCCGGAATATGACAAGGATTGCCGGAGGCGATCCGGAGCACAAAATTCATCGTGTGCTGGATTTTACGGAGCATCCAAGAGACATTGCAGATCCCTGGTATACCGGCAACTTTGACGAGACATATGCGGATCTGGAGGAAGGACTGCAAGCCTTCTGGAGTACATTGCCGCTATGTGGCAATGGAGAATGAACACAAGCGTTCGGTGACAAAGGTGTCATTGCCACTGCGATTTTCTGGAATGACCAAAGGAAAGAGGCATACATAAATGGAAGAACGGATAACAATGTCACACGGCAGCGGCGGAGTATCGACAGGGGACCTGATCGGAGAGATTTTCGCGGCGGAGCTTGGCAATGAATATCTGAATCAGATGGAGGATTCCACGGTGGTCCCGGCAAGAGGGGAGCGGATGGCCCTCACAACGGATTCCTTCGTCGTGACACCGGTGGAATTTCCGGGCGGAGACATCGGGAGACTTTGCGTGTGCGGAACGGTGAATGATCTTCTGATGAGCGGCGCAAGGCCAGCCTACCTGACCTGCGGATTCATCCTGGAAGAGGGGCTTCCCGTGGAAACGCTGCGCCGGGTCGTACATTCCATGGCAGAGACGGCAAAGGAAGCCGGCGTCCTCGTTGCTGCCGGCGACACAAAGGTTGTGGAGAACCATTCCGGGCCGGACGGCGGTCTCATCATTAATACAGCAGGTGTCGGATTTTTAGCGTCTAGGCAAAATACGCTCTCCCCCCAGTGCATCCGGGAAGGAGATGCGGTGCTTCTGTCCGGAAATCTGGGGGATCACCATGCGGCTATTCTCGGAAAGCGGATGGGACTGGAGAATCGCATCCTGAGCGATAATGCGCCGCTGGGAGAAATGGTGCAGGCTCTTCTGGATTCGGGTGCCGAGATTCATGAGATGCGGGATGTGACAAGAGGCGGACTTGCCACGGTTCTGAATGAATTTGCGCAGGACGCAGGGAAGATCATTACGCTTCGGGAGGACTGCCTGCCTGTCAGTAAGGAAGTGAAGGGCTTTGCAGGGATCCTGGGATTGGATCCCTTATACATGGGGAATGAAGGCAAAATGATTTGCATCGTTCCGGAGGCAGACGCGGAGAAGGCCTTGGCTGCCATGCAAAAGAGCCGCTACGGCGAACACGCTGCGATCATTGGCAGTGTGACACAGCCTAAAGAGGAAGAAGGCGAGCGCCCGGCTCTTCTTATCCTAACTGCATTCGGAGGACGCCGCGTTGTGGGACCGCTCTACGGAGAAGGACTGCCGCGTATCTGCTGATCATTGCGGTACAGACGACAGTCAGGACCCGTGTAACCGTTCACTCGCCAGCCAAGTGATGGGCGGCGGAGAATGTCCGGATCGGAGGGCTTGCAAGCTTTCTGTTTTGCAGAGACGTTGAAACCTTCCGCAATTCAGAGTATGATCATAGCGTCTGTGCCGGCGGCACCTTGCAGGTCGACATGGCGGATGAATGTTTACTACATATATATGAGGAAATGCTATGCCTTTGACAAAGAAACCTGTAACCGGCATGAAGGATGTAATGCCGGCCGAGATGGAGATCCGGGATTACTGCATCTCTGTCATCAAGAAAACCTATGCCGAGTTCGGCTTTCAGGGAATCGAGACGCCCTGCGTGGAGAACATCGAGAACCTGACATCCAAGTCCGGCGGTGACAATGAAAAGCTGATCTTCAAGATTTTAAAGCGTGGCGAGAAGCTTCGTCTGGAAGAGGCCAAAGGGGAGTCGGATCTGGTCGACGGCGGTCTTCGCTATGACCTGACGGTGCCGCTGGTTCGCTATTTTTCCAATCATGAAAACGAGCTGCCGATGCCGTTCAAGGCGCTGCAGATGGGCAACGTATGGCGTGCGGATCGCCCGCAGAAGGGGCGTTATCGCCAGTTCATGCAGTGTGACATCGACATCATCGGCGAGCCGACAAACCTGGCGGAGATCGAGTTGATTCTGGCCACCACAACGACGCTGGGACGCCTTGGCTTTACCGATTTCCAGATCCGCATCAATGAGCGGCGAATTCTCAAGGCGATGGCAAAGGCCTGTGGCTTCCCGGAGGAGCGCTTCGATGAAGTGTTCATCACACTGGACAAGATGGACAAGATCGGTCTGGACGGCGTACTGAAGGAGCTGACGGAGAACGGCTTTGCGGAGGAGTCTGCCAAGAGCTATGTGGCACTTTTCGAAGGCCTTAATGCGGCAGAGGATCCGCTGGGGTATCTCGAGGAGAAGCTGGCCGGAACCATCGAGGAGGATGTCATTCCGACACTTCGTGAGACGATCCAGACGGTGGAGGCGACCAAGCAGGCTTCGTTCCGGATGGTTTTTGATCCGACGATTGTCCGCGGCATGAGCTACTATACAGGAACGATTTTTGAAATTGCGATGCCGCAGCTGGGCATCAGCGCCGGCGGCGGCGGACGGTACGACGGAATGGTGGGCAAGTTCACCGGAAAGGACGTTCCGGCGTGTGGCTTCTCCATCGGATTTGAGCGCATCATCCTGATCCTGCTGGAGCAGGGCTTTGAGGTGCCGGGCAAGAGTGAGAAGGTGGCCTTCCTGCTGGAGAAAAACCTTCCGGGCGAGCGCTTAAAGGAAGCCATTGAAGCGGCGCAGAAGGAGCGTGCAGCCGGCAAGTCTGTCCTGGTTGTCCGCATGAATAAAAATAAGAAGTTCCAGAAGCAGCAGCTTGAGGCACAGGGCTATACCTCATTTGAAGAGTTTTACGCCCGCCCGATTCAGTAAGGCACGCTGGACAATTTCAATCGTGAATTTGCCTGCAAGCAGAAAGTTTACGTTGAAATGTGGCAGATGCTGAACAGATATACATAAGGAGATAAAACATGCAGTCACGTACACATACCTGCGGTGAGCTTCGGCTCGCGGATGCCGGCCAAAAGGTGCAGCTGTCCGGATGGATGGAGAACCTTCGCGTGGTCTCCGCCAACCTTGGCTTTGCCGTTCTTCGCGATTTCTACGGGACCACACAGATCGTCGTAGAGACCGAAGAAATGATGAATCAGTTTAAGACCATCACGAAGGAATCCACCATCAGTGTGGCAGGAACTGTTCGGGAGAGAAGCTCCAAGAACCCCAAGCAGCCGACCGGTGAGATCGAAGTGGTGCCGGAGTCGGTCACGGTCCTTGGCCGCTGCCGCTACGCCAACCTTCCTTTCGAGATCAATCACAGCCGCGAGGCGGATGAGCAGTTCCGTCTGAAATACCGGTACCTTGACCTTCGTAATCCGGAGGTGAAGAAGAACATCATTCTTCGCTGCAACGTGGTCGCTGCGCTTCGGCAGTCCATGACAGAGCACGGATTTCTGGAGATTACCACTCCGATTCTGACGGCTTCCTCTCCGGAGGGCGCAAGAGACTATCTGGTGCCTGCCAGAAAGCATCCGGGCGAGTTCTACGCGCTTCCGCAGGCTCCCCAGCAGTTTAAGCAGCTCCTCATGACGGCCGGGTTTGACCGCTATTTTCAGATTGCGCCGTGCTTCCGCGATGAGGATGCAAGAGGCGACCGGTCTCCGGGTGAGTTCTACCAGCTCGATATGGAGATGGCTTTTGCCAGTCAGGAAGATGTCTTTGCGGTACTGGAGGACGTGCTTCCTCCGATTTTTGCAAAATACGGAACCTACGACCGGGCGAGCTCTGCGCCGTTTGTCCGCATCCCCTATAAGGAAGCTATGGACAAGTACGGCTCGGACAAGCCGGATCTGCGCATCGACCTGACGGTGCAGGATGCGACGGACGTCTTGAAGGACTGCGGCTTTGGACCCTTTGCATCGGTTCGCGAGAACAAGGACGAGGACGGAAACGTCATCAGCACCGAGGACACAAAGGTAGTCATCAAGGCCGTGGTGGTTTCCGGCTTTGAGGGAACCCGCAAGTTTATTGACAAGACCCTGGCGGATGTTGAAGTGCAGGCGGGCAGCAAGCCGTATTGGTTCCGTGTGGACGAAAATGGCGAGCTGGTCGGCGGCATTTCCAAGTTCGTTTCTCCGATTAAGGATCAGGTGGTTAAGGCTCTTGACCTTAAGGCAGGCGATTTTGTCGGCATTTCCGCCGGTGTAAAGACGGCTGCACAGAAGACAGCAGGTGTTCTGGTGAAGACACTCGGCGCGGCTGTTCCCGGACATATGGATAAGGAGCAGTACGCATTCTGCTGGATCGTTGACTTCCCGATGTATGAGATTGGCGAGGAGAGCGGTGAGCTGGAGTTCTGCCACAATCCATTCTCCATGCCGTCCGGCGGTCTGGAGACACTTCTCAAGGCAGAACGCGGAGAAATCGATCCTCTGACCATCACTGCGGATCAGTATGATCTTGTCTGCAACGGCGTGGAGCTTTCTTCCGGCGCTGTCCGTAACCATGATCCGGAGATCATGGTGAAGGCCTTTGAGATGGTTCGACTGGGTGAAGAGGATGTGAAAAAGAAGTTCCCGGCCATGTACAATGCCTTCTGCTATGGTGCACCGCCTCATGCGGGTATTGCGCCCGGCGTGGACCGCATGGTGATGCTGCTTTCCGGTGAGGATTCCATCCGTGAGGTCATTGCGTTCCCGATGAACAAGAACGCGCAGGACATTATGATGGGCGCGCCGTCTGCGGTGACGTCGCATCAGCTGGAAGAGCTGCACATTCAGATTACTGAGGATGTGAAGACAGAAGAGAACAATTAACCGGACAGGATTAACCGGACATGGTAAAGAAAGAGCCCTGCAGCTGCAGGGCTCTTTTTCGCTCGCCAGGTGAGAGGGCGGCAGAGAAGGTCCGGTAACCTCTTTTTGAAAATTGGAAATGGCAGGCAGTGCTTACGTATTTTCGCCGGCATTCTCCGGCTCGTCCTTTGGCAGGTTTGGGGCTGCCTTAAAACGGATCAGTACCTTCATGATACGGTTGCGGCGGATGCCCTTGGCCTGGAGCACGGTACCGTCCTCCAAAGTGACGGATTCGCCGTCTTGGGGAATGCGTTCGAGTTTCTCGATGATCAGGCCGCCGATGGAATCGTAGTCATCCGAGGCAAATTCGCAGCCCAGCGCATCATTAAGATCGATGAGCTTCATGGAGCCGTCGGCGAGATAGGTCACATCGTCATATTGGCGGAGCTGACTCTTTTCATCCTCGTCGTATTCGTCGCGGATGTCGCCGACGATTTCCTCCACCAGATCCTCCAACGTAATCATGCCGACGGTGTTGCCGTACTCATCCAGAACAAACGCGACACCAAAGGAGTGCTGCTGCATTTCTTTTAACAGATCTGCCGTGCGCTTGTACTCGTAGGTAAAATAGGACGAATGCAGCATCCGACGCAGCTGAAAGCGGGACGGATCGGAGAGACCGACAAAATCCTTGATGTTCAGATGACCGATGATTTTGTCCGGATTATCCTTGGCATAAACCGGGAGACGTGTGAACATCTCGAGACGGAAAACCGACATGATGTCGTCGTAGGTGGCATCCTCCGGCACGCAGGACATATCAATTCGCGGCACCATAATGTCCTTGGCAACGGCATCACCGAAGTCAAATACATTGTAAATGATCTTTTTCTCTCTGCCCTCGATGGCGCCGTCCTCCTGGCCTACTTCTACATAGGTCTTAAGCTCCGACTCTGTAAGCTTTTGCTTGGCATTGGGATTGGTGCCGGTCAGCTTCATGATCAGGCCCGAAAGCTTGTCTACAACAAAAATAACGGGCGTCAGCACCAGCATCAGAACGGAGATGACCGGCGCTGCCTTCATGGAAATCTCCAGTGCATTCGTTTTGGCGGAATTCTTGGGGGTGATCTCGCCGAAAAGAATAATGAGAATGGTCAAAATTGCTGTGCCCAGCGACACCATGTTCTCACCCAGCGTCCGGATGATCAGGGACGTAGCCAGAGCAGAGGAGGACAGATTCACCACGTTGTTACAAATCAGGATGGCAGAGAGCATCTTGCTGTACTGATCCAGAATTTCCAGCGTTTTAGCAGCGCGGGCATCACCGCTGTCGGCAAGTGATTTCAGTGTAATCCGGTTTACGGTGCTAAGAGCCGTTTCTGCCGAGGAAAAATAGCCGGAGAGAATGATCAGAATAACGAGAATTACCAGTTGGATGAGATCCGAGTTTTGCATGAGGTCCTTTCTGTGGCAAAAGAATGATTGTTTCTAGGGTGACACGTGCAATCAGGAAAAAGGGCCAGTTAGTTAGGCCGGTTATTTAAAAATCGATGTACTGGTATCATAGCATATTTCATTCCCGTGCACACGCGTCGCTGGTTGGGGCGTTTGATAACAAACACGTTTCACAAGCAGACGGGATATGCTATAATGCTGAAGTTTGCAGGAGAATCTATGCCTGCAAGGAAACGATACCTATGGAGGATAGTAACTATTATGAAGAAGAGCAAGGGAAAAGCACTTGCGGGACTGGTGATCCTTGTGGCGGTCATGGTCAGTCTCCTGTACCTGGCAGTCTTTGGCGTTGACAGCTGGGGAACGGGATCCGCTTCGGATATCAAGCTTGGTCTGGATCTGGCCGGTGGTGTCAGCATCACGTATCAGGCAGTGGGGGACGAAGATCCTTCCGATGAGGATATGAATGACACGGTGTACAAGCTGCAGCAAAGAGTGCAGCAGTACAGTACGGAGGCGCAGGTTTACCGGGAAGGTACTGACCGCGTGAACATTGAAATTCCCGGCGTGTCGGATGCCAATCAGATTCTGGAGGAGCTGGGACGTCCCGGTTCTTTGTATTTCATTCGCCAGACCGATGAGGATGGCAATGCCAACTACGAATACGACTACACAAGCGGTGGTTACAAGCTGGACAAGGAGCTGGATGAGCTGATCGCAGACGGCGACGTTGTTCTGGAAGGCACCGATGTGGCAGATGCTCAGGGCGGATACCAGAGTGATGACATGAACAACCAGCAGATTGTGGTATCCCTTACCTTCACCGATGAGGGCAAGCAGAAATTTGCGGATGCGACAACAAGAGCCTATGAAAACGGCGAGAGCATTGCCATTTACTACGACGGCGAGTTTATCAGTGTTCCGACCGTACAGGCAGCTATCACCAACGGGCAGGCTGTGATCACGGGTGAGGACACCATTGAGGATGCCAGAAATCTGGCTTCTACCATCCGTATCGGCGGTCTTTCCGTGGAGCTGGAGGAGCTTCGCTCGAACGTAGTCGGTGCGCAGCTGGGACAGGATGCCATTGATACCTCTCTGCTGGCCGGTGCCATCGGACTGATTCTGGTGATCTTGTTCATGATCGTACAGTATCGTCTGCCCGGCTTTGCAGCAAGCCTTGCACTCCTTACCTATATCGGACTTGAGAGCATCATCTTGGTAGGGTTTGAAGTGACGCTGACGCTGCCCGGCATTGCCGGCATCCTCCTTTCCATTGGTATGGCAGTGGATGCGAACGTCATTGTTTTTGCCCGAATCCGGGAAGAGCTCCGGGAAAATAAATCCGTTAAGAATGCCATCGACAACGGTTACAGCAAGGCGCTTTCCGCCATCATTGACGGAAATGTCACCACGCTGATCGCGGCGTTTGTGCTCTACATTCTGGGAACCGGCACGGTAAAGGGCTTTGCACAGACACTGGCTATCGGTATTCTGCTCTCGATGTTTACCGCATTGTTCATTACCAAGTGGTACATGAAGGCGCTTTATATCCTGTTTGCCAAGGACAAGAAGTGGTACGGCGTCGGCAAGAACATGAAGACCCTAAAGGTGGTGGAGAAGCAGAAACTCTTTTATGTGATCTCCGCCTGCATCATTGTCTACGGTTTTGTATTCATGGGAATTCACAAGGCCGGCGGCGAGCATGCACTGAATTACAGCCTTGATTTCGTTGGCGGAACATCTACCAGCGTTACCTTCAATGAGGATTATTCTCTGCAGGAGATCAATGATCAGATTGTGCCCGATTTCGAACAGGTGACCGGAGATGCCAACGTTCAGGTACAGAAGGTTGCCGGCGGCAATCAGGTTATTTTCAAAACAAGAACGCTGAATTCCGATGAAAGAGAAGCCCTCAATAACCTTCTCATGAAGGATTTCTCTGTTGAGGAGACAGCCATTCAGGCGGAGACGATCAGTTCCACCATCTCCGCAGAGATGCAAAGAGATACGATCGGTGCCGTCATTGTGGCGCTGATTCTGATGCTGATCTACATCTGGTTCCGGTTTAAAGACATGCGGCTGGGTGCAGCGGCGATCCTGGCACTGGCACATGACGTTCTGGTGGTGCTCACGGTGTATGCGATTCTGCGCATCAGCGTCGGCACGACGTTTGTGGCCTGCATGCTGACCATCGTCGGCTATTCGGTCAATGCGACCATCGTTATCTTTGACCGGATTCGTGAGAGACTGGAGAAAAAGCGCAAGGATACGGACATTGTGGATCTGACCAACCGTGCTGTTACCGACACGCTGACAAGGTCGCTCTTCACGTCGCTGACGACGTTCCTGATGGTCTTCACGTTGTACATTTTCGGTGTATCCTCGATTCGCGAGTTTGCACTGCCGATCATGGCCGGTATTGTAACCGGCTGCTATTCCTCGGTATGCCTTAGCTCGTCCTTCTGGCTGGTCCTGCGCAAGAAGTTCCCGCCCAAGCATGATGACAGCGGCCGGTATGCAAGACAGAAGAAGGCTGCCGATCAGGCGGAGCGCAAGGCCAATCACGAGAAGACAGTTCGCGAAAAGACTGTGGTGTAAGGGCTAGTACATAGTTTGCCTGCAGGCATCAGTGCTCAGACACAGCGAGATTTCTGAATACAAGGAGAAAGTGTCATCTGACAGTCCCGGCGTCCCTTTGGGGAACGGCCGGGACTTGCTATCTTTGGAGGAATCAACATGGCCAAATGGATGGTCTATGCAAAAAAAGCGGATTTTAACGGCATTGCGAGCCGGCTGGGGGTGTCGCCGGTGACGGTTCGGGTGCTTCGCAACCGGGATCTTCCGGACGCCGCCTCGATGGAACGGTTCCTTCACGGAACCATGGCGGATCTGGACGCGCCGGAAGAGATTCCGGGACTAAAGGATGCGGCCTTTGTACTGCGCCACAAAATTCTTGGCGACGCGAAGATTCGCGTCATCGGCGATTACGATGTGGACGGCATTTGCTCAACCTACATTCTCTGGCGATTGATCTCTTGGCTGGGAGGCAATGTGTCAACCGCCATTCCGGATCGGATGCGGGACGGCTACGGCATTAATGATCGTCTGGTGGAGCAGGCGGTTGCAGATGACGTGGACACAATTATCACCTGCGATAACGGCATCGCAGCGGCAGGGCCTCTTCAAAAGGCCAAAGATGCCGGACTTACGGTCATTGTGACGGATCATCACGAGATCCCCTTTACGGAGGAGAACGGGAAGAAAATCTACCATTACCCGCCGGCGGATGTCATTGCGGAGCCATGGATTCCAAATGAAAAGACGGGTGAGCCGCTGACAAGATTCCCGAGTATCTGCGGAGCGGAGGTGGCCTTTTTCCTGGCCCAGATCCTCCTGGGGAAGCCGGATCTTACCTTGCCGTGCGGCCAGGATGAGCCGTCCAATGCGGCGGTGGCAAGAGAACTCCTGGGGTTTGCTGCACTGGCGACCGTGTGTGACGTCATGCCCTTAAAGGATACGAATCACATTCTGGTAAAGGCAGGGCTTGAGGAGCTTCGCCGGACGGACAATATCGGCATGCACTGCCTTTTAACGGTGGCAGGCTTAACAGATACGCCACTTTCGGTTTATCATGCCGGGTTTGTCATCGGACCGTGCCTGAATGCCTCCGGACGGCTGGACAGTGCAGAACGGGCACTATCGCTGTTCCAGGAACGTGAAGAGTCAAAGGCGATGATTCTGGCGAGGGACTTAAAGCAGCTAAACGACAGCCGGAAAGCTATGACTGAGCAGGGTTTTGCCGATGCTCTTGCCTGCCTGAAGGAAGAACATGATTCCGGGAAGCGTTCTCTGGATGGCCGGAGAGTCCTGATAATCTGCCAGGAGAATTGCCACGAGTCTCTGGCAGGTATCATTGCCGGTCGCATCAAGGAACGGTATCACCGCCCGACCATTGTTCTGACCAAATCGGAAGAGGACGGCGTCCTCAAGGGGTCCGGGCGGTCCATCGAAGCCTACGATATGTTCGGCGAGCTCAGCCGCTGCCGGGATCTTTTTCTGAAATTCGGCGGGCATAAAATGGCAGCGGGACTCTCACTTGCCAAAGAGAATGTGCTGCTTCTGGATCAACGTCTAAACGATGCCTGCACCCTGCGGGAAGAGGATATGGAAGAAACGCTGCACATCGACATGATCCTGCCGCTGCACCTGGTGACGATGGAGATGGTACGGGAGCTATCCCTACTCGAGCCCTGCGGAACAGGAAATCAAAAGCCTGTCCTGGCAGCAAGAGACGTCACACTGCGAAAGACTGCTGTATTCGGCAAGAATCACAACGTGATCCGCCTGGAGGGCGCAGAAGACGGTGCGACAAAAGCGGAGCTTGTCTGGTTTATTACTGAGGAAGAGCTGCCGGAGCCATTGAAGACCGGACCTGCGAAATGCCATGTCGCCTACGAGCCGCAGATCAATGCCTTCCGCGGCCGCGAGAGCCTGCAGTTTCTGGTGAAGGATGTGAAGCTGGCTGGTGTATGAATTCACCACAAAGTGCTTGCAAATCCGCGAGATGCGTGCTAATGTTTGATTGTTTAGATATTAGGTAACGTTGAGATTGAGAGTGGGCCGTTTCGGTCCACTCTTTTTGATGAGATGTCTGACTGACAGCGAAAAGAGGTGCCGCATGGCAAAGCGCAAGGAAACGGAGGAGTTGGTGGAGCAGCTTTTGGAGCCCATCGCCGCTTCCCGGGGTGTTCGCATTTATGATGTGGAATACGTCAAGGAGGGACCGGACTATTATCTCCGAGCCTACATTGATAAGGACGGCGGTGTTACGATTGATGACTGCGTGGATGTAAGCCACGATCTTTCGGACGCGCTGGACGATGCGGATCCGATTGCGGAGCCTTACACGCTGGAGGTGTCCAGCCCGGGACTGGGACGGACGCTGACCAAGGACCGGCATTTTCAGGCCAGCCTCGGCATGGAGGTGGAGGGGACAACCTACGCCCCCTACGAGGAGAAGAACAAGAGCTTCGACGGCATTCTCAAGGCATTTGATGCGCAGAGCGTGACTATCGAACGGACCGATGCCAAGGGGAATCCGGAGGAGGATCTGACACTCCCCCGCAAGGATATTGCGAGCATCCGCCTAAAGGTTACATTTTAGAGGAGGCAGGAGTCTGGTAACAGTTCACTCGCCGGGACCCGTCACCGGCTGACATGTATACAATAACAGCCGGAGAGAACCTGCAGAAGCGAGCTCATTCGAAAAAACGCTGCCCAAGGGCAGCTTGAAAAGGAGAAGCAATGAACGAAGAACTGAAAGTCGCAATGGATGTGCTGGAAAAAGAGAAGAATATCAGCGCAGATACTCTTTTTGACGCCATCGAATCCGCACTGGTGATTGCCTGCAAGAGCAATTTCGGCAAAACCGACAACATCAAGGTAGAGGTTGACCGTGATACCTTCGAGTACCATGTATGGGCAGAAAAGGTGATCGTCCCCACCGAGGACGATGTGATGGACGACCAGAACGAGATTTCTGCCGCGAAGGCCAAGGAGCTGCACATTCTCGGGGAAGTCGGCGATGTCGTGCGCGTGGATTTCAACAGCAAGTCCTTCGGCCGCATTGCTACACAGATTGCCAAGAACGTGATTCTTCAGAAGATCCGTGAGGAAGAGCGCAATGCAGTATATAATTACTTTGTCGAGAAGATGAAGACGGTCATCACCGGCGTGGTACAGCGCCAAGTCGGCCGCAACTGGACCATCAATCTCGGCACAATGGATGGCTCCATCAAGGCAGAGGCAATGCTGAACGAGAAGGAGCAGGTTCCTACGGAGAAGCTTCGCACCGGAGACCGCATCAAGGTTTATCTGGTTGACGTACGCAAAACAGCAAAGGGCGGCACCAGAATTCTCGTATCCAGAACGCATCCGGATCTGGTAAAGGGTCTGTTCGCAGAGGAGGTTGCAGAAATCCGTGACGGCACCGTCACTATCGAGAGCATTGCCCGTGAAGCGGGAAGCCGCACGAAGATCGCTGTATGGAGCAGCAATCCGAACGTGGATCCTGTCGGCGCCTGCGTCGGCTTGAACGGGACTCGTGTCAACAACATTGTGGATGAGCTCAACGGCGAGAAGATCGATATCGTGAACTGGGACGACAACCCGGGCAACCTCATTCAGAATGCGCTTTCACCGGCTAAGATTGTGGCAGTATTTGCAGATCCCGAGGAGCACAGCGCTAAGGTCGTGGTTCCGGACTATCAGCTTTCTCTGGCCATTGGCCGCGAGGGACAAAATGCCCGTCTGGCAGCCCGCCTGACCGGCTATAAGATTGATATTAAGGACGAGACACAGGCCAAGGATGCACCGGGCTTCCGCTATGAGGATTACCTGGACGGCGACGAGGACGAGGAAATCGAGTACGTCGATGAAAACGGAAATCCTGTGGATGAAAACGGCAATCCGATTGAAATTTCTGAGGAAGAGCTGCCGGAGGAACTGACAGACGAGTCTGCAGAAGAATTTGCAGAAGAGGATGTGACCACAGAAGACGATGAGGAAGCCGCTGACGCATCTGTGGAAGAGTAATTGTGATTGTTTAGGGGGAGATAAACGGTCTATGCCGAAAAAGATTCCGATGCGAACCTGTATCGGGTGCGGAACCTGCAGGGAAAAGCGCCAGCTGATCCGTATCGTGCGCACCGAAGAGGGCCTGATTATGACAGACCCCGGCGGGCGTCAGAATGGACGCGGAGCTTATCTGTGTCCGGATCCAGCCTGTTTGGAAAAGGCGTTTCAGAGGAAGGCACTTGCGAGGGCTTTTAAGACGCAGGTGCCGGTCGAAGAGCTGACCCGTGTTCGGGAGGAGCTTCGGGATCTGTGCAAACCGCCGGAACAGGAGGCATCGGGATGAAGTCGCAGCAGAATCAGCAGAGCATTCAGGAAACCAGCGAAGCGGTTCGTCTGGACCGGGTCATTCATATGCTGGGACTGGCCACAAAGGCAGGCAAGACCCAAAGCGGGACGTTCCTCACGGAGGATGCCGTTCGGGCTAGAAAAGCAAGGCTTGTACTGATTGCAGAAGATGCAGAAGCCAACACGCGCAAGACCCTGGAGGATAAATGCCGCAGTTATCACGTGCCGGTTGTATATGCCGGGACGAAGGAACAACTGGGACAGGCCATGGGAAAGGGAATCCGCTCCTGCGCAGCCATATTGGACTTGGGTTTTGCCCAGTCCATATCGAAGCTGACAGGCGCCTGCACCCAGGAAGGAAGAGAGTAACGTGGAGAAGAATACGGATAAGAATTTGGAACAGAATGTAGAAAAGAACGGAGAAAAGGGCGCGGCAAAGGCAGTGCATAAGGTCGTCACTCCGGTGAAAAAGAAGAAGATCATCATTGTAACGGGTGGCAATGCGGCAGGAAAGAGTCAGCATGCGGCAGGAAGCTATTCGGCTGGCGGTCAGAGCAGCCGCTCCGGTCAGTCCGGCAGCACAGCAGCTGCAGGAAACGGAAGATCCTCCCGCGGCGGCCAGAACCGTCAGAAGCCGGCACAGTCCGCCGGCGGCGCGGCGTATCGCCCGATTAAGCCCAAGACCGTTCCGTCCCAGATGAGCGTTGATTTCCATAAGCCTGCTCCGCAGCCGGCGCGTGCAGCCGCAAAGGCCCAGGAGGCACCTGCACCGGAGAAGGCTGTCACTGCAGCTGCTTCTGAAGAGAGAAACGTAGCGGCGATTCCTGCTACCGAAGGGAAGACAGCACCGGCAGCAGAGACGGTAAAGGCAGTTACTGCTGAAGAAAGAAATGTGGCTGCTACGGCGGCGATTTCTGCTACCGAAGGGAAGACGGCACCGGCGGCAGAGTCTGTAAAGGCATCCGCTCCGGAAGAGAAGAAGACAGAGGGAGCTTCTGCAGCTGGTAAAAAGTCCGCTGAGGCACCTGCAGAAGCAGTCCAGGCAGAGGCTGCAAAGCCGGTCGAAGAGAAAAAGAGCGACGGCCCCATCGGCTTCGTGCGGCTTGCGCATTATGACAATTACGGCCAGACCAGCACCACAGGAAACGGCCGCGGAAACGGATACAGAAGAGGCCAGAATGGCCAGAACGGCTCCGGAAACGGCCAGGGAAGACGCCCGGCCGGTCAGGGAGACCGGAATGGCAACAGATCCTATGGCCAGAGTGCCGGCCAGGGCGATCGCAGCCGCAATTCCGGCAGAGGCGGCTCTTTTGCAGGACGTCCCGGTCAGGGCGGCCAGGGCAGCTATGGCGCTCGCCCCGGGCAGAGTGATCGCGGCGGCAGACCCGGTCAGGGCGGAAACAGCCGCGGCTTTGGCGGATCGAGTGCGCCCAGCCAGGATTTTGGCGGCAGCACCGGCAACAAGCGCCGCAATCCCAACGGCGTTTCCAGAGATCGCCACAACAAGAAGGATGTGGCGTTTGAGCAGAACGAGCAGAGAGAAAGACGTAACCGTTCCGGCCGCTTCATCAAGCCGGTGGTAGAGAAGGTGGAGGAGCCGGAAGAGCAGATCAAGGTTATCACCATTCCGGAGAAGCTGACCATCGGTGATCTGGCAGAGGCCATGCACCTTAAGGCAGCAGAGCTGATCAAGAAGCTCTTCCTGGCCGGCAAGGCTATGACCGTGAACTCGGAGGTTACCTACGAGGAGGCGGAGAACATCGCAGCCGATTACGACATTCTCTGTGAGAAGGAAGAAAAGGTTGATGTCATTCAGGAGCTTCTGAAGGAAGACGAGGATAAGGCAGAGGATATGGTTTCCCGTGCACCGGTTGTCTGCGTCATGGGACACGTTGACCACGGTAAGACCTCCATCCTGGACTACATCCGACATTCCAGAGTGACGGAGAAGGAAGCGGGCGGCATCACACAGGCCATCGGCGCGTATACCGTTGGCGTGGGCGACCGCACCATTACGTTCCTTGATACACCCGGACATGAGGCCTTCACGGCAATGCGTCTTCGCGGCGCACAGTCTACCGATATCGCCGTGCTGGTTGTCGCAGCCGATGACGGCGTGATGCCGCAGACGGTGGAAGCCATCAACCATGCCAAGGCAGCCGGCGTCGAGATCATCGTTGCTGTCAACAAGGTGGATAAAGCTGAGGCGAATCCGGACCAGGTCAAGCAGCAGCTGACCAAATACGAGCTGATTCCTGCCGACTGGGGCGGACAGACGGAGTTTGTAAACGTATCTGCTAAGACCGGAGAAGGCATTGAAGATTTGCTGGATACCATTCTTCTGCAGGCCGATGTCATGGAGCTCAAGGCCAATCCGGATCGTCTGGCAAGAGGTCTTGTTCTTGAGGCCAAGCTCGATCGCGGCCGCGGCCCGGTTGCGAACGTGCTGGTGCAGAAGGGAACGCTGCATGTGGGCGACTTCATCTCCGCGGGCCCTGCTTTCGGTAAGGTTCGTGCTATGATCAACGACAAGGGCAAGAACGTAAAGGAGGCCGGTCCTTCGGATCCGGTGGTTGTTCTTGGTCTTTCGGATGTGCCCGGTGCCGGTGAGGTTATCGTGGCGCATGCGACCAACGACGAGGCGAAGTCCTACGCTCAAACGTACAAGGCACAGCACAAGGAAGAGCTGGTGGAAGAGAACGTCATGTCCATGAACGTAGAGGATCTGTTCGATCAGATGCGTGAGGGCAAGATGAAGGAGCTTGAGCTCATCGTCAAAGCAGATGTACAGGGCTCCGTTGAGGCTCTCTGCGCATCCCTGCAGAAGCTCTCCAACGACGAAGTCAAGGTACGTATCATCCACAGCGCAGCCGGCAATATTACCGAGTCGGATGTAGATCTGGCCGCTGCCTCGAACGCGGCGATCATCGGCTTTAACGTGCATCCGGATTCGACGGCTAAGTCCATCGCAGAGCACAACGGCGTTTCGATTCACCTGTACAAGGTCATCTACCAGGCAATTGACGACGTCAACGCCGCTCTCAACGGCATGCTGGCTCCGGTTTACGAAGAGAAGGTCATCGGTCATGCCGAGGTTCGCCAGCTCTTCAAGTCCGGCAAGATCGGCAACATCGCCGGCAGCATGGTTCTGGACGGCCTGATCGAGAAGGGCTGCACCGTTCGCATCACCAGAGACGGCGAGAAGATCTTCGAGGGCGCACTGGCATCCCTGAAGCGCTTCAAGGACGATGTAAAGGAAGTAAAGGCCGGATACGACTGCGGTCTTGTCTTTGAGGATTTCGACTCCATGAACGTGGGCGATCAGATCGAGGCCTACAAGATGGTGGAGGTTCCGCGCGAGGAGGTCATTGCCCGCAAGGAGAAGGAAGCCGCCAGAAAAGCCAGAGAAAACGCATAAGGCATATATAAATGGGCCGCAGTGCATTGCAGGGGCAGTGCGCTGCGGCCTGTGTTAAAGAGGAATATAAGTAAAGGATTTAAATAATAAATATGAGAAAAAACAGTGTAAAAAACCGCCGGATCAACGACGAGGTTCGCAAGAGCCTTGCCGCAATCATCCGGGATATCAAGGATCCAAGAGTTTCTCCCATGACGTCGGTCATTGAGGTGGAGGTTGCGCCGGACTTGAAAAACTGCAAGGTCTGGATTTCGGTTCTGGGAGATGAAGAGGCGCGCAAGAAGACCATGCAGGGGCTAAAGAGTGCCAACGGCTTTATTCGCCGGGAACTGGCACACCAGGTGAACCTTCGGAACACACCGGAGCTTCACTTCCTGCAGGATGATTCCATCGCCTACGGCGTTGAGATGGCGCATAAAATCGATGAAGTAAAGGCACAGGATGCGGCTTCTGAAGAGGGAAGACGGAGCCGCGGCATCGACATCAATGACACCAGCGCCTATGTGGACGATGCGGCCGGTGAAGACATGGATGAGGACGAAGCGGAATGATCAATATTTTGGATGAAGTGAAAGACTGCAGAACCATCGGCATCAGCGGACATATCCGGCCGGACGGAGACTGCGTGGGCTCTTGTATGGGCATGGCGCTGTATCTGGAGAAGGCAATGCCGGATGCCCGCGTGGATGTGTATCTGGAGCATTTTTCGGAGGCCCTGGAGCATAACATCATCGGCGCGGAACGGATTCAGCATGAGATTCCGTCAAATCTTCCGCCGTACGATGCCTTTATCTGTCTGGACTGCGAGCGGGACCGGCTGGGCGACGCGCTGGATCCTTACATGAAGGCGGCGAAACGGATCAATATCGATCACCACATGACCAATCCCGGAACAGGAGATGTGAACTGGGTGGTGCCCACAGCGAGCAGTGCCTGCGAGCTGGCGTTTCTTACGATGGAGGAAGAACGGATTGACCGGGAAGTGGCGCAGAATCTGTACATCGGTATGATGACGGATACCGGCGTCTTTATGTACTCCAACACAGGCAAACAGACCATGGAGATCGCCGGAAAGCTGATTTCTTACGGATTTGATTTCTCTTCAATCGTCCGCGAGGTCTTCTACGAGAAGACCTATATCCAGCAGCAGATTCTGGGACGGGCGCTTCTGGAGAGTATCCGGTTTCTGGACGGCCGGTGCATTGTCAGCCGAATTGACCGGGGGACCATGCGATTTTACCAGGCGACGAGCTCGGATATGAACGGGATTGCCAGTGAGCTGGTGCATACAGAGGGCGTGTGCTGCTCGATCTTCATGTACGAAACGGAGACGAGAACCTATAAGGTGAGCCTCCGGTCGACGGGGGAGGTGAATGTGGCAGAGCTTGCCAAGGTGTACGGCGGCGGCGGACATGCAAGAGCGGCCGGATTTACCTGCAGCGCATCCTGCCATGATATCATCAATAGCCTCTCGCCGCGGATTGAAGAGCAGTTAAATGCCGGCGTGCGGTGCTAGTACATCGATTTTTAAATAACTAGCCTAACTAACTGGCCCTTTTTCCTGATTGCACGTGTCAAAAATCCTCAGCGTAGCCCGCTACGCCTACGTTTTTTGACACGCACCCTCAGAAAAAAGTTCTGCGTTATTAGGCCAGTTATTTTGCAAACGATGTACTAGAGAAATTATTGCTTCGTAGCGTAGATCCGGTTTGACACCAACAGCAATGGATGGAATATATGGACAGTAAGAAAATCGAGAACCACTTCTGCGGGATGCTGGTGGTGAATAAGGAGCCGGAGTTTACCTCCAGCGATGTGGTGGCGAAGCTGCGCGGCATTGTGCATATGCGCCGCATCGGTCACACGGGGACGCTGGATCCCATGGCAGAGGGCGTGCTGCCGGTGTGCCTTGGGAATGCCACGAAGATCGCGGAGCTGATTGCCGACCGGGATAAGGAGTACATCGCAAGGCTTCGCCTAGGGGTTACGACCGATACGCAGGATATGACGGGCACCGTCTTGACAAGCGTACCGGATACAGAGCTTTTGGAACGGCTGGGCGGTGATGCAGCGTCTGCGGAAGAGAAAATCCGGGCAGCGGCCGCGCAGTTTACCGGGGTCATCCATCAGATTCCGCCGATGTATTCGGCAGTGTGGAGCGACGGGAAACGCCTGTATGAGCTGGCAAGAGAAGGCATTACCGTGGAGCGAAAGGCCAGAGAGGTCACGATTTCGGAGCTGGAGGTGCAAGACATTGCGCTTCCGTATGTGACGCTTCGCGTTGTTTGTTCCAAGGGTACGTACATTCGGACGCTTTGCGAGGACATTGGGAAATGGCTGGGCGTTGGCGGCGCGATGGAGCATCTCCTGCGGACCAGAGTCGGTATTTTCCGTTTGGAGGATGCACTCACGCTGGGCGAGCTGCAGACGCTGATGGACGAAAGGGGACCGGCGGGCATTGACGAGAAGCTCCTGCCGGTGGATTCGTTTTTCATGGATGCGCCGGCCATTCACATCCGGGCAGAGGATATGAAATATCTTCGAAACGGCAATGCGCTGTCCGGCATGAATGCACTGGAAGGGGCGCTGCCGCAGACGGAGCGCATCCGGGTGTACGACGAGACAGGGGTGTTTTACGCCCTGTATCATTATGATGAGGGCCGCAGGCGAGCGCTCCCGACGAAGATGTTCCACGATACGGATTCGCGGGAATTTGACCGGCGCTAGTATATCGATAGCTATTGGATGACCGATGCACTAGAACCATTTGCTGGTAGGTGTGTATCGTGGCCCGGCAGGACGAGCCTGCGGATGGAAAGAGAATAGAATGGAAATTGTTACGGATCTTGCGACGTTTCGGGCGGCAGGGCAAACGGCAGTGACCATCGGCAAGTTCGATGGGCTTCAC